>JBDLVL010000015.1:0-6378 GCA_039804765.1 Actinomycetota bacterium | reverse complement strand
AACCTCCGAAGGGCTTTAACACCCTTACCTCATTAGCAGTGAGGCGCACTCGACCGGGCTATGCGACGTCTCCACGAACCTAGCCAGTTTAGCCGAATCGGGACTCCAATTGAAACCCGATACCCCTGCGCTCTAGAGCAGCTTGGCCCCAGGAATGGCGTCCAAAAGGTTGCGGGTGTACTCCTGCTTTGGCTTGGCGAAAATCTCTTTGGTGCTGCCAAACTCCACGATCTGCCCCTTATTCATCACGGCAACTTGGTCGGCAATTATTTTTACCACCGATAAATCGTGCGTAATAAAGAGGTACGTAAGGTTCAGTTCGTCTTGCAACTTGGCAAGAAGCTCTAGCACCTGCGCCTGCACCAAAACATCCAGCGCAGAAACTGCCTCATCAAGCACAACCAGCTCTGGCTTCAACGCAAGTGCGCGCGCAATCGCGACGCGTTGGCGCTGACCACCGGATAGCTCGCTTGGGTAGCGAGTTGAAATTGCCCAAGGCAGCGAAACCTGATCAAGCAATTCACGAACGCGAGCCTCGCGCTCTTTGCGTGTGCCAACCTTGTGAGTCACTAGCGGCTCGGCGATTGTGTTTGCAATGTTTTGCAGCGGGTCAAGTGAACCGTACGGGTCTTGGAAAACCGGTTGCATGTGGCGACGCAAATCAAAAAGCTGACGAGAATTCATGCCGGCAATATTTTTGCCATCAACTTTAATTTCACCCGATGTTGGCTTCTCAAGCCCAAGTAGCATCTTGGCAACTGTTGATTTGCCGGATCCTGATTCACCAACCAGTGCAAGAGTTGTGCCGCGCTTAATCTCTAGCGAGACTTTATCTACCGCGGTGAACGGTGTGCTCTTGAAACCGCTTCCCTTAATTTGGTAAACCTTGCTGATGTTTGTGATTGAGACAGCTACATCGGTGCCTTCGTGAATTTTTCGAGCGGCAGTTTTTCTAGCTGCGACAAGTTTTTGGGTGTAAGGGTGCTTAGGGTTTTTCAAAACTTCCATTGATGGCCCGGCCTCAACAACCTTGCCGCGATACATGACCACAATCTTTTCTGCGCGCTCCGCTGCAAGACCTAGGTCGTGAGTGATCAAAATTACAGAAGCCTGACTTGCTTTCGTAAGTGAAGCAAGGTGATCAAGAATTGTGCGCTGCACTGTTACATCTAGCGCGCTGGTTGGTTCATCGGCAATCAATAACTTTGGGTTTGCAGAAAGTCCAATACCAATCAATACGCGCTGACGCATACCGCCAGAGAACTGGTGAGGGTATTGCTTCATGCGCTTATCTGCATCGGCTAGTCCAGCCTTTTGCAATACTGCAATCGCCTCAGCGCGAACGGCTTTCTTATCCATATCAGGATTGTTAGCGGCAATTGCCTCTTCAACTTGGAAACCAATTGACCAAACCGGATTCAAGTTGCTCATTGGGTCTTGCGGAACAAAACCAATTTGCGAACCGCGAATTGACTCAAGCTCAGACTCGCTTGCGCCAACAAGCTCCTTGCCATCAAAAACAATTGAACCGCCGGCGATCTTGCCTGCGCCCGGTAGCAAATTGATAATGGCGTGGGCGGTTGTTGATTTGCCAGAGCCCGACTCCCCAACAATGGCCAGGGTCTCACCCTGCCAAAGATCAAGGTTCACGTTGGCTACCGCGCGAACGGCGCCTTTGGCATTAGGGAATTCAACCGCAAGGTCGCGGATAGAAAGGAGTGGAGTATCCATGATTAGCCCGGCCTTTATCAACGCTGCGCCCTAGCCTTTGGGTCCAATGCGTCACGAATAGCCTCACCCATCATGATGAACGCCAGCGATGTAATTGAAAGGGCCAGAGAAGGCCAAATCAATACCTGTGGAGCCGTGCGAAGGTCCGCCTGAGCCTGACTAATGTCGTTACCCCAGCTCATGGTTGAGGTAGGCAAGCCAACACCTAAGAATGACAACGTAGCTTCGGCCACAATTGCTGCAGCCAACGAGATGGTTGTCACGGCGATTACCGGAGCAATTGAATTTGGCATTACATGGCGCAGCAAAATTCTGAATCTGCTAACCCCAATCGCAGTTGAGGCCATCACGTAATCAAGCTGCTTGACTCTAAGAATTTCACCGCGCAATACGCGAGCCGTGGATGGCCAGGCGAATATTCCGATTGCTGCCGAGATCACCCAAACGTTTCTGAAATCAGAGAACACGCTCATGATTACCACAGCAGCAAGGATGTAAGGAATCGAGAAGAAGATATCGCCAGCCCGCGAAAGAATTGCATCTACCCACTTGCCGTAGAAGCCAGCTAGCGATCCAAAGATTATGCCTAGCAGCGTGGTCAAGACAATAACTATTAGACCAACCGATAGTGAGGTAGAGGTTCCGTGCACAATGCGACTGTAGATGTCGCATCCCTGACGAGTGAATCCAAGCGGGTGGCCCGCGGTTGGTGAACCATTGCTGTTTGCAAGCAGGCAATTATCGTTTGGCGGTGTCTGAGTAAATAAGTCTGGAAAAAACGCCACGGTAGCAACCAAAAGAATTAGAAGTCCGGCAATGTAAAACATTGGGCGCGTGCGCAAATCACGCCAAGCATCCAAGTAGAGATTCGTTGGCTTTTCACTGATGCGCACGGCATCAATTTCGGCCATCGCTGTGTCAGCAAGATTTGCTACGAAATGTTCGTTGCGATTATTTGTCATAACGAATCCTTGGGTCTAGTGCCGCGTAAAGAAGATCGGTAAGCAAATTAACCACTAGGTATAGCAAAACCATGACGGTTACGAAAGAAACAACAGTTGGCCCCTCGCCACGAATAATTGCCTGATATAAAGTACGGCCAACACCCGGCACGTTGAAAATACCTTCCGTTACCGTTGCGCCCACCAACAAGATTCCAAAGTCAATTGATACATAGGTGACTACGGGAATCATTGAGTTGCGCAAAATGTGAACCCGGGTAACGCGCGCCCTAGAAAGTCCCTTGCTGTAGGCGGTGCGCACAAAGTCTTGACTGGCGGTATCAATCACCGATGACCGCGTGAGTCGAATTATGTAGGCAACACCAAGGGTTGCCAAAACCATGCCCGGCAAGATTAGTTCTGCAAAATTGGCTTCTCCGCTAACGGTTGCCCTTGCCCAACCAAGTTTGATGGCAAAGAAAAATTGTGAAACGAAGGCGATTACGAAAACCGGGGTGGAAATCAAAATCAGGCTTGCTACAAGCGATGAGTTGTCAAACCACTTACCTTTGCGAAGCCCGGCAACCAGGCCAATGGCAACTCCAACAATCATCTCGATTACTACAGCGATTAGCGCTAGCCGAAGGGTTACCGGGAACGTTGACGCCAGGATTTGGCCTACTGGCTGACCAGAGAATGAGGTGCCAAAATCACCCTGAAAGATACCTCCTATATAGATGAGGTACTGAACGATAAATGGTTGATCCAGGTGGTACTGGGCACGCAGCTGATCGGCAATCGCCGGGTTTACTCCCTTATCGCCAAACAGCGCAACAATTGGGTCGCCAGGCATTGCGAACACCATGAAGTAAATCAACAGGGTGGTGCCAAAAAACACCGGTAGCGCCTGAAGCACTCGCCTGATTATGTAGCCGGTCAAAATTTGCCTAATGTTTTGAAGTCAAACCAAAGGGTGGCAATCCAAATGATTGCCACCCCCGGCTCTAACTAGTAGTTACTTCTTGATGATGTCCTGCAGTAGCGGAACTGAGTTCCAGCCAAACTTCACGTCTGATACCAATGTTGAGTATCCGCCGTTTGAAGTTCCGTACCACATTGGAATTGCAGGTAGATCCTTTAGCAAGATCACCTGTGCATCCTGATACGCCTTGTTTGCTTCATCTAGGGTCTTGGCAGTGTTACCCTTTGCAATCAGTGCATCAACTTCTGCACTTGAGTAAGCGCCATCGTTAGCTCCGGCACCAGTCTGGTACAGCGGAGCAATGAAGTTGGCTAGCGCTGGGTAGTCTGCCTGCCATCCGGTGCGGAATGCAGCGGTGATGGTTTTGTTTGTGATGTCGGTGCGGAATTCGGCGAAGGTTGGGTAAGCCTTTCCTTCTGCCTGAATACCAAGTGAGTTCTTGATGCTGTTGGTTAGAGCATCTACCCAGCCCTGGTGACCACCATCGGCGTTGTAAGCAAGTTCAAACTTGCCAGACCACTTAGAAATTTTGTCAGCCTGCGCCCAAAGCTCTTTTGCCTTGGTTGGGTTGAAGTCAAGAACATCTGCACCTTCAAGCTTGTCGCTCCAGCCAGCAATAACTGGTGAAGTGAAGTCGCGAGCAGGCTTCTTGGTTCCGTTGAAAATCACATCGATGATTTCCTGGCGGTTGATTGCAAGCGAAAGCGCTGCACGACGAAGCTGACCCTCTTCACCTGACCAGTGCGCAAGACGCTCTGGAATGGTAAATGACTGGAAGATGGCTGCACCCTGGTCAACGGCACGATCACCAAGGTCATCCTTGTAGGTCTTTAGCGCGGCATCAGGGATACCGGCAAGTACGTCAAGGTTGTCTGCAAGCAAGTCTGCGTAGGCAGCGTCAAGAGTTGCGTAGAACACAATCTTTAGTCCACCATTCTTGGCAACGCGTCCACCCTTGTAGTCAGGGTTCTTTACCAAGTTGATGTCAACGTTGTGCTTCCATGCACCTGCCTCGGCAAGCATGTAAGGTCCATTACCGATAGGGTTTTCGCCGAATGCCTTAGGGTCGTCGAAGAACGCCTTTGGCTGTGGCACGAAGCCTGAGTAACCCAAGCGAAGTGGGAAATCAGACTGCGCTGATGAAAGCTTCACGGTGAACTCGGTTGGGCTTACAACCTTTAGACCGGTTAGCTCTGTGTCCTTCTCATATGAGAAGCCCTCGATTGCGTCGAAGAAGTAGCTGTTCAGCTGAGCGTTTGAGAAAAGTGCGCCGTACTTCCATGCGTTTACAAATGAGTCTGCGGTAACTTCTTCACCGTTGGTGAACTTCCAACCACTCTTGATCTTGATGTTCCAGTTGATGTTATCGGTTGAGGTAATTGACTCAGCCATGTCATTTACTGGCTTGCCGTCGGCATCGTAGTAAACCAAGCCTGCATAAATGTGGTCAATGATTAAACCGCCGCCAACTTCGTTGGTGTTGGTTGCGATCAGTGGGTTCTGTGGCTCTGAGCCGTTTACAGAAACGATGTTGTTGTTACCGCCATTTGAACCGCCGGCACAGCCAGACAGGGTCAAGGTAACTGCTGCGGCAACTGAAACTGCCGCCAGCCCTAACTTCTTAAATCGCACGATTGCTCCCTTTTCGAGTAACGCCGGCGATACACACGCCAGCGTGTTGTGACTCCAGCCTATGCCGGAAAAAAGACCGGACATCGCCGGCATGTTACGAATAGATAAATCTTCTAAATTTGTTCGCCATCGCCCCGAAACATACCTCTTATAAGGTGTCTTTATGAGTAATTCGGGGGTCAGCAAGCGGGCCAGCGTTAAGCAAGCTGCACAAAGCGTCTACAGGTCAGAAATCGCCATGGAAAAGTGGGAGAAGATCTCTGCAATCCCATTGGCTACGCTTGCCCTGGCCTACTTGGCTCTATACGCAATTGAGGTACTTGGGCATTGGTCGCCTGCAGTCTTCTTAGATTTCATTCTGGTTAGCGACGTAATCTGGGGCATCTTTATTGTTGACTTCCTAGCCCGATTCTTCATGAGCCACCACAAAGGCCACTTTATGAAGAAGAACACAATTGAATTCATTTCGCTTGTGTTGCCAATGTTCCGCGCTTTCCGAATGTTCCGCGTTGTGATTGCGCTTGGCTTCATCGCCCGAGTGGCACAGAGTCTGCAGGCTCGTATCGGTATTTATTTGGGTTTGATTTTGCCGCTTTTGATTTTTACTTGCTCACTTGGTGTTTACGACGCCGAGCACCTGGTGGCCGAGGCAAACATCAAGAATTTTGGCGACGCAATCTGGTGGGCGTTTGTGACCGTCACAACCATTGGCTACGGAGATTTTTACCCGGTCACATTTGAGGGCCGCACGATTGCTGTGCTTTTGATGCTTTCCGGTCTTGCGCTTGTTTCTGTGATCACCGTGACTTTTGCATCATGGTTCCTGGGTCGTCTTGAGTACGACCTAACTTCAAAGGGAATTGCTAAGCGCAAGTAAAATTTACTTAGCGCAGGCAGCTGCGTAGTTGGTACGAATTTCCGGAACTATTTGCGCCGCTGAAAGTTTTGTAGTTGTGATTTTCCAGTCCGGGCGATTTCCGGTAAGTGCCCAAGCAGCTTGAATCGCTGCACCTTCGGCAACGTATTCCGAAATTGCCGGAACCTGAATTGCAAAGTTGAAAATTGTTCTGGCAACTTCTTGCACAGCTGCGC
>JBDLVL010000014.1:0-17440 GCA_039804765.1 Actinomycetota bacterium | reverse complement strand
GCGTTGAGTAGCTTTCCACGGTTGAGTAGGTAGAAGCGGTCGCCCACTAGGAATGCGTGGTGCGGGTTGTGAGTAATGAACACAACCGATACACCGCGGTCCTTAGCAGCAAGCACGTACTTCAAAACGATTCCAGACTGGCGAACACCAAGCGCAGAGGTTGGCTCATCAAGGATGAGCACCTTTGCACCAAAGTAAACAGAGCGGGCAATCGCTACCGACTGACGCTCACCACCAGAAAGGGTACCGATTGGCTGGTTTACATCGCGAAGGTCAATACCCATGGCTAGTAGCTCAGACTTTGCAATTTGCTTCATCTTGCTTACGTTCAACCACTTGAATGGACCAAATCCTGAACGGATCTCGTTACCCAAGAAGAAGTTGCGCCATACAGACATCAAAGGAATTGTTGCCAAGTCCTGGAATACGGTTGCGATTCCGTTTGCTAGTGCGTCACGCGGTGAGTCAAATACTGCAGGCTTACCTTCAACATTGAATTCACCAGACGACTGCTTGTGCACACCAGAAAGGATCTTGATAAGTGTTGACTTACCAGCACCATTGTCGCCGAGTACACAGGTAACTGAACCCGGAGCAACCTCTAGCGAAATACCCTGAAGGGCGATTACGCTACCAAACTGCTTGCCAACGTTCTTAAGCTCTAGGGCGTTTACTGCCTTGCTCATTTTTTGCCTCCCTTAGCCTTGCGACCGATGTAAGTGTTGATCATCACAGCGGTGAAAAGGATGATTCCAAGGAATGTTGCGGTCCAGTCTGAATCCCAACGTGAGTAAGGAATACCAATGTAAGCCATACCCATGATCAATGCTCCAAGCGAAGCACCGATAGCCGAGCCGGCACCACCGGTTAGCAATGTTCCACCTACCGCAGCAGCGATGATGTAGTAGAACTCCTGGCCAACACCCTGACCAGCCTGCATGCCCTTCAAGCGAAGAACAAACATGGTTCCGATCAGTGCAGCTGAAAGCGCAGTATAGATAAACAGTGTGATCTTGGTGCGGTCAACCGGCACACCGGCATTGCGCGCAGCGTTAGCGTCACCACCGGCAGCGAAGATCCAGTTTCCAAAGCGAGTGCGAGTAAGTACGAAGGTGGCCAAGATTGTTATGGCTACCCACCAAACCAGAGCGATCTGAAAGTTAGCCTCACCAAACTTTGAAGCAAAAATTGCCTCAGCAAAGTCAAAGCCGTCGGCCTTGTCGATTCCGGTAACACGTACTGAGCCAGTCACGATCTTGGTGAACGCAAAGTTGGTTCCCTTAAGAACAAAGAATGTAGCCAGGGTCACGATGAATGACGGAAGCTTGGTCTTCACAACTACGTAGCCGTTGATGAAACCAATAAGGCCAGCAAAGATGAAGGCAATTAGAATTGCCGCCCAAATGTTCATGTGGAATTCGTTGACCAACATACCGATCAAAAGACCGGTTGTACCAACCAGAACACCGGTTGAAAGGTCAAACTCGCCGGCGATCATAAGCAGCGCTACTGAGATACCAACGATGCCGATTGGAGCGGCGATGTCAGTCCAACCGGAGATACCGCCTAGTAGGGCAAAGTTGCCCGTGGTATCTGTGGTTGCGAAAAGAATAAAGATTGCAATTGCACCAAGGAACGCACCGAACTCGGGGCGTCTAAGTGCCTTGGTAATGAGCGATGCGCTTTTTACGCGCTCATCGACCTTTGACGACTGTGTCATTTGTTACCTAACTTGATTTTTTGTTGCTTGAATTTTTACTTTTTTACTAATAAAAAAGGTGGGCCAGGGATTCCCTAGCCCACCTCTTAATTATTTAGTACAGCTAGAGACTAGCGAGTACCTGCTGCTACTAGTTCCTTAACCTTGGTTACGTTGTCCTTGGTTACGAAGCCAGGGCCTGTGTAGATAGGCTGGCCGCCACCAAGTTCGTGTCCGTTGGTTAGGTTTAGGTACAACAAGGTTACAGCCATGTAGCCCTGAGCGTACTGCTGCTGGTCAATTGCGAATTCCATTGTTCCAGCTTCAATAGCGTCAAGTGCCTCAGGTGACATGTCTACGGTACCGATCTTCACGGTTACACCAGCAGCTTCTGCAGCAGGCATTGCAGCCTTTGCAGCGATGTCAGCGTTTAGAGCGAAGATAGCGTCGATTGACTTGTCAGCCTCAAGAGCTGCCTGTAGCTTTGCGGTTGCTGCGGTTAGGTCAGCAAGACCACCATCAAGGTTGAACTCTTCAGCCTTACCCTTGAATGTGTTCTTTAGGCCCTTGCAACGGTCAGCAAGACCAACGTTTCCAGCTTCCTGGATTGGGCAAAGAACGTGCTTTACACCCATAGCGTTGAACTTAAGACCAGCCTGCTCACCAGCAATAACTTCATCCTGGCCAACGTGAGTGAATGCACCCAACTTAGCGAAAACAGATGAACCTGAGTTTGCAGTTACTGTTGGGATGCCTGCAGCCTTAGCAGCGTCCATTGGACCCTGTAGTGCTTCTGCGTCTGGAACTGAAGTTGCAATGCCTGAACAGCCTGCAGCTACACCAGCTTCAATAGTTGAAGCCTGCTTTGCAGCGTCGTTGTTTGCACCCTGGTAGTCAAGTGTTACGCCTAGGTCAGCTGCTGCTGCCTCTGCACCCTTCTGGAATACAGACCAGAAAGTTCCACCGTCACCGTGTGTGTAAACACAAATCTTTAGATCTTTGTGGTCACCGCCAGCTGCAGTGTCTGCAGCTGGTGATGCACAGCCAGCAAGAGTAAGCGCTGCCACAGCGGCAAGTGCTACATACTTCTTCATTGACATTTGTTGCCTCTCATCTTCGAGTTATCGAGTTGTAGAACCATCGAAGTTCTAACTCGAAAAGTATGACACCTATGACCTAACATTTTGGACCGTTCCTCGTTTAGTTATATAACTGATACTCTTGGGTAAGTCCATTTTGGACTAGTACAAAATTGGTTAACACCGATGGCCCGGGGGCGCAGAGAGAATTATGAAGAGACCAACCATTAGAGATGTAGCTGCCGCAGCCGGCGTTTCCAAGTCCCTGGTTTCCATGGTTTACTCGCGCGAAGATGGGGTAAGTCCAGAACGTCGCGAAAGAGTCATGGCTGCAGCTCAAAAACTTGGCTTTACCCCAAACCAGTGGGCCCGCTCACTTGCATCGGGGTCAGGCAACTTTATTGGCATCTTGGTGGTTGATTTGCACAATCTTATTTACACAGAGGTAGCTGACCTGGCACGCCGGGCACTGCTGGAACGTGGCCAACAAACCTTTATGGCCGCGGCCATCATTTCGGAGCGAAAAGGCAAGAAATTCGTTGAAAAATCAACGATTCAGGCCCTTTTGGACCTTCGCCCTAACGGAATCATTGTGGTTGGCGACCTGCCGGAAGAGTCGGCGCTGGCCTCGATCCCAGAAACCGTACCTATTGTTAAGACCATCGCGACCCTACGTAAAAAAGACCGCGCGGTTTCAATTCGAAGCGACGATAAAGAAGCAATGTCTTTGGTGGTGCGCCACCTAAGGCTTCGCGGCCACAAGAAGATTCAATACATTGGCCCAACTGACGGTGCCGTATCAGATGAACGACTCGCTGCATTCAAGCACGCCATGGAGGATCAAGGCCTAACCCCAAAGGTTTCAACCTGTGAACGCACCGAGGCCGCGGCTAATTCGGCCGCCAAGGCAGCGCTCGCCGAAAAGAATCCGCCAACCGCGTTGGTCTTCTTTAATGACGTCTTGGCAGTGGGCGCCCAGCAGGCAGTTGCCGATCACGTTGCCGCCGGAAAGCCATTTGTGGCAGTGACCGGATTCGACAATACCTATTTATCTGAACTTAGCCAGATTTCACTGACCACAATTGAGCCTGAAAAGGAAGCTATTGCTCTCAAGGCAGCAGAACTGATCACTGATCCCGAATTGGCGGCCTCAATGGCTGGTCAAGAAATCCTCATGGTGCCAAGGCTCATCGTTAGAAAGTCAACTGACAGCTCACTGTAGCCACTCGTTATCTAATCGTGTCCATTTAGATTTGACATTTATTCTGCCGAGGTAGAAAATTGGACCGTTCCAGAGTTATCTGGTCCAATTCAAGTCAGAGTGAAAGATCGCAATGGAGCGCAAGAACCTAATCATCGGTGGGAATTTTGTCTCGCCAAAGTCCGGGGCTTTTGAAGAAGTTCGTTCACCCTTTGACAACCGCGTTGTTGGCGAAGTAGCCACCGCGAATCTTGATGACGTAAATGCCGCGCTAGGCGCCGCCACTGTTGGTTTCGAAAAGTGGCGCCGCACTCCCGCTCACGAACGCTTCGCAATTATGTTGAAGGCCGGAGCGCTTGCCGACGAGCGTCAAGAAGAAATTGCACAAATCATTAGCGCCGAAAACGGCAAGAGTTTGGTTGAAGCTCGCGGCGAAGCTAGCCGCTCAGGAGAAATTATTCGCCTTGCCGCCTATGAGGGCTCACAGCTTTACGGTGAGACTCTTCCACTTGATGCCAACAAGGGAACCGGTTTTGACAAAGTTGGTTTCACAATTAAGCAGCCGGTTGGCGTTGTTGTTGCAATCACGCCTTTCAACTACCCAGCACTTCTAGTGCTGCACAAACTTGCACCAGCGCTTGCCGTCGGCAACGCTGTTGTTTTAAAGCCAGCACGTTCAACCCCACTTACCGCAATTGCACTTGCGCAATGTTTTATTGATGCAGGTTTGCCAGAGGGCGTACTTTCAGTGCTAACCGGTTCAGGTGGATTACTTGGCGACGCTTTGGTTTCTGACAAGCGCGTGCGCAAGGTTTCGTTCACTGGGTCAACCAAAACCGGTGAATACATTGCACGCGTTGCCGGAGTTAAAAAACTGTCTCTAGAACTTGGTGCATCTGGACCTGTAATCGTTTTGAAGGACGCAGACATCGAATACGCCGCCAACTCAATCTCACTTGGTGGATACATCAACGCTGGCCAGGTTTGTATTTCTGCACAGCGCGTGATTGTTGAAGATTCAATCATGGACGAATTCCTTGCGGCTCTTAAGCCAAAGGTTGAAGCAATCAAGGTAGGCGACCCAAAGGGAGCCGACACCAAGGTTGGAACTTTGATTTCTAAAGAAGAAGCCGACCGCGTTGCCGCATCAATCAAGACTGCGGTTGCCCAGGGTGCGACATTGCTCACCGGTGGTCAGCAAGACGGCGCAGTAATTCAGCCAGCAATCGTCACCAACGTTGATCCTGATTCTGCATTTGCACAAGACGAACTATTCGGCCCAGCCGTTGCAGTCAGTGCGGCACGCGATGTTACGCATGCAATTGAATTAGCAAACAACACCATTTATGGTCTAGGTGCCGGTGTCTTCACTAACAACATGAACTCAACCATTCAGGCAATGCGCGAAATTGAATCGGGTGTTGTTCACATCAACTGGACTCAGTTGTGGCGCGCCGATCTAATGCCATACGGCGGCATGAAGGCCAGCGGAATTGGTAAAGAAGGCCTTCGTTCAGCGGTTGCTGAAATGACAGAAGTAAAAACCGTAATCATGCACGGTCAAGCGTGGGCATAGGGAAATAAGGAGATCAAAATGGTTACACCTAACTATGGCGAGACTGTTCGACTAACCGTTGCACAGGCAGTCGTAAAGTACATCGCGGCTCAGTACTCAGTGAGTGACGGCGTGCGCAAGCGATTCGTTCCAGCAGCAATGGGCATCTTTGGCCACGGTAACGTTGCCGGTTTGGGCCAGGCACTTGATCAGCTAAGTGACGAGTTGCCTTTTGTTCAGGGCCGCAACGAGCAGGCACTAGGCCACGCGGCCACCGCGTTTGCTAAGCAGACTCGACGCACTCAGGCAATCGCAGTTACCGCATCGATCGGTCCGGGTGCGCTTAACCTAGTGACCGCGGCGGGAACCGCAACCGTAAACCGCATTCCACTTTTGCTTCTTCCTGGTGACACCTACGCGACTCGTCGCCAGGGTCCGGTTCTGCAGCAGCTTGAAAATCCAAGTGCACCAGATCTAACCGTGAACGATGCGTTCCGCCCTGTCTCACGATTCTTTGACCGCATCAATCGCCCAGAGCAATTGTTGTACTCACTGCCAAAGGCATTCCGAGTTCTTGCCAACCCAGTTGAGACCGGCGCAGTTGTCATTTCACTGCCACAAGACGTTCAATCACATGCCTTTGATTTTCCAAAGAGCTTCTTTGAGCCACACGACTGGAAGATTCGTCGTCCAGAACCAAGCCTTGACGAAGTTGCCGAAGTTGCAGCCGCAATCAAGCAGGCAAAGAACCCACTCATCATTGCCGGTGGTGGAATCATTTACTCAAACGCAACTGCGGAGCTTGAAGCACTTGCCGATGCAACTGGAATTCCTGTAACCGAAACTTTTGGTGGCAAGGGTGCAGTTCAGAAGAAAGCCGACTGGGCTGCCTGGGGAATTGGTCTTGAGGGTTCACCTGAGACCAACAAGCTTGCCAACAAGGCAGACCTAATTATTCACGTTGGTACTCGCCTGACAGACTTTGCAACTGCATCGCAGTCAATCTTCAAGAATCCAAACGTTAAGTTTGTTTCGATTAACGTTTCAGAGTTCGACGGCATTAAGCAGGGCGCCACCACAATTGTTGCCGATGCAAAACTTGCACTTTCAGCACTTACCAAGGCCGTTGCCGGCTACAAGGTTCCTGCAGAGTGGACGCAAGAAGTCATTGATCGAAACGCAGTTTGGGTAAAGGCTCGCGATGCTGCACTTGACGTTGACTACACATTCGACAAGTCAACTCTTGACCCTGCTTTCTCAGAAGACACCGATGCAACCATCACCCAAGGTCAGTTGCTTGGTGTGCTGCAGAACCACAGCCGCTCAGGTGACGTAATCATCGCTGGTGCCGGTGGTCCTCCGGGAGACGTTCAAAAAGTTTGGGACGCAACTGAGGGTCGCTTTGCGCACCTAGAGTTTGGTTTCTCTTGCATGGGCTATGAGTTGCCGGCGGCTATCGGTGTTCGCCTTGCGAACCCAAACCCAGCAAACCGGATCACCACCTTCATTGGTGACGGAACCTGGACCATGGCGCCAACCGAATTGGTGACCGCGGCTCAGGAGCGGTTGCCGCTGACCATCGTGGTTTCTGAAAACCACGGCTACCAGGTGATTCGCCGCCTACAGATGTGGCGCGTGGGTAACAGCTTTGGAAACGAATTCCGTTACCGCCAGGATGGACCGGTTGTTACCGAGTCTGCCGAGGCAAAGGGCAAGGCTCCGCGCCTTGAGGGTGACTACCTATTCCTTGACATTGTGAAGATGGCTGAGGGTATGGGCGCCAAGGCATTCCGCCCAGTTACCACAGCTGAGTTCGCAAAGGTTCTTGACGACACCCGCGACGAACAGGGCCCGGTTGTCATTGTGGTGCCAACCATTCCTCACGCTAACCTTCCGGCTTCAGAAGTTTGGTGGGACGTTGCTCCGGCCGAGGTACACCAGAACTCACCTTGGATTCAGGCAACCGCCGATGACTACAACGCTGGTCTAAAGACTCAGAGATTCCACTACTAATGACATCTCCACTTAGCCAAGGCGGCTTTCTAGAAACCCTAAAGAAGGGTCAACTTACTGTTGGCACGTTCTTGGGGCTGGCCTCGCCATTGGCAGCCGAGGTCGCTGCGGTTAACGGAGTTGACTGGGTGTTGCTAGATCTTGAGCACGGCGGCGGTGGCGAAGAACAAGTTTCACCAACCGTAGTTGCATCAGGTGGTTACGGCGTGCCAACTTTGGTTCGCGTTGAATCATACGAGCGCATTCGCATTGGTCGTGTTCTAGACGCTGGCGTTGCCGGCGTTATGATTCCTCGCGTAGACACAGTTGAAGAAGTTAAGGCTGCAGTTAATCACATGAGTTACCCACCAAACGGTGACCGCGGAGTAGCAACTTACAACCGTGCGGTCGCCTGGGGCAAAGACCTAGAGGCGTTGAACCCGGTTAGCAAGTCAGCTTGCTTAATTCAGATCGAGACTCTGGGTGCGCTTGCAGCAGTTGAAGAGATTGCGGCCGTTCCCGGTGTCGACGCACTTTTTGTTGGCCCACTTGATTTGAGTTATGCACTTGGTGTTCCACGTGATTTCAAAAACCCAAAGTTCTTAGAGGCACTGCAGAAAGTTCTTGACGCTGCAAATGCTCAAAACAAAGTAGCCGGAATCTTGGCTTCAGATACAACCATCGCTCGCTTCTATGTAGAGATGGGTTTCAAATTCATTGCAATTGGTTCAGATTCCACACTGATGGCAAAAGCAATTTCAGACGCAGTAAACGAAATTAGAAAGTAGAAATAATGTCAAACTCACCTCGCACCGTTGGCGTTGGACTAATCAGTGTTGGTTGGATGGGCAAAGTACACAGTCGTGCTTACCAGTCCATTCCTGTTGTCTACCCGGAACTTGGCATTAAGCCTCGTCTAATCATTGCTGCTGACACCGCCCAAGACCGCGTTGACTACGCGGTAAATGTTTTGGGTTATGAAGAAGGAACTCTTGATTACCACGACGTTTTAAACCACCCAGACGTTGAGGTTGTCTCAATTTGTGCGCCAAATTTCTTGCACGCAGAAATCGGTATCGCAGCGGCTAAGGCTGGCAAGGCGTTCTGGATTGAGAAGCCAGTTGGCCGCGGTGCACAAGAGACTGAGGCCGTTGAAGCAGCGGCAAACGAAGCGGGCGTAATTTCAACTATCGGTTTCAACTATCGCAACGCTCCAGCGGTTGAGCACGCCAAGAAGATCATTGCTGAAGGCCAGTTGGGTCGTATCACTAACCTTCGTGGAACTTTCTTCGCCGACTACTCATCAGAGCCAAACGGGGCGCTTTCATGGCGCTTCGTGCGCAAGCTTGCCGGTAGCGGTGTTCTTGGCGACTTGATGGGTCACCTTGCAGACCTAATGCACTACGTGGTTGGCCCGATCGCCGAAGTTTCGGCTCTAACCAAGACCGTATACACCGAGCGCCCAGTTCAGCAGATGGGTGTGGGAACACACTTTGACGTTATTGAAGGCGGAGAAAAGGGCCCGGTAGAGAACGAGGACTACGGAGGCATGTTGGTGCGCTTCGCTGATGACGCAGTTGCTGCTGGTGCGGTAGGCACCCTAGAGGCCTCACGCGTTGCAGTTGGCCCACGCGCAAGCTACAACTTTGAGATTTACGGCACCGAGGGTTCACTGAAGTGGGACTTCGAGCGCATGAACGAACTTGAGGTTGCCATTGGTCGCAAGGGTCTTCACCTTGGTTACCAGCGCATCATGGCTGCTCCTGGCTTCGGCGACTTCTCGCACTTCCAGCCAGGTGCCGGAACCGGCATGGGATACGACGACCTTAAGACAATTGAGGCACGTAAGTTCCTTGAGTCATTCGTTGGTGGTCAGTCATTGAACTCAAACATTCACGATGCCGTTGCTTCGGCGCGCGTTATTTCTGCGGCCGAAAAGTCTGCTGAGTCAAAGCAGTGGGTAACCGTTGCTCCTGTTGCTGGCACCACCGCTGCAAAGAAGTAACCAAACGTGCAGATTGTTGTTGGCCTTGGGCCGGTTGATACCCACGTGGTGCAACCGGTTCTTGGCGACAATGTAAAGTTTGTCGCTGATCCATCAGACACCGATGTCGCCGAGGCCGTTGGCGCAATCGTACGTGCGGCTTTCAAGTTTGATGCCGCGCAATTTGCGAAAATGCCAAACCTAAAAGTAATTGCACGCACTGGTGTTGGCACCGAGCTTGTTGACCTTGATGCAGCTTCGGAAAAAAATGTTCCAGTCGTAATTACTCCGGGCAGCAACACCAACGCTGTTGCCGAAGGCGCGATTGCACATGCTCTTCACTTGACCAAGCGCCTGGGTCCGTTGACCAAGGTAGTCGCAAGCGGAAACTGGAATGACAAAAATAAATATCCAGTGGGCGATTTTGAATCTCGCACGATTGGCATCGTAGGCTTTGGCCGCATTGGTCGGCGCGTTGCAAAACTTGCCGAGGCGTTTGAAATGAATGTCTTGGCCTACGATCCGTTTGCTCAGATTCCTGCCGAGAATTCAGTTGCAGATCTTGCCGACTTGGTTTCACGAAGTGATGTAATTACCCTTCACGTTCCGCTAACTGATGAAACCCACCACATGATTAATGCGGAATTGCTAAAGAAATTTAATGACGGAGCAGTACTGGTTAACTGTGGCCGTGGTCCGCTGCTAGACCTTGATGCTGCGCTAGCAGCTTTGAACTCAGGAAAACTTGGTGGTCTTGGGCTAGATGTTTTCGATGAAGAACCACCTGCACACCACGCAGTGTTCGATCATGAAAACGTTGTCCTTACCCCGCACGTAATGGGTTTGAGCCTACAATCAACCAAGCAAACTTTCATCGACGCCGCCATCGGTGTTCGTGATGTATTAGAAGGTCGCGCTCCTCGCGCGGTCGCCACCAAATAAACCGAGCAACACAGATCAGTACAAAAGGAAAATAAATGGCAGACGTAAAGATTGCTGGCGCACCAATTTCTTGGGGCGTTTGCGAGGTTCCTAACTGGGGCCACCAAATGACACCAGAGCGCGTGCTGAAAGAAATGGCAGAGCTTGGCCTTGGAGCTACCGAGTTTGGCCCCGAGGGTTTCTTGCCAACAGAGGCAAAGCTGCGCGCCGAAGTACTTGAGGCACACGGCATGGAAGCCGTTGGGGGTTTCTTCCCAGTTGTGCTTCACCTTGCAGATCAAGACCCAATGCCTGTAGTGCAGAAGGAACTTGAAGCTTACGTTGCCTCAGGCGCCAAGACCCTGGTCCTTTCAGCCATTACTGGTCTAGACGGCTACGACGTAAAGCGCACCACTTTGGATGATGCCGGTTGGAAGGTGCTTAACGGCAACCTTGACCGCGTTCGGGAATATTGCATCTCTCTAGGTATCACCGCTGTTTTGCATCCACACGTGGGCACCATGGTTGAGACTAAAGACGACATCGAGCACATCCTTGCAGGCTCAAAGATCGACTTTTGCTTGGACACTGGTCACATGATTATTGGTGGAACTGATCCAGTGGAGTTCGTGCACCAGCACGCTAACCGTGTAAAGCACTCTCACCTAAAGGACGTAAACCTCGCGGTCGCTGACCGTGTGCAGTCTGGCGAGATTACCTACTACCAGGGAATCCTTGAAGGCATGTATGTTCCACTTGGTGAGGGTGACGTTGACATTCGTGCGATTGTTCGAGGTTTGATTCAGTCTGGCTACAAAGGCTGGTTCACTCTTGAGCAAGACAACGTAATCAACGCAGAGCCACTCGTTGGTGGTGGCCCGCTTGACAACGCAAAGAAGAGCGTTGCGTTCATTCGTGCAGTAGCCGATGAGTTGGCAGCAGAGTAAAAACTTAATCAAAAAAAGATGCGGTCTCCACATGGAGACCGCATCTTTTTCTTATTCTTAACTCGAATTACTTGAGGTTCACCTTTACTGCCTTGCCAGTCTTTGCAGACTCGGTTGCAGCGTCAGCAAGAATTAGAGCCGCACGACCGTCATCGAAGGTTGGGTTGTTGTTCTTACCGGTCTGGATGCCCTCAATAAAAAGTTCAAGCTCGCGAGCATAAGAGAATGCGTAGCGCTCTAAGAAGAATTGCATATAAGGATTGCGACCTTCAACGGTTACATCGTTGTAAAGCTTCACGGTGGTTGGTGAGACGTTGGTTGCTAACAGTGCACCCTTTGAACCAAAAGCCTCTAGGCGCTGGTCGTATCCGTATGAAGCGTGACGCGAGTTGATGATGGTCACCAATTCGTCTTTGCTACCGCGCAAAGTAACTACTGCGCTGTCGTAGTCGCCAAGGTCCTTGATGTCATCGCTGAATACGTTTGCGCCTGATGCGTAAACCTCAACAATGTTTGGAATAAAGAAGCGAGCCATGTCAAAGTCGTGAATTGTCTGGTCGCGGAAGATTCCACCTGAAACAGCAAGGTAATCCTTAGGTGCCGGGGATGGGTCGCGGCTGATAATGGTTAGCTGCTCAAGGTCGCCAATTTCACCAGCTTGAACACGAGCGTGAATTTCGTTGAACTGCTGGTCATAACGGCGGTTGAAACCAAGCGACACCAAAGTCTTTGCGCCATTTGCTTTTGCACGCATTTCTTCAACGCGAGAAATTTCTAGGTCAATTGGCTTCTCACAAAGTACGTGTACACCGGCGTCGATAGCAGCACTGATTAGATCAACGTGCAAAGGGGTAGGAGCTGCAACCACAACGGCGTCAACTTCACCAGAAGCAAATACTTCGGCTGGGTCGGCAACTGCCTTGCCGCCGAACTTATCGGTGATCTTTTTAGCCCCGTCAACAAATACGTCGGCTACGTAGGTGAGTTCTACGTTTGGGTTTGCTGCAATGCTGATTGCGTGAACCTGGCCGATTCGGCCGGCACCCAAAAGGCCAATGCGTACTTTTTTGTCGCTCATGGGACATCCTTGTCTGAAGTAATTACGGTCCAATTTGTGGACCGTTCCAATGGTATTGTAATCACAAAGTTTAGACATAATTCGAGCTCAAGGAAGAGCAAATGGCAAAGATTGCGGTTACCGGTTCAACCGGGTTTGTGGGAAGCAACATCGCGGCGGTCCTAGAGAAGTACGGCCACGAGGTAATTGGCATTGGCCGACGGGCGCCCGAGGTGGCTCCAAGCTGGGAAATCAAAATCGTAGATTTCACCGATGTCGACTCAATCGCCAATGGGCTCGAAGGTTGCGATGCTGTTGTGCACTGCGCCATTTCTAATGAATTCAACAAGTTGGTCGAGAACCGCCAGGCCGGCTACGACTCATTCCCGGGCATGACCCAGCGAGTAACCCTGGCTGCAAATAAGGCCAAGGCAAAACCAATTCTTATTTCCACCGACTGGACCATGGACGGCAGCCAGCACCGCGTACCAGAAACCGACCCAGGCAACCCAATCAACTTCTATGGCGCTCTAAAGATTTTGAGCGAACAGGTTATTCGCGACCTGGCACCAGCAAATGGCGCTATCTGCCGAATTGCTGGAGTGATGGGCCAGCACCAAATCACCCAGAGCCCACGATCACAGGATGTTGGCTTTGGATATTTTGTCTTCTCACTCGTTGAGGCACTTCGCGCCGGCAAGACCTTTACCGTTTGGGGCGGCGACCGCGTAAATAAAGTAACCACGCCTTCGCTAGCCGCTGAGATCGGTGCTCAAATTGAACGTGTGATTTTGCGTAATGCAACCGGAACCCTGCACCTGGTTGGCGACGAAGCTGTCTCGCGCATGGAATTAGCCAAGCTCACCTGTGAAATTTTTGAACTTGATGCAAGTCTGCTGCGTGAGAGTGACCCACCTGCCGAATCACTATTCCCAGCGGCGGTTCCAGTTGATTCGTCGTTGGGAAACGAGTACACAAAAGAAGTTTTGGGTATTGCCCCTCAACCGCTGCGGGCAATCTTGGAAGCATTCAAGAAAGAACTAGCAACCGGAGAAATCAATCCGCTGACACCGCCACAACTGTAGATTGTCTAAGGTGAACGAAAAGCTAAAGGGCTACATCTTCTCACTGACTGCAATCATTGGGTTTGGTGGAACTTTTATTGCGGTAACGCTCGGCGCACAATCATTCGATCCAATCACCATGAGTATGGGCCGTGTTGTGCCTGCAGCAATCCTTGCAATCGTCGCGCTCAAAGTTATGAAGCAGCCACTGCTTCCTCCAAAAGATGCCTATCCACTAATAATCGGATCATCCCTTGGTGTTGTCGTTGGCTTCCCATTACTTTCCACCCTGGCTCTGCAAACAGTGCCGGCCGCAGATGCCGGAGTGATTGGTGCAATAACACCCATGGTCACCGCAACGGTTGCAGTGTCAATCGGCCACAAGAAACCGCGCAGAATGTTTTGGGTTGCAGCAATTTTTGGAACAATTTCTGCAATGGCCATGGCATATTTTCGCGGCGGCAACGAATTTGGTGGCGGAGTTTTCTGGGGCTATCTAGCACTAGGTGCCGGTGTGCTATTCGCGTCGATGGGGCACATATCTGGTTCTACTTTGATCGCAAAATATCCTGCGTTTGTGGTTTTGAATTGGGCGGTCATGATTTCAATTCCATTGCAACTTCCGATTGCAATTGTTAACTGGACGCTTAACCCAATCACTCAGATGCCAAGCGCTCAAAGCTGGTTTGGTTACCTTTATGTAAGCCTCTTCTCTTTGGCGATCGGAAACTTTATGCTCAATAAGGGCCTCTACATAATCGGCTTAATCAAGGGACCTCAACTTCAACTGATCCAACCGGTAGTTACCATGGTGCTTTCCATCTGGGTATTGCACGTCGCGGTTTCGCCAATCACTTGGATCGCGGCCCTAGCAATTTTGATTTCCGTTGCCTGGAGTCAGAAATACCGCGGGTAACCGGTTACATAAAGAACCCGATAATTTCTGCGGGCTAAACTTATAAAAAACAACGGGTCTAAAGACGGGGAATACATGAGCAGCAAGCCAGATCGCAATTTAGGTGTTGAACTCGTTCGCGCAACAGAAGCGGCCGCAATCAAGGCAAGCGCATGGATTGGTCGCGGCGACAAAAACGCAGCAGACGGCGCGGCCGTTGAGGCAATGCGCGATTTTCTAGCAACAGTTGATTTCTCTGGAACCATCGTGATTGGTGAAGGCGAAAAAGACGAAGCCCCAATGCTTGCCAATGGCGAAGTTGTTGGAAACGGTAATGGACCTGAGTGTGACATTGCCGTAGACCCTGTTGATGGCACCAGCGTTACTGCGTCGGGTCGTGCGCACGCGATATCGGTGATTGCCGTCAGCGACAAAGGCACCATGTACAACCCAAAAGATGTTTTTTACATGGATAAGTTGATTACCCGCCGCGAGGGCAAAGGCGTGGTTAGCCTCGACCAGTCGCCAGAAGAAAATGTGCGTGAACTTGCTAAAGCATTGAAGAAAGATGTCAGCGAAATCACAGTCGCAATGATTGATCGCCCGCGCCACTTGCCGCTAATGGAGTCTGTGCGTAAAGCTGGCGCTCGTACTCGACTATTCCTTGACGGCGATGTTGCTGCCGGTGTTCACGCAGTAACTGGCGGCGGAAACATTGACATGCTGCTTGGAATTGGCGGAGCACCAGAGGGCGCGATTTCTGCGTGTGCAACTCAGGCGCTTGACGGTTACATGCAGGGCCGCATTGCACCACAGTCGCCAGAAGAAATGAAGAAAGCAATTGCTGCCGGTCACGACCTTGAGCGCATTTTTGAGATACACGATCTAGTTGCCAGCGAGAACACTTACTTTGTTGCAACCGGTGTTACCGATGGTTTGCTTCTTGACGGTGTTAAGAAAAACGGCGAGTACCTAACTACCGATTCAATTATTTTGCGTGCTCGCTCTGGCACCATTCGCCGCGTAAAGGCTGATTACTTAGCGTCTCGCTGGGCTTAGCTCTTAGAGCTTGACCCAGGTTTTTCAATAAGCTTTGGTTTCGCCACACTTGTACGCGGAACCAAGGTTGGCTTAATCAAAATACTCTTTGGCTTGTACCCGCCTTTACTCGCAATTCTTTCTAGCAAAAGAGATGCGGTTTGGCGACCTACCGGAATACCTTGTTCATCAACCGAGGTGAGCTTCAAAAGAAAATCAGATGCAATTGGGGCATTGTCGTAACCCACGATTGAAACATCTTCTGGAACATTCAATCCACTTTCACGAAGCGCCGACCAGGCACCGGCCGCCATGTAGTCGTTGGCCGCGTATATTGCCGTGAATTTTTTTCCAGATTTTATTAATTCCATTGCACCCATGTATCCACCGATTTCAGTTGTCGGTTCGCCGACTCCAAAAATTAGATCTTCCAAAGAATGCTCTTTCATAACCTTAGAAAACGCTTTGCGGCGGTTTCCCGCTATTCCGCCGACGCCGGTCAGGTGCGCAATTTTTTTGTGGCCAAATTCAATTAGGTGTTCAATTGCAAGACGAGTTCCCTCGTAGTCGTCGTTAAACACCATGTCTGCATTTGGAACTTTAGTTTCTCGCTCACCAATCATCACGATAGGAATTTCAAGTTTGTGGGTTCGCAGTCCGCTAACCTCACTGGCGATTACCAATCCGTCTACCTTCATGGATGCAAAAGCATCAACCGGGTCATCTGAAAAATTTTGACTGCGGTGCATATCGCTAATGATCACTTGGTATCCGGCATCGTCGAAGATCTCACGAAGGCCCTTTAGAAAACCTATGTAGGAAAGGTTTTTGTAGTCAGTTATGACAACACCAATAGACCTACTGGTTTGGCTAGCCAGTTGCTGGGCGAATCGGCTGGGACGATATCCCAATTCTTGAATTGCTTTTTGCACGGCCGCAGCACGGGCCTCACTGACATGCGATTCACCGCGTAGCACCCTCGAGACCAGTGATTTAGAGACGCCGGCCGCCTGAGCTACGTCGTAGATGGTAGGAGATCTAAATGAATTTTGCATTTCTGTCATGGTTAGTCCACGTTATTCCAAATTAGTCCCAGTTTGCAAGTATCAAAAGTCAATAACGATTCGATAAACAGCGTTGCATTGGGGTTAAAACTTGCTACTTTATTGGGAGCGCTCCCAGAATTGGGGCCAGGTCAGTTTTCAAAGGAGAATCTCATGTCAATCGGTGTAGCAGTAATCGGCGCAGGAATGGCGGGTCGCGGCCACGCGGCGGCTTACCGTGCGGCTACCTCTCTTTATGGCTCTGATCTTCCAGACGTGAAACTAATTTCAATTGGCGACGTAAATGCCCAATTTGGCCTTGCTGCCGCCAAGCGCTTTGGTTTTGAGCGCCATGACTCAGACTGGCGTGCAATTGCCGATGACCCAAATATCCACGCAGTGAGCGTGGTTGTAGCCAACAGCTTGCACCGCGAAATCGTAGAGGGCCTTTTGGCTGCCGGAAAGCACGTGCTTTGCGAAAAGCCACTTTCCGACACTCTTGACGATGCCCTATCAATGGTGGCGGCCGCCAAGGCCTCTGACAAGGTGGCTCGAATCGGACTAACCTTCTTGCGCAACCCGGCAATCGCAGCCATTCAGAAGATTATTGCCTCTGGTCAACTAGGCAAGGTTCTGCACTTTACCGGCAACTACTGGGCTGACTATTCATGCGACCCAATGTCACCGATCAGCTGGCGCTACAAGGGTGGCATGGGAACCGGTGCTCTTGCCGACGTTGGCTCACACATCTCATATGTTGCAGAGTTCATCACTGGTCAGACTTTCAAGTCAGTGTCTGGCGCTCGCTTTGTGACTTCGATAACCGAACGCCCAGTTCCATCAGGTGCAGTCCAAGGCCACTCCGGTGCAACCGTTTCAGACAAAATGGACACCGTTGAAAATGATGACTACGCAGGCTTCATCGCTGACTTTGGTGGCGTCGCGGGGGCAATTCAAGTTTCACG
>JBDLVL010000013.1:0-15678 GCA_039804765.1 Actinomycetota bacterium | reverse complement strand
GCACGCTGTTCAGTAGCTACTGGCATCACCTCTTCAACTACTGGTTTTAGAAATGCGGCCGGTGTGCTTGGTGCCGGTCGATCGAACTCCGGTTCGCGTGCCACTGGTGTTTCAAATTCGGCACCCCTGCCAATTGGAATTACGTCTTCCATCACGACTGTCTCGGCCACACTTACGACGTCAACGGTTCGCAACTTTGGTATCACAGAGTTATTCAAAGTCTCTTGGCTGGAGAGGGTCACAGCTGTCTCGCTCTCTGGCGAGAGAGTAAGTCTGCGTGGATCGAATGACCAAGTTGCTGATCCCGCAGACCCGTTAAGTTGATAGCTGGCGATGATTTGCCAGTTGTTCGGCTCAATCTTCTTGGCAATCCAGCTAATACCCTCGGCGCCACTTGTGACCAGTCGTCCGGTGATTATTTCACCGAACTCAACTTGGGTTGAGTCGTTGTATCGATCGCCGGCAATGGTGAGTCGAACGCTTAGCGCAGAAGAGACAATGTGTTCCAACTCAGCGATCACCGGAGCCGCAAACTTTTCGATGAATTCAAAAGTTGCGCCTGACTCGTTGATCAGTTGCTCAATGGTTGCGCCGTTGCGAATTTCCTCCTGGATTTCCCGAGGCGTGATGCTGATGGAATCTAATTGCTGCAGCTTTTCACGTTTGATTGAAGACCTTACGGTGTCATCAATAAGTAGTCGGAATTTTTGGCCGTCCTCTGCTTCGAGCACAAGGAAGTCGCCGTCTGTTTCAAACAGTCGAATGTCGTCCATGAATACTTGCCTCCTACTTCTGAAAGTTTGCCACCGGATGTGCGCAAATCCGCTCTTATCCATGGGTGTGCCGCGCGATGTATTGCCGTCATTTCTGCGTATACTCGGCGTTGCTGGTTTGCTATTGCATTGCTGTTGTTGCAAACTATGCACATTCGGGGTGGAATTTTTTGCCCGGAATTCCGATTGAGGCAATGACGCTTTAGAAAAGAAACGAGAGGAAGCCAAGTGGCAACCGACTACGACGCACCAAGAAAGAACGACGACGATACCGAGTCGATCGAGGCTATCAAGGAGCGCATCCCAGACAAACTCTCTGGAGTTGTTGACGTTGATGAGGAACACGGCGAAGGATTCGCCATTCCTGACGTTGTTTCGGAAGACCTAGATGTCTTGGTGCTGCCTCCGCAGGATGATGAATTTACTTGCTCAGAGTGCTTTATCGTGAAGCACCATTCGCTGCTATCGCCAAAAAAGGGCAAGCACGGCAAGGTTTGTATTGAGTGTGAAGGCTAACCAGCCTTTTTTGCCTTTTCAATCGCTTCAATAAGCTGCACTGGGTGCTTAGTCGAGACCACCCAGTAAGGGGTTGGGTCGTTTTTGTCCACGATTTGCAGCTTCACTAGCCCTTTTCGCGAGTTTTGTAGTCGCAAATAGGCCCTTGGGTCCAGATTAGGCACCCGCTGGGCAAAGCGGGTGGCAAATGGCACTTCTTCACAAACACCAATAAATTTGGCCTCAATTGAGGCCTTTCCAATCTGCACCCGGCTGCCGGAAACCAGGATTTTGGCCGAATTAGCCCACATGGAGCTAGCAACCGCGACGGTGCCGAAAACTCCAAGGGCTAGGCCGGCAATGGCGTTTATGGGTGCCAAAGTCAACCAAAAGGTGGGCAAAACCAGGGTCAATGGCATGAAACTGGTCCATTTGGGGGTTACTCGTTCGCTGTAATGCACCTGAGTTGCTGCCGAATTGCTCATGGTCTTAGATTACGCTCTTACCGTGAATAAGAATCTGCCTGTCCTGATCGTTGCCGACGATGCCTTTATGCCTAGCTATGCACAGCCCGGAGACGCGGGTGCTGATCTTCGATCTCGCGTTGCCACCGTGGTTCCGGCACACGGCCGGATTTTGGTGCCAACCGGCGTGTCACTTGCCCTTCCGGATGGCTACGTTGGCCTAGTTCACCCTCGCTCGGGTTTGGCACACAAGCACGGAATCACAGTGCTCAACACTCCAGGCACAGTTGATGCTGGCTACCGTGGCGAAATTGCCGTAAATCTTTTCAACAGCTCCGACACCGATTTTCCGATTGAGGTTGGCGACCGCATTGCGCAGCTTGTGATTCAGCAGGTTGAGCGCGCGCAGTTCATCAAAGTGGAGCGCCTTCCAGATAGCGATCGTGGCGAAGGCGGCCACGGTTCAACTGGTAAAAAGTGAGCAACGACGCCTACGCGTCGGATAAATCGGCGCCAGCCGATCGCCGAACAGCGGGACCCCTAGACGTTTCAGAGGTTCAGGGAGTGCGCCCGTATATCGATTTTGGTTCAATGCGAATTCCTTCTCGTGAGAACTTGCAAATGCGCCTTGAGGTTGAGGAGTCCACGCAGCGCATTGTTGCGGTGAGCATGGACTTTGCAGGCTCCTCTTTGCAGTTGCAGGCGTTTGCTGCTCCAAAGTCAGAAGGCATCTGGCACGAAATTCGTTCGCAAATGCGCGACAGCATCAAAACACAGGGCGGCGAAACAGAGGAGCGCGTTGGCTCGTTAGGCCCAGAGCTAATTGCCAAAATACCTTTGATCGACGAATCCGGAATTAAAACCGGACACCGATTGGCCCGCTTCATTGGTGTTGATGGCCCAAAGTGGTTTTTACGCGGAGTAATTGGGGGAGCAGCCCTAAATGACGCTAAAGCGGCCGCCGACATCGACGACTTGTTTCGCTCAGTCGTTGTTGTGCGCGATGATGTTCCGCTGCCACCAAAAGACTTGCTAACGCTTACGATTCCCGGTGGAACCGTTGCCCCGCCAAGGTCTATCTAAAGCATGACCAAAGCGAAAGAAGAGTCAGCCAACTCATCGGCTGTCAACCGTTTGGGTCTGCACAACGACGCCGGTGAGCTAAGCATCAACAAGCAGTCAGTACTTGGTGCAGTTGGTGGTTGGCTTGGCATCATCGAATCCGTTTTGCCGGGCATGATCTTTGTTCTGGTGCTGGCAATAAGCAAGCAAACATTGGCAGCTGTAATCGCAGCCGTTTCGACCAGTGTGTTTTTCTTAATCCTGCAGATCGTGCGCAAAAAGCCCTTAACTCAGGCAATTGCCGGTGCACTAGGCATTGCTATCTCGGCCTTCTTGCCCCTTCGCGATGGCGGTCACGCGGCAGATTACTTTCTGCAGGGGTTCTTCACAAATGCTGCGTACTTGGCGGTACTCACGGTTTCACTAGTGGTGCGCTGGCCGCTCATTGGTGTACTAATTGGTCTACTGGTTGGCGACAACAAGACCTGGCGTCAAAATAAGTCCAAGGTACGTCGTTTTCAGGCGGCAACGTTGGCTTGGGTAGCGTTATTTTCTGCCCGATTACTGGTGCAGGTTCCGCTGTACTTCGCCGGGCAGACTGAATTGCTTGGAATTTTTCGCATCGCAATGGGAGTTCCGCTGTACGCGCTATGCATCTGGTTCACCTGGCTGCTAGTGCGCGGCGTAATAAACCAGCGTCAATAGTGCTATTTTTACTAGGTAATCAATGAGAAAAAGGAACGACGAAGATGTCCAAAGTTAACAGTTTCGGGTCTGCCGATCTTCTAAAAGTAGGCTCAAAGCAGTACCGAATTTTCAAGCTAAATTCGGTGGACGCTAAGACACTTCCATACAGCCTCAAAATTCTTCTTGAAAATCTTTTGCGCACCGAGGACGGTGCCAATATCACTGCCGAACACATCAACGCTTTGGTGAACTGGGATCCAGCCGCCGAGCCAGATGTTGAGATTCAGTTCACACCTGCTCGCGTAATCATGCAGGACTTCACAGGCGTTCCGTGTGTTGTAGATCTTGCAACCATGCGCGAAGCAGTGGCCGAACTTGGCGGTGACCCAAAGCGAATCAACCCGCTGGCACCTGCAGAATTGGTGATTGACCACTCAGTTCAGATTGACGTTGCTGGTTCAGCAGACGCTTTCGAGCGCAACGTTGAGTTCGAGTACAACCGCAACGGTGAGCGCTACCAGTTCCTTCGATGGGGTCAAACTGCATTCGACGACTTCAAAGTAGTTCCACCTGGCACCGGTATCGTGCACCAGGTAAACATCGAATACCTAGCCCGCACCGTGATGGCGCGAGAAGTTGGTGGCGAGCTCCAGGCCTACCCAGATAGCTGCGTTGGTACCGACTCCCACACCACCATGGTTAATGGTCTTGGTGTTCTTGGTTGGGGTGTTGGCGGAATCGAAGCCGAGGCAGCGATGCTAGGTCAGCCGGTATCGATGTTGATTCCAAAGGTGGTTGGTTTCAAGTTGACTGGTCAGATCTCTACTGGCGTCACAGCAACCGACGTCGTGTTGACCATCACCGAGATGCTTCGTAAGCACGGTGTTGTTGGAAAATTCGTTGAGTTCTATGGCGCGGGCGTAACTTCTGTGCCTCTGGCAAACCGCGCGACCATCGGAAACATGAGCCCAGAATTTGGTTCAACCGCTGCGATGTTCCCAATTGACGAGGTCACTTTGGATTACTTGCGCGTGACTGGTCGCCCGCAAGAGCAAATTGACTTAGTTGAGGCATACGCCAAGGAGCAGGGCTTGTGGCACGACCCAAGCATCGAACCACGCTTCAGTGAATACCTTGAGCTTGATCTTGCGACTGTTGTTCCGTCAATCGCTGGACCAAAGCGTCCGCAGGATCGAATCGTTTTGAGCAAGGCCAAGGAGTCTTTCGAGGCCGTTCTTCCTAGTTACTCGGCACAGGCCTCAAAGCCAACCGCGGTAAAGGGCAAAGAATATGCAATGGACAACGGCCACGTTGCAATTGCTTCGATCACTTCTTGCACCAACACCTCAAACCCGTCAGTGATGTTGGCGGCGGGTTTGGTTGCGCGTAAGGCTGTTGCTAAGGGGCTGAAAGCTAAGCCTTGGGTTAAGACATCTCTTGCGCCTGGTTCAAAGGTTGTTACCGAGTACTACAACAAGGCTGGTTTGACCAAGGATCTTGACGCGCTTGGTTTCAACTTGGTTGGTTATGGTTGTGCAACTTGCATTGGTAACTCTGGTCCGTTGTCTGATGAAATTTCTCAGGCAATCAACGACAACGATCTTGCTGTGACTGCAGTGCTATCGGGAAACCGAAACTTCGAAGGTCGCATTAGTCCCGATGTGAAGATGAACTACCTGGCTTCACCGCCGCTGGTAATTGCCTACGCACTCGCCGGAACCATGGACTTTGATTTTGAGAATGACTCACTAGGCGAGGGTTCAGACGGTCAGCCAGTCTTCCTAAAGGACATCTGGCCAACCGCCGAAGAAGTTCAGAAGACCATCGATGAATCAATCAACTCAGAGATGTTCAAGACCCAGTACGCGGGTGTGTTCGAGGGCGACGACCGATGGAAGTCGCTACCTACACCAAAGGGTGCGGTGTTTGAGTGGGATCCAAAGTCAACCTACGTTCGCAAGCCGCCTTACTTTGAGGGCATGAAGAAGTCCCCAGATGCCGTAAAGGATATCAAGGCTGCTCGTGTTCTTGCCAAGCTAGGTGACTCGGTTACCACCGACCACATCAGCCCAGCGGGTTCTATCAAGGTTGATTCACCTGCCGGTCAGTACCTCACTGAGCACGGAATTTCTCGTGTTGATTTCAACAGCTACGGTTCACGTCGCGGTAATCACGAGGTAATGATCCGTGGCACCTTTGCCAACATTCGCTTGCGCAACCAACTGCTAAACGATGTTGAAGGCGGCTACACTCGCGACTTCACCAAGGCAGACGGACCGCAGTCATTTATTTACGACGCATCAAGCAATTACCAGGCGCAGGGAACTCCGTTGGTGATTCTTGGCGGCAAGGAATACGGATCTGGTTCGTCTCGTGACTGGGCAGCAAAGGGTACGAGTCTGCTTGGCGTTCGCGCGGTAATCACCGAAAGCTTCGAACGAATTCACCGTAGTAACTTGATCGGTATGGGTGTGCTGCCGCTGCAGTTCCCAGCTGGAAAGAGTGCCGACTCGCTTGGCCTAGATGGCACCGAGGAATTTGAGATTACCGGGATTGAAGCATTGAACTCAGGTATCACTCCAAAGACTGTTCGCGTCGTAGCCAAGCCAACCGCACACTCTGTAGCTGGCAAGTCAGTTGTTGAATTCGACGCAGTAGTTCGAATTGACACACCTGGTGAAGCTGATTACTACCGCAATGGTGGAATTCTGCAGTTCGTTCTAAGAAGCTTGGTCGCCTAATCAGGAATAGCCTCTTTGGGCTATTGGTTGGATAACTCATGAGCGTTTTAGAAAGAATAAAAGGTCCTCGTGACCTTGATTTGCTGAGCGCCAGTGAGTTACTTCAACTGTGTTCTGAGATTCGTAGCTACCTAGTAACTGCCGTTGCGAAAACAGGTGGTCACCTTGGGCCAAACCTTGGCGTCGTTGAAACGACCGTTGCAATTCACCGAGTCTTCAATTCGCCAAAAGATTCCGTGATCTTCGACACCGGTCACCAGTCCTACGTGCACAAGATGCTTACTGGTCGAAGTGATTTAGGCACCTTGCGCCAGAAGGATGGTCTTGCAGGATATCCCCAGCGTGCCGAGTCAGAGCACGACATCGTTGAGAGTTCACACGCGTCATCTTCTTTGTCTTGGGCAGATGGAATAGCGAAAGCCTACAAACTTACTGGTCAGAACGATCGCTATGTTGTAGCCGTTGTTGGCGACGGAGCCTTGACCGGCGGCATGGCCTGGGAGGCACTTAACAATATTTCTGACGACAACGATCGCAAACTCGTGATCGTTGTTAACGACAATGGCCGAAGTTATGCTCCGACTATTGGTGGACTTGCTCGCTATCTAAACGATGTGCGTACTGCCAAGAACTACCGCCGTCTGTATAAATTGAGCAAGAAAGTCTTTTACAAGTTTGGCCTGGTTGGTCGTTTGGTTTACTCGGCTGCCAGGGGAGCAGGCAAAGGATTGCTTTCAACCTTTGCGCCGCAGGGAATGTTTCCGAACCTGGACATCAAATATATTGGGCCAGTTGATGGTCACGACTTGGCGGCAATGGAGCAGGCGCTTCGTCAGGCAAAAAAATATTCCTCGCCGGTTATCGTTCACGCTATTACTCAAAAGGGCAAGGGTTTTGACCCGGCAACCTTGCACGAGGACGATCAGTTCCATGCTGTTGGAAAAATCAATCCCGATACCGGTGAATCTTTAGAAGAGTCTTCAGGTGAGACTTGGACCGGTGCATTTGGTGACGAAATTTTGAAGATCGCGGAAAAGCGAGAAGACATCATCGGCATCACCGGTGCAATGTTGATCCCGGTTGGTCTTGATCGTTTTGCTAAGAAATTCCCTGAGCGTGTCTTTGATGTTGGTATCGCTGAGCAGCACGCAGTTACCTCAGCCGCCGGAATGGCATTCGGTGGTTTGCACCCTGTCGTTGCTGTCTACGCAACATTTATGAACCGCGCGTTCGACCAGGTGCTGATGGATGTTGCCCTGCACAAGGCGGGCGTAACTTTCGTACTCGACCGAGCCGGCGTAACCGGGCCCGATGGTGCGAGCCACCACGGCATGTGGGACCTATCGGTGTTGCAAGTTGTTCCGGGTATTCGTATTGCTGCTCCTCGCGATGCCACCACGCTTCGTGAAGAACTGAATGAAGCAGTGTTAGTAAGCGATGCTCCCACGGTATTGCGTTTTTCCAAGGGTCAGGTTGGCGAAGGCATTCGTGCAATCAAGCGCACTGCCGACGGCGTTGACGTTTTGCACCAATCTGCAAGCAAGGATGTATTGATAGTCACCGTTGGTGCAATGGCGTCGGTTGGACTTCAGGTAGCTGACCTCTTGGCGGCACAGGGAATTGGCGCCACTGTGATTGATCCTCGCTGGGTTGTTCCGGTTGCCAAGTCGGTTATTGAGATGTCAGCAGAGCACCGACTGGTGGTAACGATTGAAGACGGTGTCAAGGTGGGTGGAATTGGTACTCGCGTTCGCCAAGACATGCGTGCCGCACAAGTTGACACCGCATTGAATGAAGTTGGTCTGCCAGATGAATTCCTAGAGCATGCTTCACGTGGCCAGATTATGGAGCGCGTTGGCATGACTGCTCAGGCGATTGCAAGAGACATTGTTGCTCAGGTGGTTGGCTCACGAGTACCACACGCAAGGCCAGTGGCAGAAATGGGCGAGGCTAAGACTCTGCCGACTCAGCAGCAGTAGCGACTTCTGTTGCTTCAGCAGTGCCGGAATTTTCGAGCGCTGTTGAAATCACTTCGGCACACTTTTCTATCTGCCAATCCCGGGCGCCTAGCTGACCCAACAATGAAGCAACTGCCTCTGGCGTTGCAGGTACAGGTGGTTCCCAACAAACTTGGCGGACGAAGTCTGGTGTAATCAAATTCTCAATCGGCATATTCAATTCCTCAGCAAGCGCAGTTAGTGCAGTGCGCACTGACTTTAGCCTTGCATCGGCCTCGGGAAAACGATTCGCCCAAATTCGGTGATTAGGAATGCCGATCTGTGGCAACCTAGTCGGCGGCAAGTCTCTGGTGTTGAGACCTTCGCTAAGGGCGGCCCACCAGGTATCTAAGTAAGTTCGACTGGCTCTGCCAGAAAAAGATTTAGATGAGGCAAGTTCAGGTCGCGTTTTTACTGGATTTGCTGCAAGGCCAACAATCGATGAATCTGGGATTAGTCGACCAGGAGAGACATCAAGTTTCTCGGCAAGGGCTTCACGCGCTTTCCAAAGCTCACGTGCAATTGCAAGGGATTTTGCATCTTTGATTTCGTGCATTCCCGTCATACCGCGCCAGCGATCAACCTTTGGTTCCTTTATTTTCATAGCGGCGACGTTGGCGAATTCTTGATCTGCCCATTCGGTCTTGCCTTGTTCGGCCAAAAGTTTGGCTACGCCTTCGCGAAGTTCAAGCAGTACATCAACATCTAGTGCCGCATAGTTCAACCAGTCGGCGTTCAATGGGCGAGTGCTCCAGTCCACGGCAGAGTGCTCCTTGGCTAAGCGAAGTCCTAAGAATTGCTCAGTCACTGCACCTAGGCCAACTCTTGGAAGACCGGCAATTCGGGAGCCGAGCTCAGTATCAAAGACCCTGACTGGCACAATCCCTAACTCGCGAAGACATGGGATGTCTTGGCTGGCGGCGTGCAGTATCCACTCATCGCTCGCAAGCAACTCGGCGAGTGGCCTTATTGCATTCTCGTCATCCTGCTGCACAGCAATCGGGTCAATTAGGAAGATTGGTGTTTCTAATCTGTGAACCTGAATTAGATATGCGCGCTGGCTGTACTTGAAGCCGGATGCTCGCTCCGCGTCAAGGGCAAAAGGTCCGGTTGAAGCGGCAAGTAGGCGGATGGCCTCCGAGAGTTGCGCGATTGTTTCGACTAGTCGAACATCCGAGACACGCGGCTTGGCTAGGAGCGGGAGTTCCGGGACTTCATCGGTCATCGAGAGATGCCGAGGCTTGTGACCCCAGCTGGAAGATTTGGGAAACCAGACATGATGCAAACTAAATCTTGCCAAGCTTCAAGATGGGCAGCGGCGTTGGTGTTAGTAGGCGACCACGAGGATCTGATTTCTAGCTCTGCGTGATCGCTCTGATTGCTCAGCGCGCCGTAGCCAGAAGAGATGATTCGGGTAGCAGTGCCTGCCTCGGCAATGAAATCTGCCTGGCGGTTATGCAATGCCTCAGTTAGCCAAGCCCAGGCAACGTCTGAAATCTGTTCATCAGCACCGATGTCGGTTTCGAGCGGCGACTTGGCGAAAGTAATGACACGAAACCGCGACTGCCAAGGCTCTGGCTCTTCCGGATCCCAAAGTAGAACAAATCGGCCAGTTCCAAGGTCTGAAGCAACGTCAGTTGCACTTGCATCAACATTTGCCGAGAAAGCCACCTCGTGCTTCGCCAATTTTCCAGGGGCATCGATCTGCTCCAAGACCAGCTCTTCTCGAACACTCGCTGAGCGCAACGACTCGACGGCCAGTCTGAATTCAGCTGGTGCGTCGGCTGGGATTTCAATGTCAATCATTGCCTCAAGGTTAAATCCATGAGCCGGCCAAACCCCGTAGCCACGCCGCTAGTTGGCGGGCTTAGTCCAGATTGTGACCAGGTTTGGACCTACACCGAAGGCCTCCTGCAGCTGAGGGCTAGAACATTCCGGCAGAATCTTGTTGAGCAGCTCGTGGGCATATGCCTCGTCGAAATCTTGGGCATTTGCAATAGACAACACCAGGGTAAATGGGTGCGTTGATTGAGACAACGCGGCCACGGATTCCAAGCCTCCCTCGAAGAGAAAGTTGTTGAATCCTGCGACCGACAATTCTTTATCGAAGTCATTGAAGGCTTCATGCAGTGGTTTAGAGCTAGAAAGAAATAAGTTTGGGTTGCTACCAGGTGTATTCACGGCCGGAATGTTGGCAAGGGAGCTTTGATTTCTTGATATGAATGCGATAGGCGCAAACCGCGAGGGCTTGTACTGCTCAATGCGTGCCGTTTTTCCGGTGGTCACAATCAGCGATGCTTTTGAGCGCAATGCAATTAGTAGTTGAAGGTCGGTTTGATTTCCAACTGTTTTAGATGTTCCATCGTGGCCCACGGTGAGGCCGTTCTGGTCTATTACCAGGCTTGCTAACCAACCATTCCAGGTGGCAAGTTTCTCAGTGAAGAAATTGAATTCTTGACCGGAAGCGGGCGAGAAGGTTTGCACCTAACGCTTCTCGCTAACCTGTCGCTTGATACGCGCAAGCATGCCGCGCATGCCGCGAATGCGCAGGGGAGATACTGCTTCTGTCAGTCCTATCTTGCTTGGAAAGTCATCGTCAAACCTAAGAACATCTGCGACGCTGAGCCCGTCAATAACGGAGTGCAAGATGCTTGCGAAGCCTCGGGTGGTTGGCGCTTCCGCTGGGGCTGTAAAAAACAGGTGCACCACACCGTTTGTTACCTCAACGAAGAGGTAAATCGGTGACTGACATTCTTCAACGCGCTCAAGCAAATCTGGGTGGTCAGCATATCGAGCTGGAAGTTGCGGAAGATTTTCACTGAACTCTAAAAGTAAATTCAGGCGATCCTTAACACCGATTGCCTGGAAATCTTCAATCAGATCTTCCGCTGTTTCAGTTGGCATTAGCTAGGAAACCTTTGGTGCTAGACCTGGTTCTGCGCCCTTCACGATTGGAACGCCAACCAGGCTGCCCCATTCAGTCCACGAGCCGTCATAGTTTCGAACGTTCTTGAAGCCCAAAAGATAATTCAGGGCAAACCAGGTGTGGCTTGAACGCTCACCAATGCGACAGTAAGCAATCACGTTGTCACCGTCTTTTAGACCTGCACCAGTCAAGTAGATTTCTTCTAGTTCGGCACGCGACTTGTATGCGCCATCTGTTCCAACTGCCTTTGCCCATGGAACAGAAGCTGCCGTTGGAATGTGACCACCGCGCAGGGCGCCTTCTTCAGGATATGCAGGCATGTGTGTTCGCTCACCTGAATACTCTTCTGGTGATCGCACATCAATAAGTGGATTGCCCCAGTGCTTCAGAATGTCATCACGGAAAGCACGCAGTGTGCTGTCATCTCTTTTTGTCACAGGGTAGTCGCCTGTTACGATGAGTGGCTCGTCTTTAGTGAGTTCACGCCCCTCGGCAATCCATTTGTCGCGGCCACCGTCAAGCAGACGAACATCTGGATGACCGTAAAGTTTGAAAACCCAAAGCGCGTAAGAGGCCCACCAGTTGGATTTGTCGCCATAAATCACCACAGTCGTGTCGCGGTTTATTCCTTTGCTTGATAGCAAAGCAGCGAAAGCCTCGTCAGATACGTAGTCACGCAGCACGGGGTCGTTTAGATCGGTGTGCCAGTCAATTTTGACTGCACCAGGGATGTGGCCGGTTTCGTAGAGCAGAACATCTTCATCTGACTCAACAACGACCAAGCCTTCGCGACCTAGATTCTGGCTTAGCCAGTCAGTGCTGACTAGGACCTCTGGGTGGGCGTATTCAGAGAATTTTGCACTCGGATCAAATTCGATGCTCATTTATTAGGCGATTCCTTCTGGTGTTGTGTGTACCATCAACTAGGTTAACTGAAGAACCCACTACTTCCAACGGCAAGGTAATAATTGGCAACCAATCACGGTGAATTCGCCTCATTAGTTGCTCTACAGCCGCAGGCCAGCGTCTCTCAATTGCTAAATGAGCTAAGGCCGCCACGAGAATTCCAATCAGCCAGCTTCGAGAATTACATCCCGCACGCAGAATTCCCAAGTCAGGGCGAGGTTCGGAATCAGGCTAAAAGGTTCGCGATTGGGAAGGTTGCCAAGAAGCTTTTTGCCAAGGCACAACTGCCACCCGCCGGTATTTATTTAGATGGAGGGTTTGGTGTTGGAAAGACGCACCTTCTTGCAGCAATTTGGCACGAGTTCAAGGGAACTAAAGCGTTCGGAAGTTTCATCTCCTACACAAGTTTGATTGGTGCACTTGGTTTCGCCGAGGCGGTCCAAGCACTTTCGAAGTTCGAGCTAATTTGTATCGATGAATTTGAACTCGACGATCCCGGCGACACCATGATGATGTCTCGGCTGCTAAACGAATTGGCGCCGAGGGGTGTTAAGTTTGCCGCCACCAGCAACACGCCACCAAACGCATTAGGCGAAGGTAGATTTGCCGCTGCTGACTTCCAGCGCGAAATCCATGGAATTGCAGACCAGTTTGAAATGCTTCGAATCGATGGCGAGGATCACCGTCACCGTCCGGTTGAAGTCGAGGCAATTCAAACAACTCAAGAGCAGTTGGACGCCTGGCTAGCAGGATGCGATTCAAGTCGCACTGCGGTTGATAGCTTCGACGACTTACTCAAGCACTTGAGCACAATTCATCCGTCAAGGTATGGGCGTCTACTTGAATCAATCGAAAACCTGGGCCTCTTGCAGTGCCACATTCTCGAGAACCAGGTAGATGCTCTTAGATTCGTAGCTTTTGTAGACCGCGCGTACGAAGCCCAGTTGCGAATCCGGGCCACAGGTCAGCCACTTACCGCAATTTTCTCCACGGAATACCTATCGGGTGGCTATCGGAAGAAGTATTTGCGGGCAGTTTCTCGACTCGGCGCTATGACTCAATAGCCTTACCTTTTACAAACACGAAACAATTACGGTCCAGAACCGAAACTTTCGAGGGCAAAACTGTATGCAGTAGCCAGAGTCCTCTGGCAACGATTTGTTTTCTTAGAGAGAGGTAAACAAGTGGATCAAGGCAACACAGCATTTGTGCTCATTTCGGCAGCACTAGTTCTACTTATGACGCCAGGTTTGGCGTTCTTCTATGGCGGTATGGTCAAGGCCAAGAGCGTTGTGAGCATGATGATGCTCAGCTTCGGCTCCCTTGGTCTCATTGCAGTACTTTGGGTCCTTTACGGCTACGGCATCGCTTTCTCAAATGGCGGCACCGATACTTTCATCGGAATCGATGGCTGGTTCGGAATCGATACCTCATTCCTAGGCCTAAATGCGCAGGTAGCTGACGCGGCTAAGCCTGCTGGTGCATTCCCAAGCATGGCGTTCGTAGCTTTCCAGGCTACATTTGCAATCATCACAGTCGCACTAATTTCCGGTGCCATCGCAGACCGCGCCAAATTCGGCGCATGGATGCTGTTTGCTGGCATTTGGGCAACTGTTGTTTACTTCCCGGTAGCGAACTGGGTTTTCAACTTCACACTTGAAGACGGCAAGGTCGTTGATGGTGGTTGGATCGTTTACGGACTAGGCGTAATTGACTTCGCCGGTGGAACCGCAGTACACATCAATGCCGGTGCAGCCGGTTTGGCCTTGGCTATTGTTCTTGGCAAGCGCTTTGGTTTCAGTAAGGGAATTACCCAGCCTCACAACGTTCCGCTAACCCTTCTTGGTGTTGCGTTGCTTTGGTTTGGTTGGTTCGGATTCAATGCTGGTTCAGAGCTTGCTGCTGACGGTATTGCTTCGATCGCCTTCATCAACACGCTTGCAGCTCCAGCGGCTGCGATGCTTGGTTGGATTTTGATCGAAAAAATTAAACACGGCAAGGCAACATCTATCGGCGCAGGTTCGGGAGCGATTGCTGGTCTGGTTGCGATTACACCAGCATGTGCCTCGCTTGATCCTGTATACGCGATCCTGCTTGGATTGGTTGCTGGAGCACTATGTGCCCTTGCGGTTGATCTTAAGTTCACACTTGGTTTTGATGACTCCCTTGATGTTGTGGGCATTCACCTAGTTGGTGGAATCGTTGGAACACTTTGGATTGGTATCTTTGGAAATGGCGTTGGCGCTGCATTTGGCAACGGATGGCACCAATTCGGAGCACAGGCACTTGGCGCTGGAGCGGTATTGGTCTACAGCTTCGTGCTCGCATTGATTATCGGATTCGTAATTGAGAAGACAATTGGATTCCGAGTGAAGGCACAGGATGAAATTGCTGGCATCGACACCGTAGTTCACGGTGAAGAGGCCTATGCATTCGGTGCAGACCGAGGCTAAATAGTTCTAGCCAAGGGGAGGAGCTCGCAAGGGCTCCTCCTTTTGGCGCGTTTGAGAGGAATACGATGCTCCACCAGAACACGACTATGTTCTTGATAATTTGTTCGGCCTTGGTGCTGTTTATGACACCGGGTCTTGCTTTCTTCTATGGTGGGCTCGTTCGAGCATCGAGCGTTGTCTCGATGATGATGATGAGTTTCGGATCGCTAGCCATGATTGGCGTGATGTGGATAGCTTTTGGATACGCAATGAGTTTTGGCGGCGCCGGGTCTGGTAACTTCATTGGCGTTGATGGCGTCTTTGGTATTGACCTCAATAAATTGTTTTTAGCCGACGTGATTAGCCAAGCTAAATCGGGGGATGGATTCAATCTAGCTTTCGCCGGGTTCCAAGGCACGTTTGCAATCATCACGGTTGCTTTGATCTCTGGTGCAATCGCAGACCGCGCCAAGTTTGGCTCTTGGATGCTATTCGGCGGTCTATGGGCCACATTGGTGTATTTTCCGGTTGCCAGTTGGATATTTAATTTCACTGTCAAAGATGGAAAAGTCGTAGACGGTGGCTGGTTGGTCTACAACATTGGAGTGCTCGACTTTGCTGGCGGCACCGTTGTTGAGATTGCCAGCGGTGCTTCGGCGCTTGCCCTCGCCTTAGTTGTTGGAAAGCGTTTTGGCTTCACCAAGGGTATGCACGCTCCGCACAACGTGCCCCTCACGCTTATTGGCGCCGCGATTCTTTGGTTTGGTTGGTTTGGTTTCAACGCTGGTTCCGAGCTTGCGGCCGATGGACTAGCCTCGCTTGCTTTCGTAAACACCTTGGCTGCTCCTGTTGGAGCCATGCTCAGTTGGGTACTGTATGAACAAATCGCGCATAAAAAGCCAACGTCAATCGGTGCGGCTTCTGGTGCGGTTGCCGGCCTTGTTGCCATCACACCATCTTGCGCATACCTAACCCCAATTTTTGCTCTCCTGCTTGGCGCAATAGTGGGTGTGGTCTGCGCATTGGCAATCGAGTTGAAATACCTTTGGGGCTTTGACGATTCACTTGATGTGGTTGGCATTCACTTAGTTGGTGGACTAGTAGGAACCATTTACATTGGATTCTTTGGAACCGGTGTTGGATTATTCCTTGGCTTTGGCCCAGACCAACTTGGAAAGCAGATTATCGGGGCTCT
>JBDLVL010000012.1:0-46545 GCA_039804765.1 Actinomycetota bacterium | reverse complement strand
CGCTGGCACTTCGCGAACTACTTACATACCGCCGGATTTCTGGATCGAACGACCAGGTTCCGTTGATGGTTGACTGTGAACGAGGCCTTGGTCGCCCAGAACGTGGATTGGAATTGGGTCGTGAGGTTGACAGAACCAAACTGTCTCCCGAGGTCCGAGTCAACCTAGCCATTGTGATGTCTGGTGCACGGCTTGACCTTAGTCAGAACGATTTGGCGCTTGCAGAATTGCAGATTCCTGAGTTGAACCCGGAAAAGGTTTTTGATTACTCGGCTCCGCTGTTTCACGCCTATGCCGAGACATTATCGGTGTTGGGTCGTGACGAAGAGTCGAAGCGTTGGCGAAAGCTGGCCGAGCGAGCAGAGCAGGCTTACTCTGGCTATAACGCTCCTGAAGACGAGGTTTTTTCTGTGTTGGAAGAAATTGAAATTCCAGAATTTGTAGAGAAACCAGTTGAGCGCGAAGCATGGAAGCGAGAACCACGAAATGACCGATAAAGCCAACGAAGACAACAAGCCAGCCGCTGAAAATTCTGGCGAGGAAAAGAAGCGCCCGTCGCTTGAGGAGATTCGCAAGTCACGTAACACCTTTGGTGGCAGCGGTGCTTTTGGCGGCAGCAAGATTGGTGGCGGAAACAGCCGTGGCAAGGGTGGCGGTTTGACTCGACCGGGCGGAAGCGCGCGTGGTCGCTAAGGCGATCGGCGTTTTGCTCACGCGATGCTAAAGACCTTCGCTAATAATCTTTGATGAATTGACCCTGCGAAATATGTTTGGCAATAAGAACTCGACCATTTGGGGGAAGTACGACACCGTGCTTTGCGACTTGGATGGGGTTATCTACGAGGGAACCGACGCAATTGTGAACTCAGTTGAGACCGTAAACGCCATCATCTCTAAGGGAATCCCGGTTGGTTATGTGACCAATAACTCATCGCGCAAACCAGAAACCATTGCGGATCAACTTGCAGGTTTTGGAATTCACACCGCTCCAGAAAATGTCATTGGGTCAGCTAAAACTGGTGTGGATATTTTGGCCACACTGATTCCCGCTGGCGCTAAGGTTTTGGTGGTTGGCGGCGAGGGCTTGCGTTCGCGCGTGCTTGAAGCAGGTTTTGAACTAGTTAAGAGCTCTGACGAAAAACCAGCGGGCGTGATTCAGGGATTTGATCCGAGTGTGGCCTGGACAGATTTAGCCGAAGCTTCTTACTCGATTGCCAACGGGGCCAAGTGGGTTGCGACCAACCAAGACTGGACCATTCCGCGCGAAAAGGGAATTGCTCCAGGCAATGGAACCTTGGTTTCGGCCGTTCACACCGCGGTTGGTCAGTTGCCAATTGTGGCGGGAAAGCCAGAGCCGGCAATTTTCAAGACTGCGGTTGAGCACTTTGGTGCTGAGAGGGCGATGTTTGTTGGAGACCGCATTGACACCGATATTCGTGGAGCCAATCGTGCGGGGTTATCATCGGTGTTGGTAATGACCGGCATCAGCACTCGCAAGGAGGTGTTAGGCGTCAAGCCGGAAGATCGACCAGAATTTATTATCGAGACCATGGCTGAGTTGTTGTCTGAATACGACCAGCCAAAAAAGACCAAACGCGGCTTTGCCTGCAAGGGCGCAGAGGTAGAGCTGCTTGGCAATAAAGTCATGGTGACTCACGGCGACCCAAAGGGTATTGGTGCCTTACGGGCTGCTTGCGCAGTTATTTACAACTCAGAAACCCCAATTTATGCGCTGGATGTAGAACCCGCGCTTTACGAATAGGCTTAAGGCATGTCTGAAGATCTAACCCAGCAGGTAAAAGAAGAAGTAGCTCGAGTATCGGCTTTGCCGCTTGAGGAGCAGCCAGCGGCATTCGCTTCAATTCGCGACCAGCTAGAGCGCACTCTTAATTCCGATGAGGACAGTGTTTCTTCAAACCAGAGCCCTTTACAACAGGGCGAATAAGTGCGCATTGACGCAATCAGCATTTTTCCGGATTACTTTAAGGCTCTGGATTTATCGCTACTCGGTAAGGCTCGCGAAAAGAATTTGATTGATCTTCGCGTTCGAGATCTTCGCGACTTTACTTTTGATAAACACAAGACCGTAGACGATAGTCCATACGGCGGCGGTGCCGGAATGCTGATGAAGCCTGAACCATGGGGTTTGGCTTTTGATGAGATTCTTCCGGAAAACGGAAACTGCACCGTGATTTTTACATCTCCGGCCGGTGAGCAATTCAAGCAAGCTACCGCTCATGAATTAGCGGAATTAGATCACTTGGTTTTTGCGTGCGGTCGATATGAGGGTATTGATCAGCGCGTGGTTGATTACGCAGAGACCAAGGCGAATGTTCGCCTTATTAGTCTTGGCGATTACGTTTTGAATGGCGGCGAAGTAGCTGCCCTTGCAATGATCGAGGCAATTGCCCGATTGATTCCCGGTGTAATTGGCAATGCCGAGAGTTTGATTGAGGAATCACACTCAGCTGGTTTGTTGGAGTATCCGAGTTACACAAAACCGGCGTCTTGGCGAGGCTTTGATGTTCCTGAAGTTTTGACCAGCGGTAACCATGCGGCAATTGCCGCCTGGCGTCACGAGCAGCAGATTGAGCGCACTAAGCGCGTGCGCCCAGATTTGCTTTCAGACTAAAACCCTTATAAATACTGGGTTTGCGGCTAGATTCCGAACCGTGCGGGTTGCCGTCATGGGCGTTCGACAGGTAAACTAAACAGGTTATTCGCCTTAGACGCTCTGCCGCAGGGGAGTTAGGCAAATGAATGACAAACCATTTACTACTTACCCGTTGTTGACTTGCGCGCAGTAACAGAAGGCGATACAAAAATGCACATTCTTGACTCAGTAGACGCAGCGTCTCTTCGTTCAGACATTCCTGAGTTCCGCGTTGGTGACACCGTGAACGTTCACGTAAACATCATCGAAGGTAACCGCAGCCGTGTTCAGGTTTTCAAGGGAATCGTTATTCGTCGTTCAGGCGAATCAGTTCGTGAAACCTTCACCGTTCGCAAGATTTCATTCCAGGTTGGTGTTGAGCGTACTTTCCCAGTTCACTCACCAGTAATCGAGAAGATCGAAGTTGTAACCCGCGGTGCCGTGCGCCGTGCAAAGCTTTACTTCCTTCGTGATCTTCGTGGCAAGAAGGCAAAGATTCAGGAAAAGCGCGACAATTCCTAAATTTGGGCGTAATTCCTAAATTACTTATAGCCTTTTAACATGACAGACCTAGGGCAGTTCCAAAGCCCAACAAGAAAAGCACCACGCAGCCGCAGCAAGTGGCGCAGATTCAGAAAAAACATTTTCGTTTCATTTTTTATCGACCTGCTTGTAATTGCCGGCACTGCGTTGGTGCTTTCTCTTTTAATCAAGACCTTCCTTTTGCGCTCGTTCTTTATTCCTTCGGAATCCATGATGAGCACGCTTCACATTGATGACCGAATTATCGTGAACGAGCTTGTGCCGGACGTAATTCCGCTGGAGCGTGGCGACGTTGTTGTTTTCAAAGATCCGGGTGGCTGGCTAGGTAGCGTGGATGAGACTCAGCGTGATCCAATCACTGCCGCAACCGACTGGGTGCTTTCAGCGTTTGGTATAACTGCGCCTGACAGCAGTCAGCATCTTGTAAAGCGCGTTATTGGTGTTGGTGGTGACCACGTGGTTTGCTGTGACGCCGACGGCAAGTTGACCATCAATGGCGTTGCGATAACTGAGAAATATCTTGATGCAGGCAAGCACCCATCGGACATGAATTTTGATGTGCAAGTTCCAGCGAATTCATACTGGGTGATGGGCGATAATCGCGACGGCTCCGCTGACTCACGGTTCCATGCAGATTTACCAAGTAAGGGTTTCGTTGGCAAAGAATTTGTGGTTGGCCGCGCGTTCGTTTTGACTTGGCCGTTCAGTAACTTCACCTGGTTGGATAACTATCCGGATGTCTTCAAAAACGTACCCAAGCCTTGATCTAGAACATGAATTGTGGGCCAAGGGCGTGCGGTTCGTAATCGGCATGGATGAGGTTGGCCGCGGGGCGATCGCTGGTCCGGTTGCTGTGGGTGTAGCACTGCTTGATAAGCAATCCGAAAACTCACAATTGCCTTGGCCGGAAAAACTTTGTGATTCGAAGTTGATAAGCGAAAAAGTTCGCAATGAAATCGTTGGCCCTGTTTCAAATTGGGTCTCTTGTTCGGCAGTTGGCATGGTTTCGGCGGCCGACATTGATGCGCGCGGAATCGTAGATGCTTTGGCAACGGCCGGTTCGTTGGCCCTGGCAGAAATTCTTGAAGATCAAGCACTTCGCCAAGAAATCATTCGCGATGGAGCGGTAATCATCCTTGATGGCTCGCATAACTGGCTAGGGCCCAAGGCAAGCGGCATGGACGTAATGGTAAGAACCAAGGCCGACCGTGACTGCGTATCGGTGGCCGCTGCATCAGTGATCGCCAAAGTTGCTCGAGACAATCTGATGATTGAGTTGAGCAAATCGGTGTCTGAATTTGGGCTCGAAGGCCACAAGGGCTACGCGTCGGCAAGTCACATTGAGGCTGTACGCCGGCTAGGCCCCAGTGCCCATCACAGAGTTACCTGGTTGACCAAGATTTTGGCCGCTGGCGATGATGCCGTTGGCGAACAGGTGCCGGTAGGGGAATAGACTTTTGGCAATGGACGAGAACGAATTCGAAGATTACGACAGAGAAGCAGAACTTGCTCTTTATCGCGAATACCGCGACGTAGTGGGCACATTCAAGTATGTGATCGAGACTGAACGTCGTTTCTACCTAGCTAACGAAGTTGAACTTCAGCGCGTGGACACCGTAAACGATTTTTACTTTGAATTGAACATGAAGGACGTTTGGGTCTGGGACATTTATCGCACCGATAGATTCGTCCAGAGCGTTCGTGTTCTGACTTTCAAGGACGTAAACGTCGAAGAGCTTACTGGCGCAAGCTTCAACCTGCCGAAAGAATTTGCAGTAGGCGAGTAGCCACTTTTCCACAGATTCTGCTTTTCCAATCGATTCACGCAGTAGGTCGCACAATATTTGTGCATGGCCCAAAAACAAATCCTTGGCAAATATGGCGAAGACCTAGCTGCTCAATATTTGACCGATCGTGGATACAAAATCGTAGATCGAAATTGGCGATGTTCAATTGGGGAAATTGACTTAGTTGCATTCCACAATGGTCGGTTCATTTTTGTCGAAGTTAAGACCAGAAACGGAACTGCATTCGGTCACCCTTTTGAGGCGATCACTCCACTCAAGGTTTCTCGGATGCGCAAACTGGTTGCTCAGTGGTGTAGCTCAAATCAAAAAATTGGTGTCAACGTGCGGCTGGATGCCATTGCGGTTCTAGTTAGCGGTGGACGGGTAGCAGTAGAACACTTGAAGCAGGTGTTCTGATGGCAGCGAAGAAAATGTTAGCCAAGGCTTATGCGATTAGCTTGATGGGTCTTTCCGGAACCGTTATCGAAGTCGAATCCGAGATTTCAAGCACTCTGCCGGGCTTTGTTCTAGTGGGGCTTCCGGACGCATCACTGAGTGAATCTAAAGACCGCGTGCGTGCTGCGATTCAGAACTCCGGACTGAAAATGCCGGATCGCAGAGTGACGGTAAATCTTTCGCCGGCATCGGTTAAGAAACAGGGTTCAAGTTTTGATCTGGCTATCGCGGTAAGTGTGATGGCGGCGGCAGGGGCTCTTAGTTCAGAATCGATTTCGCAGTGGGTACACCTTGGGGAGCTTGGTTTAGATGGCTCCGTGCGTAGGGTCACGGGCATCCTTCCGGCGCTTTTGGTTGCCAAGGCCGCTGGTATAAAGAACGCGGTTGTTCCCCAAGCGAATTTTGCCGAGGCGAATTTGGTTGTCGGAATTAAAGTTGTGGCAGTCGAGCATTTTCAGCAAGTTGCCAAAATGCACGGCTCGATTTCAATAATTGAGCCGGCGGTTTATGCAACAAGTCTTATTACGAATCAAGAGTTACCTGATCCCGTTGCAGACGTGAGCAATTTCTTGAGCCTCGATATGGCCGATGTGCTGGGTCAAGATGAGGCAGTCGAGGCAATGGTTGTTGCCGCAGCGGGAAGTCACCACTTGCTGATGGTGGGTCCACCAGGAGCGGGAAAAACAATGATGGCAGAGCGCCTGCCCGGTTTGCTTCCTGACTTGAAACTTGAACAGGCGTTAGAAACAACAGCAGTGGTATCGATTGCTGGCAATCGGCGAATTAATGAAGGCTCGCTTCTGCTTAGACCACCGTTTGAGGCTCCACATCACACGGCCTCCGTTTCGTCTCTGGTTGGTGGGGGTCTTGGAATGCCAAGACCGGGTGTGATATCACTTGCCAACAACGGAGTCTTGTTTTTGGATGAGGCTCCCGAATTTCAGAAGCCCGTTTTAGAGGCTCTGCGACAACCGTTGGAATCTGGCGAAGTGATTATTAATCGATCTGCGGGAACAGCAAAATTTCCGGCAAAGTTCCAGCTTGTTTTGGCAGCAAACCCTTGCCCGTGTGGAAATTCGGTGGGCACGGGTAAGGGGTGTCGCTGCACCGAACAACAACGCACCAAATACTTGGCGAAACTATCTGGTCCACTTTTGGACCGAGTGGATATTCGGCTTCGAATCAGGTCGGCTACCCCCGCGCAAATGGCCCTTGCCAGAAGCGAGCTGGGTGTCGGCGGAATGCCAGGGCGAAGCTCGTCTGCAATGCGTGACCGGGTTGCCAATGCAAGAGAGCGGTCAGATAAACGACTTCGCGATACTCCTTGGCGCACTAATGCGCAGGTCCCTGGCTCATACATGCGTAAGTACATGCCAATTGCCTCCGGTGTAGTTGCGAGACTCGAGAAGGCGCTGGATCAGGGGCGAATCAGTATGCGCGGCTATGACCGTTGCCTGCGAGTCGCGTGGTCGGTTGCGGATTTAGCTGACCGCGACACACCAAACGAGTACGACATTGCTAAAGCTATCTATCTTCGTGGCAGCGATGACTTGACGGGCGGAAGCAATGGCTGAATTGAGAATTTCTATGAGTGATTTGCGGACGATGCTTCCCGAAGTTTCAGAGGACCACCTGGAAGAGGTTTTCTCAAGAAGCGCATGGAGCGTTATCTGTGAGCCAGGGGATGGCTTTGCCGGCTTTGTTGTTTCAAAAATTGGAGCTGCAGCAGCGCTAGAAGCCGAAGTTCAGGGAATACCTAGTAAACAGCTCAAGTCCAAGATGCTTGCTGCCGGGGTAAGTGAGATAGAGCTTGATGCTTTTGGAGTTTTTGAAAAGGCGCATGCCGAAGCACGTGAACGATGGAAATCTAGAATTAGCCTGGAGTTGATTCGCGTTGCACTTTTCAAGATCGCCAAGGTAGGTGGTTTTGTCATGACTCCTATTGATCCCAACTGGCCTAAACAATTGAGTGACCTGGGGCTTCATTCGCCATTTGCGCTTTGGGTGCGGGGAAGTAGTTCGGCTTTAGGCAAGCTGGAGCGTTCTGTTTCAATTGTGGGGTCAAGAGGTGCAACCGCCTACGGCGAATTTGCAACGGACACAATGGTTTCTGCCTTGGTGCCCAGGGGATTCTCTGTGGTTTCTGGGGGTGCGTACGGAATCGATGGAATTGCACACCGATCGACACTCGCACTGCGCGGTAACACTGTTGCCGTGATGGCAGGTGGTTTAGATAAGTTCTATCCATCGGGAAACAGCGACCTACTTAGACGCGTGTCGCAAACTGGTGCGGTGATTAGCGAAGTTCCACCCGGCACAAGTCCTAGCAAGTGGCGCTTCTTGCAAAGGAACAGACTAATTTCTGCGCTCGGCCAATCAACGTTGGTGATTGAAGCGAACTGGCGATCAGGGGCACTTAACACGGTTTCGCATTGCGAAAGATTGGAAAGGCCAATTTATGCAGTGCCGGGGCCGATTACCTCACCCAAATCTGCTGGGACAAATAAGTTAATCGCTGAAGATCGAGCTCAATTAGTAGTTGATGGAGATGACTTGCTTGAACGCCTTGGAGAGACTAATTGGGAGGCAATTCAAAAAGAACTGGACGGGCTTGGTGCGATTGAAAAACGAGTCTTTGACGCACTTGGTTACGATGTTTTAGAAATTGCCGAAATCTGCAGTTCTGCCGGCCTCACTCGTGACGAAGCTAGATTTGGGCTTTCCAATTTGGAATTAGAAGGATTAGTGCTGAGGCGTGACAGCGCCTGGACCAAAAGCCAAACTACAGTTTGATGTGTGGCTACGAGTTTTGAGAAGGCGATCGCAGGTTTTGAATTACACCTGGATGCCGGTCGCGGCTACTCCGGAAATACGGTTAAGGCTTATCTGACCGACGTTCAAGACCTTGCCGACTTCTTAAATAAGAAGAACGTCGAAAATATTGATGACCTCACTCTTGAACAACTTCGCGACTGGCTCTGGCAGGCAACCCAGTCTGGGTTAACTAAGGCAACCATTGCGCGCAAAAGTGCCGCAGTTAGATCATTCACCGCATGGGCATTAAAGAACGGACTCACCAACTCTGATCCGGGGCTGAGATTGCGTTCACCGAAAGCAAGCCGGACGTTGCCCAAAGTTGTTTCTCGCGAGAGCTTAGCGATGGTTTTTGAAGCACTTCAGCAAAACGCAACTGAAGATAATCCGCAGGGCGTTCGGGACCTAGTTGCAGTTGAACTTCTTTATGCCAGCGGAGCGCGTGTGAGTGAACTCGTTGGTCTAGATCTGGAAAGTATTGACTACAGCAGAAACATCATGCGCGTGCTGGGAAAGGGTGCCAAAGAAAGAATGGTTCCCTTTGGTCAACCTGCTCGAGACGCGCTTGACTTGTGGATCCGCCTAGCTAGGCCCAAGCTGGCTACCGAAAAAAGTGGCCAAGCCTTGTTGCTTAATTCGCGCGGGCAAAGAATTGGCGTTCGCCAGGTTTACAGCTTGGTTGCCAACTTATTGGAGGCCACACCTACTGGTGCCGCCGGCCCGCACTCGCTTAGACACAGCGCCGCAACTCACCTGCTAGACGGCGGTGCAGATTTGCGAGCGGTTCAAGAATTACTGGGCCATGCAAGTTTGGGTACCACTCAGATTTACACCCACGTTTCTATTGAGCGGCTACGGGCGGGCTATCAGAATGCGCACCCGAGGGCATAGCCAAAAGCCGACTTGGATTTAATCCACCAATCTGTGCCAATGGTGAGAGGTACGCCCCGGAAATTCGTAGCGAGAAATGAAGGCAGGTTGCACTGGCGCAGTGGGGCAAATATGAAGAATCGGCACCACAGACCACTCCAATTTGCTGCCCGGCAAATACTGTCTCGCCTTTGACTAGATCTGTGCAGGCGGGTTCGAATTCGGTTAGGTAGCCATTTGCATGGAGGATTGAGATGACTGGCCGCTGGGCAACCTTGCCGGCAAACCAAATTTGGCCGGCTGCCGGAGCCAACACCGCTTGACCGGGTTTGACGAGGTAATCGACCCCGCGGTGGCCGGCCGAATAGTCACTATTTGGCTGGCGATATTGATTGACCAGGCGAATTGGGGCATCGAGCGGGGGATTCCAGTCACTTGAGGGCAGGGGTTGACCGCTAACGGCCTCAGCTTGAAGCCAGACCATTAGCCCCATTGAAATAAGGCAGGCCATGGTTGTTGTTCTTAGGTTTCGTGGCATGAAATAAGGGTGGCTTAAAGAGCGCAAGCCCAGATAAACATTGGGAAAACCGTGGATAACCCCGATGTCTCGCTGCTAGACTATGTATCAGCGGCAAGCTCGCGAAATCCCCAATTTGAGGCCTTCAAAAGCATGCCGACTTCGCGTGTCGAATCAGATTTACCTTTCACTCAGTCCGAAGCAATTTGGCGAAAGGGATCCGGCACCAGGTGTGTCAATCAACCGATTGAAACAGTAAAACTGAGTGGCGCCTTCGCGCGCCAAAAAAGGAGACACTGCTCATGGCAGTAGTAACAATCCGCCAGCTGCTAGACAGCGGCGTGCACTTCGGGCACCAGACCCGTCGTTGGAACCCAAAGATGCGTCGTTTCATTCTGACCGACCGTTCAGGCATCTACATCATTGACCTTCAGCAGTCACTTGCTTTGATCGACAAAGCATATGACTTCGTGAAGGAGACCGTTGCTCACGGCGGCAGCATTCTTTTTGTTGGTACCAAGAAGCAGGCTCAGGAGTCCATCGCGACTGAAGCTCTTCGTGTTGGTCAGCCATACATTAACCAGCGCTGGTTGGGTGGTCTATTGACCAACTTCCAGACAATCCAGAAGCGTCTTTCACGCCTTAAGGAACTAGAAGTTATGGACTTCACCGGTAAGACCAAGACCGGTCTAACCAAGAAGGAACTTCTCATTCTTCGCCGTGAAAAGGACAAGCTAGAGAAGGCACTGGGCGGTATCCGCAACATCACCAAGACTCCATCTGCGATCTGGGTTGTAGACACCAACAAGGAGCACCTAGCAATCACCGAAGCTAAGAAGCTTGGTATTCCAGTTATCGGTATCTTGGACACCAACTGTGACCCTGATGAAGTAACTATCGGTATTCCTGGAAACGACGACGCAATTCGTTCAGTTCAGTTGCTTACTCGCGTTATCGCAGATGCAGTTGCCGAAGGTCTTATCGCACGTCACTCAAAGCCAGAAGCGGCAGCTGAGCCTCTAGCTGAGTGGGAGCGCGAGCTTCTAGAGCAGGGCAACGCAGCAGCGGAAACCGCACCAGCAGCAGAAGCTGCAGTAGAGGAAGCAAAGTAAACATGGCAAACTACACAGCTCAAGACGTAAAGGCCCTGCGCGAGCGCAGCGGCGCCGGCATGATGGACTGCAAGGCAGCTCTTGATGAGGCAGATGGCAACCTAGACAAGGCGATGGAAGTTCTTCGCCTTAGGGGCCTAAAGGGTGTTACCAAGCGTGAAGGTCGCACAACCAGCAATGGTTTGATCGTGGCTCGCGTAAACGGCGGCACCGGCTACCTAATCGAACTTGCTTGTGAGACTGACTTCGTAGCTAAGGCTGCAAAGTTCATCGAACTTGCTGACAAGGTTGCTGACGCAATTGCCGCTGCAGGAGCCACCACACTTGAGGCTGCACTTGCAGCTGATCTTGGTGGCAAGAGCGTTCAGGATGCAATCAACGATGAAGCCGCAATCATGGGTGAAAAGGTTGAGTTGCGCAAGGTTGGTGCCCTTAAGGACGCAGCCGTTGACGCTTACATGCACCGCACTAGCAAGGACCTTCCACCACAGGTTGGTGTTTTGGTTGCTTACTCAGGTTCAGACGCAGACACCGCTCACGATGTAGCAGTTCACATTGCTGCATTCTCACCAAGCGTTCTAAAGCGCGAAGATGTAGATGCAGACGTTGTTGCAACCGAGCGCCGCATTGCCGAAGAAACCGCTCGCAACGAAGGCAAGCCTGAAGCTGCGCTTTCGAAGATCGTTGAAGGCCGCGTTACCGGCTTCTTCAAGGAGAACGTACTACTAGAGCAGGACTTCGCTAAGGACACCAAGCAGACCGTTTCAAAGGTTCTTGAGACCGCAGGCGTTACTGTTTCAGGTTTCCTACGCTTCCGCGTGGGCGCCTAAGTTCAAATTTGAGAAAGGCTCGGCCGTTTTCGGCCGGGCCTTTTTTGTTGCCACGCCTAGGATAGAAGCAGTATCCAGCACGATTCAGGAGGATCCAAGTGCCACAAAAAAAGCGCCGTGTATTGCTAAAACTTTCGGGTGAGGCTTTCGGTGGTGGCACTCTTGGTGTCAACCCAGACATCGTTGCAGAGATGGCCAAGGAAATCGCCGAAGGTGCCAAGCACGCCGAGGTAGCCATCGTTGTTGGTGGAGGAAACTTCTTTAGAGGCGCAGAGTTGTCGCAACGCGGCATGGAACGCTCACGTGCCGACTACATGGGTATGTTGGGCACCGTGATGAACGCCCTTGCATTGCAGGACTTTCTAGAACAGGCCGGCGTAGACGTGCGAGTGCAATCTGCAATCACAATGTCCCAAGTTACCGAGCCTTACATTCCACTTCGTGCTATTCGTCACCTTGAAAAGGGTCGCGTAGTTATTTTTGGTGCCGGTGCTGGATTGCCTTACTTCTCTACCGATACCGTTTCGGCGCAACGTGCCCTTGAGATTAAGGCCGATGAAGTTTTGGTAGCCAAGAACGGTGTTGATGGTGTTTACACCGCAGATCCAAAGAAGGATCCGACCGCAACCAAGCTTGATTCAATTACCTATCAGGATGCCTTGGTTCAGGGACTAAAGGTTGTGGATTCAACTGCGTTCAGCCTGTGCATGGACAACAAGATGCCGATGCGCGTCTTTGGCATGCAGGGCAAGAGCAACATCACCGATGCCATCAAGGGTAAGAAAATCGGTACCTTCGTTACCGCCTAAAGATTTCATAAAACAGGAGAACAAATGATTTCAGAAATTATTGCGACCGCTGGCGAGAAAATGGCGAAGGCTGTTGATTCTGCCAAGGAGGACTTTGCCGGTGTGCGCACTGGGCGCGCGAACCCTCAGCTTTTTCAAAAGGTAATGGTTGACTACTACGGAACCCCAACTCCACTTGGTCAGTTGGGCCAGTTGGCAAACCCTGAAGCCCGCACGATCGTGATCACCCCTTACGACAAGGGAGCTTTGAAAGCAATTGAAGCCGCGCTTCGCGAGATGCCAAACCTGGATGCAAACCCGCAGAACGACGGAAACCTGATTCGCGTTACTCTTCCAGACCTAACCGAAGAGCGCCGCAAGGAATACGTGAAGCTGGTCAAGGCAAAAGCCGAGGACCACCGCGTGGTAGTTCGTAACTTGCGCCGCAAGGGCAATGACGATCTAGCCGTCCTGAAGAAGGATGGCGAAGCCGGCGACGACGACATTGCTCGTGCAGAAAAAGAACTTGATGCACTAACCAAGACTCACGTTGATGCGATAGATGATGCGCTGAAGCGTAAAGAAACAGAACTTCTAGAGGTTTAATTGTCAACTCCTTCAACCGGCGGCCGCAGTCTTTCGAAGTCTGTGGCTGTTGGCCTTTTGCTTGGCGCCGCTTTTCTGTTATCGGTGTTGATCTACAAGGAACTATTCATGGTGCTGGCAGCAGCAGCGGCTGGTGCGGGCGCTTGGGAATTGTCATCGGCACTGAGAATTAAGGGTTGGTACGTACCTAGAGTCCCGGCAGTAGTTGGATCGGTTTTGATTATGCCGGCTGCGTTTTATGGTGGCGCGGAACTGCAGTGGTTGGTTTCTCTTTCAATCGTGGCGGCGCTGATTTTGTGGCGTACGGTCCACTTGCTTTGGGAAGCCCGTGAAGCACCGCGGCAGGCAATCGCTCACACGCTTCGTGATTTTGCGGCTTCGGCATTTGTAGTTATTTATCTACCGCTGATGACAAGTTTTACAATGTTGCTGCTCAGACGTCCAGATGGCGCAAAGTGGGTGATCACATTTGTAGTTACTGTCGCGATGATCGACACCGCCGGTTACCTGGTTGGCCGCAAGTTGGGCAAGCACAAATTGGCGCCAGGTGTGAGTCCAAAGAAGACCTGGGAAGGCCTGGTTGCATCAATTTCTGCCGGTGTTATTTCGGCTGTGATTTTCACCCAGGTTTTTTGGCAGCTGGACTGGTGGGTAGGCATTTTGCTTGCTGCAGTGTTATTGCTGGCAGCCGTGTTTGGTGACTTGGCCGAATCGTTGATTAAGCGTGATCTAGGAGTCAAGGACATGAGCAGCTTGCTGCCAGGTCACGGTGGAATCATGGACCGTTTGGATTCGATCTTGCCGTCGGCCTTGATTACCTACCTTTTCGCTCAAGCGTTCTTGCCGCTTTAGGATGAGTACCGTGAGTTATTCCTTTCCACTGGCTGCGCCAGATAAGCCTGGTTATGAAAAGTCCCAGGTTGACGCCTTTATTGCATTAGCCAGGGCTCAATTTTCTAATGCCGACCAAGAAATTCTTCCGGCAAACGAACTTAGGAATACAGAGTTTGATCTAGTTCACGGTGGGTACCAACTAAGCGCCGTTGATACCGCTATGGATCGCTTGGAAGATGCATTTTCAGCGCGAGAAATCCAGCGACAGAAACGGCTCAGGGGAGATCACGCCGTTAGTGATCGCCTTGCAAGAATTTCTGAAATCGTGATGGGCCGTCTGGAGCGTCCTAAGCGTAAGAAGTTTGCCAGCGTTGGGTTTTTACTTCGAGGTTATGACCGCAAGCAAGTTGATCAGCTTTGCCTTCAAATTGAGAGGCACCTGAAGTCAGGCGATCAGATTAATTTGAATTTGGTACGCAGAGCTATTTTCAAGGCTAAGCGTGGTGGTTACGTTGAAAGCCAAGTTGACGCCTTCATTGATCGCGTGGTTGAGATTCTGCAGATTGAGAAGAATCAGTAATCGAGCGTTTATCGCTCTAGCATTAATTGCCGGAGTGTTGGCGCCGGCTTTTGTTGAGGCAGATTTTGCGAATGCGGCTGGTTCAACTAGCGCTATTTCTGCCCTTGAGAAACTTGCCGTCAAGGGAAAGGCCCCCAAGACTGGCTACGAGCGAAGTCTATTCAGCGACGGCTGGGGCGAAATCGCCGGCTGTGACGTCAGAAATTTCATATTGAAACGAGATCTGAAGAACATCACTCTTCGAGATGCCTGCAAGGTGAATACCGGTAATTTGACCGATCCTTACACTCGAAAAGTTATTGGCTTTAAATACGGTGTGGGTACATCGAGTGCAGTTCAAATAGACCACGTCGTTGCTCTTAGCGATGCCTGGCAAAAGGGTGCACAAAAGTTCCTGCCCGTAAAACGTTTTGCCCTATACAACGATCCACTCAATCTGTTGGCGGTGGATGGTCAAGCAAATGCAAGCAAAGGAGACAGTGATGCGTCGGCATGGTTGCCTCCGAATAAGTCGTATCGGTGTGCATACGTGGCTCGTCAGATTGCCGTAAAGCTCAAGTACGGAATTTGGGTAATTGCCGCTGAAAAGACTGCAATGCAGGGGGTTTTGAGCAGTTGTCCAGGCCAAAAACTGCCAACTGGCTAGCTCTGGCGGATAAAACTAGCCCAAGGTAAACTGGAGTTTTGCGGATTGCAATTTTCCGCGCGACGAAGGACGACACATGGGCAGATACGAGGCAGAGAGAACCACTCTCACGCACCGTATGGCAAAGGCTCTTGATGAGTCTTTGGCTCACACCCCATTTACTCGGCCAAGGCTTCCGAAATTCAAGAAGCACGCACTGCGCCCGGTTTGGGGATTTGTGTTTTCAGTTGGTTTTATCTTGGTCAGCATTGTGGATCCTTACTCGGGAACCATGGCAAGCGCCAACACAATGCAGGTGTACGATTTTGAAAATGGTTCGCCAGAGCAAACCTACGGCTATGCAAGCACACAAAAAATTTCTTATTCACGTGGTGGTTTCAATATTGTTACTGGCGATGATGCCGCTGCGATGTTTGTTGAGGCTGCCGGCGCACCAGACCCCGGAACTGCCAAGGCGTATGCTTTTGGTTTGCTAACCGCCATGAATTATGGGGATGACCAATATTCTTGCTTGGTGAAGCTTTGGGATCGAGAATCAAATTGGCGCCACACCGCGCGCAACAAGTCTTCAGGGGCTTACGGAATTCCTCAGGCATTGCCGGGAACAAAGATGGCCACCGAGGGCCCGGACTATTTGACCAATCCAGAGACTCAAATCCGTTGGGGCGTGAAATACATAAAGGGTCGCTACGGCTCACCTTGCGGTGCATTGGCGCACTCGGACAAACTTGGTTGGTACTAATGCCTCGCAACAATCGCCCAAAGCGTTCTAGGCGATCTAGTGAGCCAGAGGAGTTAGATCTTTCTGCCGCACGCATGGGTATTCGCCGGACTGAAATAAAGCGAGGCGTGGAGTACACCACCCAAACCAGCATTGGTGCCAATGCTGATGACGATAAGTCTTGGGTTTGCCCACACTGCCACCTGCAAATTTCTAAGGGATTGAGTCACATAGTGGCTTGGGATTCGGTTCGTGGCGTAGACACTCGAAGGCATTTTCACAACTCCTGTTGGAAGTCATTCCAAGGGCAACTGCTATGAACACACCAATAGAGATTCGTTCCGGCGTTGAGTTACCTGCACTGCGTGAAGAGTTAACCCTAAAGACAGCCGATGGTTTGTACCTGGTGGGTGAGCTTGCCCTGCCGGTTGGCAAACCACCAGTTGCAACCTTGATCACACTGCATCCACTGCCAACCCACGGTGGCTTTATGGATTCTCATATTCTTCGTAAGGCTTCTAATCGTCTTCCAGAGTTGGCGAGCATTGCGGTGCTGCGCTTCAACACTCGAGGCACCGAGTCGCCACGAGGTAAGAGCGACGGTGTGTTTGGCGAGGGAGTCACCGAGCAGCATGATGTTGAAGCAGCAATCGAATTTGCAAAGTCTAGAAATTTGCCAAGTCTTTGGCTAGTTGGTTGGTCATTCGGTACCGAATTGGCACTCAAGTACGGCGCCGATAAGGACATTGCTGGCGCAATTTTGCTTTCACCGCCGCTGCACCGCGCTGGAGAGGCAGACCTTGACCGCTGGGTAGGAAACCCTCGCGCACTAGTTGCGCTGATTCCAGAGTTCGACGATTATCTGCAGCCGGCAGAAGCAACTTCTCGCTTCGCAAAGATCTCTCACGCAGAGATTATCGGTGTTGATGGAGCCAAGCATCTCTGGGTTGGCGAGGTTGCGACTAAGCGAGTTCTAGATGAGATTGTTCGCCAGGTGAATCCGGCTGCGTATCCGTTGCCAGACAGCTGGTCTGCAAGCCAATAGTTTTAGCGCTGTTCCTGATAGGGAACCAGCACCTGTCGAATGATCAAGATGATCGAGGCAGCGATTGGAATAGCAACCAGTGCGCCCAGCACACCCAGCAACGCACCGCCGGCAAGGGCAGCGACCACCACTACAGCGCCAGGTACCTCTACCGCGCGACTCATAATTTTTGGGGTGATTACATACGCCTCAATTTGCATGTAAATAACGTATGTGACCGCAACAATAATCGCGGTAGTTGGCGAAACGCTTAGCGCAACAAGTGAAGCGATGATTGCCGATGTCACAGAGCCGACAAGCGGAATCAGAGCCAAGATAAAAGCGATAAATGCAATCACGAGTGCGTATGGAACTCCGGTCACCGTGAGCAAAATGAAAACCAAAATCGATTGAATTATTCCGATTGTGACTTGGCTCATAACGTAGCGCCCAACAGAGTTGGCAATTTGTTCTGCAAGGTCGGCGAATTTTTCGCGCTTTGAAACTGCTACCAGACTGTAAAGCCAGCGCTTGAAAGTTTCCATTGATGCCATGAAGTAGAGACTCAAAATGATCACGATCAAGGCCCCAAAGAAGCCGTTGAAAATTGAAAGGCCAACTTGAACAACCCCACCAAGCATCTTTGGCCAATTCGATGAATTACCAAGGTAAGCGCCGGCATTGCTTAGTGCGTCAGAGATTGCTCCGCCCAACTGCGAGTCAAGCTTGACGATTAATGGAATTTCATTTACACCCGATAGGAATGCCGGTGCCGTTTTTACGAAGTGTGCGGTTTGTGTTGCCAGGGTTGGAAATACTGCTGCAATAAGGAATCCGATTATCGCTAGAAGTGAGACCATTACGGTAAGGATTGCGTAGCGTCTGCGAAGTCCAAGCTGAGTGAGCTTGGCAACGATTGGCTCTAGCCCCAATGCAATAAAAATAGATGCTGCCACATACGTAATGATGTTCGCCAAAGTGGTAATTGCACCACCGATTACCAAAGCTGCTAGGACGCCAAGTCCGCCAAGAAGGCCAACCTGGAAAGCGTTAGATATTCTGAAGTTCCCCTGCATGCTCTCTAACCTATCGGCTTAAGTTCAAGCCAGGGGAGATTGATTGCCGCCAGCTCCCTGAAGCACATTGCGAAGATTTCTTAGGTAAACCTCAACCGATTCGCGTTCTGACTTAATGCGATCAAGTTCTGCCTTGGCGTTGGCAATTTGCAATTCCAGTTGCTGCTGTGACTGAGAAGCAACACTACGAGCTTCGGCCTCGGCGGAGGCAATGATTGCGTCAGACTTTTTTCGAGCAGCATCGGTTGTTTGTTGGTTGATCGAGATCGCGGCGGCCTCTAGGGTTTCGGCCTCGAGTCGAGCAGCGTTCGCACGGGTCAAGGCTGAGGAAAGCTGAGCGTTGGCGTCGTCTAAGTAGCGCTGGGTTGCCGCAACTGCTTCTTGGTGCTTGCGCAGGTATTCGGCCTCGGCCTCTTGTCGGCGAGCGGTGAGCTCAAGCTCAAGATCAATGCGAGCTTGTTCAGTAAGTAGGGTATTTGCTTGCTCAAAATCCAACCCCCGTGAAGTTTCGCGGAATGCAAGGAGTTTGCGCTCGGCTAGGTCGCGTTCGACTGCCGCCTTCTGGGACTCGATTTCACGCTTTGCGGTTGCCTTCATTCGGGCTACCTCTGTTGAAATAGCGCCTCTGATTGAACCAGCCTCGCGTATGGATTCCTCTTTTACGCGGGTGGCCTCTGATCTGGCCTGGGAAAGCATCTCGTCGTAATCGGTGCGGGCGGCAACAACGATGCGGTCGGCGCGACGCTGAGCCTCGGCAACCAGCGAGTCGTAGTAGCCCTTGGCCTCACCGCGGAGGTCTTCAATCTCGTCGTGAAGGGCCTTCTTTTGGCGCTCAATCTCGCGAGTTGCATCGGAAAGCAGGTTTTGGGCCTGATCTTCGGCAGTGCTCAGGATTAGGGCGGCTCGCGCGCCAACACCCGAGTAAGTAGGGTCCGCAGCCTCTGAAAGGGCGGCCCGAGCCTCTTCACTGCTCTTTGACGCGTCCTTCAGCTCCTGCGCCAATTGGGCATTTTGAGCCGAAAGAAGCATGAGTTCCTTGCGGAGGTCCAAAATTGCGTCATCGACTGCCCCGCGCTCGTAGCCACGCATGACTACGGGGAATTGGGTCTCTTCGCCTGACAAAAGGTGGGCTCCTAGGCACTTGGTTAGAATAGTGAGGGCAATCCTGCCCGTGCCAAGTTTACCCTGATTGGATATCGCATGCGCTTCCTGATTGCAGCCGCGCTGTTCATTCTGTCGGTTTTTATGCTGCTTTTTGGCCTAGCGGAGCGCACAATCTGGGCGCCACCGGCAAACTATTCGGCCACCTTGAAGTTGCAGAGCAGCAGCACTCTGGCAATCATTCCGGCCGATACTTTGGCGCGGCACCCAGGCAATCCGACTATCCGAGTATCAGGTGCCAAGCCGGTTTTCATTGCCTCTGGGCGCGAAGCTGACATAAAGGCGTGGATTGGTATTTCGGAATTCGAAACTGTCTCGTTTGACGCTAAGGCCAAGGGTCTAACCAATCAACCAACCGTAGGTGCAAAAAACATCGATAATCCGGCGGGTTCAGACCTTTGGCGAGACGAGCAAAAGGCATCAGCCTACGCCGAACTTCAAATTAATCGGGCGGGTCATGGCGCGGCGCTAATTGCCAGCGATGGTGCTAAACCTGTTCCTACCAATTTGACTATCGTCTGGCCGATTCCGAATAACTTAACTCGTTCAAACATTTTCTTAATTGCTGGTGCAGTGGTACTGCTCGGAGCATTTGTGATGAATTTCTTGGCTTACCGTCACATGCGTAAATCACGTGGACCGCGTCGGCGCACACCAACCCCGCCTAAGCCACCTCGCTATAAAGTGAAGCGCAACAAAGCTAATGCACCTGTTCGCGGGCGCCGCTCCGCACGACGCGCATTCATTGCAGTTCCACTAACAATCTCACTCTTGGCAATTTCCGCTGGTTGTACCAATCAAGTGCAGCCTTCGGCCAGCCCGTCGCCGTCAATAAGCGCGATCAATGTACCGCCGGTTGCTTTGACTGGTGCTCAAGTGGACAAGATCTTGAACGACGTGGCAAAGACGGCAGCCGATGCGGATCTTGTCTCTGACAAAAAAGTTCTACTTAGTAGATTTACCGGTCCGGCGCTCGCGCAACGAAGCGCAAACTACACTCTGCGAACCCGATCGGCCAGTGTTGCAAAGTTGCCAAAAATTGTAGCTAGCCCAATTGCTTTTAGTCTGCCAGCAGCGACCGATTCCTGGCCAAGATCGTTGATGGTAGTGACTGACGAACCGGGCGACGAGGCACTGCCTCAGATGTTAGTTTTTGAGCAGCAATCTCCACGAAGTAAATACATGCTTTGGTACAACATTCGACTCATGCCGGGTGCAAAAATACCCGAGGTGCCTTCAAGCGACACCGGTGCCATTCCGGTAGACATTAAGTCTTTGTTCCTAAAGCTTGCTCCTCAAGATATTGCATCTGCGTACGGAGATGTGCTTAACCGCGGTGCATCGAGTTTGAGTCAGGGCCTCTTTGACTTGACTAAAGACGAGTTCTACAAGCAGGTTTCTCAAAGTCAAAAGAGTCAGGTCGCAAACCTAACTACCGGAACGATTACCTTCAAGCACACGCTAGGTAGCCCAAATGTAATTTCACTGTCTACTACTAAAGCGGGTGCCCTGGTTGCCGTTTACATGACTGACACCTACGTAATTAAGCCAAAGAAGCGCGGCTCTGCGGTTGCAGTATCGGGTCAAGAAAAAGTTTTGTTGGGTGCTGATGGCTCAACTAGGGGAGTGCGAAGCATCTACGGCGACATGATGCTTTTCTACGTTCCAGCGCTTAGTGATACTGCCGGAATCCGCCTACTTGGTGTTACCCAGGGGCTTGTCAGCGTAAGGAGCCTCTAGTGGCGGATTTCATGTCTCGGGCTAGCTTGGCCGGTGCGGTTGATTTGTCTGGGCTTAAAAAGAGCGATCCAATCGCTCAGTCGGCCTCACAGCATTCAACTGCCTCTAATTCAACTGGTGCAAGTGCGGAAGCTGGCCCAGCAATCAAGGTGCCCGATGTAATGGCGCTTGGAACTGAGGCAAACCTTAAGAGCTTTGTCACCATTTCCGGCACGGTGCCAGTTTTAATTGATTTTTTTGCTTCGGACCTTGAGTCCAGCAAATTGTTGAGCGAGAAACTTATCGGTTTGGTCCGAAGCCTGAATGGCAAAATGTTTTTACTTCGCGTGGACACCCAAGCATCGCTTAGTGTGGCGCAGGCGTTTGGAGTAAAAGAAGTGCCAAGTGTTGTAGCGCTAATCAAGGGGCAGCCGATTCCCCTTTTCGAAGGCGATCAGACCGCGGACACAATTCAAACCGTGCTGAATAGGTTTCTTGAAGTTGCAAGTGAAAATGGGGCCAATGGAACCCTTGAGGTAAGCAACGAATTCGCCGAACCCCAAGTTCAGGAACTTCCGCCTAAGCACAAGGCTGCTTACGACGCGATTGATGCTGGCGACTACGAAGCGGCGGTGCGCCACTATGAAGCCGCGCTCAACGAAAATCCAGCCGACTCAATGGCTGTTGCCGGTTTGGCCCAGTCCAGGTTGTTGATTCGAACCAAAAACATTAATTTCGAAGAGGTGTTGGCAAGCGCACCGGACGGCTTGGACGCTGTGCTGATAAAGGCTGACGCATGTCTGGCGGTTGGGCACGTGGCTGAGGGATATCAGGCAATCTTGACCAGATTCGCTGCTGCCGATAAAGATGAGCGTGAAAAACTGCGCAAGCACTTGCTAGAACTATTCAGTATCTCAACTCCCGATGCACCGGAGCTCGCGGCGGCTCGACGAGCACTTGCCGCGTTGCTTTACTGAAAAATTCTTAGTTAGCTGGTTTGAACCAGACCGCACCCAAAGGCGGAACTGAAATATTTGCAGAGTGTGGCTGGCCATGCGTGCCCTCACCTTGCGCACTAATCGAACCAAAGTTTCCAACGCCAGAGCCGCCAAACTCCACGGCATCAGTATTCAGAATTTCATTCCAAGTGCCAGATGTTGGCAAACCAAGTTTGAAGTTGTGGTGCGGGTGACCGGCAAAGTTAATCACTACTGCGATTGGTTGCCCCTGCTCGTCGTATCGCAAGAAGCTCAGTAGATTTGCATCTGCGTTGCCACCGTCAATCCAAACGAAGCCGCGGTGATCGTGATCTAGTTGCCACATTGACGGGTTCTCTAAATACAAACGATTCATGATTGCTACCAAGGACTGAAGTCCACGGTGGCTTGGCTGATCCAGAATCCACCATTCCAGCCCACGCTCTTGTGACCATTCAGATTGCTGACCGAACTCAGAGCCCATGAATAGCAGTTGTTTGCCAGGGTGAGACCACATGAAAGCTAAGTAGGCGCGAACGTTTGCGAGTTGCTGCCAGCGATCCCCAGGCATCTTGGAAAGCAGTGAGCCCTTGCCGTGAACGACTTCATCGTGACTGATTGGCAAAATGAATTTCTCGTCATAGGCATACAGCATCGAAAAAGTTAGTTCGCCATGGTGGTACTTGCGATAAGCGGGGTCTTTTTGAATGTACTCCAGCGTGTCATTCATCCAGCCCATGTTCCACTTGAAACCATAGCCAAGGCCGCCAGCATCAGTAGGCGCACTAACTCCACCCCAGCTGGTGGACTCTTCGGCAATCATCATAATTCCTGGATTGCGGCGATAGGCAGTTGCGTTTACCTCTTGCATAAATGCAATGGCATCAAGGTTCTCACGACCGCCAAACTGATTGGGTAGCCAGTTGTCACCCTCGCGCGAGTAGTCCAGGTAAAGCATTGATGCCACGGCGTCAACACGAAGTGCATCAACGTGGAATTCCTCCAGCCAGTAAAGGGCATTAGCCACCAAGAAATTCTTAACTTCGTTGCGGCCAAAGTCAAAGATATAGGTGCCCCAGTCTGGGTGCTCGCCGCGACGTGCGTCTTCGTGTTCGTAGAGTGGCTGTCCATCAAAGCGACCAAGAGCCCACTCGTCCTTAGGGAAGTGTGCGGGAACCCAGTCGATGATTACACCGATATCTTCGGCGTGAAGACGGTCAATTAAATACTTTAGATCGTCCATGTTGCCAAATCGCGAAGTTGGGGCGTAGTAACCGGTTACCTGGTAACCCCACGAGGGTGCATAAGGGTGCTCAGCAAGCGGCATGAATTCAACATGTGTGAAGCCCAATTCCTTGATGTAGGGAATTAGCTCGTCGGCCAGTGAACGATAGTCCAAGCCCAGCCGCCACGAACCGGCATGCACTTCATAAATAGACATTGGCGACTTTAGTGCGTCACGCTCTGCACGCTTTTGCAACCAAGCAGAGTCTTTCCACTGATACGTGGATTCAGCAACGATGGAAGCGGTTGATGGCGGAACCTCTGTCGCCCTAGCTAGTGGATCAATCTTGGTGATCCAGTTGCCGGCCTTGGTTAAGATTTCGTATTTGTACTTGGTTCCAGCGCCAATGCCTGGGATGAATAATTCCCAAACGCCGGAGGAGCCCATTACACGCATTGAGTGAGCGGTGCCATTCCAGTGATTAAAGTCACCTACAACTCGAACGGCTTGAGCATTGGGCGCCCAGACTGCAAATTTTGTACCTGTACTGGTTGAGCTACCGGTTTGCACAGAAATAATGTGGGAGCCAAGTGCAGTCCAGAGTTCCTCGTGGCGACCTTCGCGAATTAAGTGAAGATCAAGTTCGCCAATTGTTGGCAGGTGACGATAAGGGTCGTCTACTCGCCATTCAACGTCATCGCCATCGCCCTCATACTTGGTGCTGATTCGATAATCAGGTGCCTTTTTGGAATCCACGTGCCCCTGCCACATGCCATGACTTAGGTGGGTGAGTTCAACGCGTTCGGTTCCGTCGATCACGGCTGCAACACTCTTGGCTAACGGCTTGAGAGTGCGGATTACCCACCCCTTTTCGTGCGGGTGGATACCAAGCAGCGAGTGGGGATCGTGATGTGCACCATTGGCAACGCGTGCAACAAAATCTTCGGCAAGCTCTGGAAGTGTAATTGCATTCCTCTTTCTGATGATTGCCATGGCTGGGCCTACTTAACTGTCTTACCGATTTGGAAAATGTGGGCAGGTTCGTTGAACGTATCTAGTCGAACAAAATTATCGGCTGACCAAACGTAGGTTTCGTTGGTAACTAGATCAGTGACTTCAAAACTGGATTCGTAAGGAAGTCCAAGCTTGGCTAGGTCAAGGTGAACGGTTGTTTCGCGCACCGCATGGGGGTCAACGTTCACGATCACAAGGATCGCGTCGGATTTGCCGCTAGGGCTGTGCTCTGCACTTAGGTATTTAGAGAAAGCAAGTATCGCGGTGTCATCGGTGTTGTGGAATTCAATATTTCTAAGTTGGCGAACCGCTGGATGCGCATTTCTAATCTGGTTCAATTTGCTGATGTATGGCGCAATGCTGCGACCACTTGCCTCGGCTGCGTTCCAGTCGCGAGGGCGATATTCGTACTTCTCGCTGTCTATGTGCTCTTCGGCGCCCGGACGAGCCACCGATTCGCAAAGTTCGTATCCGGCGTACATGCCCCAACTTGGCGAGGCCATTGCGGCAATAGCGGCTCGAATCTTGTGCGCAGCTGGACCGCCAAACTGGAGGTATTCGGTAAGAATGTCTGGAGTGGTCACCCAAAGGTTTGGTCGGAAGAAAGTTGAGCTTTCGTACGCCAATTCCTTTAGGTAGGACTCAAGCTCCCACTTGGTGTTGCGCCAGGTGTAATAGGTGTACGACTGCTGGAAGCCGGCCTTACCAAGTGCGTGCATCATTGCAGGTCGAGTAAAGGCCTCGGCAAGGAAAACAACGTCTGGGTCTTTGGTATTAACCTGTTGAATCAACCACTCCCAAAACGCAACTGGCTTGGTGTGCGGATTATCGACTCGGAAAATCTTGATGCCCAGTTTGATCCAATGATTAACTACGCGAAGCACTTCGGCATAAATGCCGTCTGGGTCATTGTCGAAATTGATAGGGAAGATATCTTGATATTTTTTTGGAGGATTCTCAGCGTAGGCAATCGTGCCATCGGCACGTGTAGTGAACCATTCCGGATTGGTTTTCACCCACGGGTGGTCGGGGGAAGCCTGAAGCGCCAAGTCCAACGCAACTTCAATGCCCAAGTCGTTCGCGGTACGCACAAATTTTTTGAAGTCGGCTTCGGTGCCAAGGTCTGGATGGATTGCGTCGTGACCGCCAGCTTCCGATCCGATTGCCCAAGGAGAACCCGGGTCCTGCGGACCGGCAACGAGAGTGTTGTTTGGTCCCTTGCGATAAGAAACACCGATTGGGTGAATCGGCGGCATGTACAGCACGTTGAAACCCATGGCGGCTACAGCGGGAAGTCGCTTTGCTGAAGTTTTGAAACTGCCCGAGGTCCAGCTTTTGGTCTTCTCGTCGAATGATGCGCCTTCGCTACGCGGGAAGAATTCGTACCAAGCACCAACACCGGAACGTTCGCGCTCTGAGTTGATCACGAAGGTCTCACTTAGAGTGATCAGGCTTCGAATTGGTTCGGCAGCAATTGCCTGAAGAATTTCATCGGACTCGATGGCGCTAAGACGCGCCTTTGGCGTGAGCTTGTTGTTCTTTAGGGTTTCAATTGCAGCACTTAAAATTTTGGCGTTGCCTTTTGATCGATCAGGATCGGCAATTGCCTTAGATAGAACAGCAATGCCCTCGAGAATCATCAGTTCTTCATCAACGCCAACGGCAATTTTTACAGTTGCGTTGTGGTGCCAGGTGTCAAAGTCATCGGCAAAGGCGCGAATTTGAAACGAATACTGGCCTTGCTCGCGAATCAGCAGTGAGGTTTCCCAGCGGTCGGAGCCCATGCTGCCGGCGGCCAGGCGGTGCACGCTGGTCTTCTTTGCCGGGCTTGTGAGCAGCAGCTCTACTCCAAGTGAATCGTGGCCTTCGCGAAAAACGGTGGCACCAAAAGGAATTACTTCGCCAACGTATGCCTTAGCTGGCCAACGACCGGCTTCAACACTTGGGGTGACATTCAAAATTGGCAAGCGACCAAAGGGGAGTTCGTTTTGGTAGCTAATTCCAGTCATTCTGCTCACCCTTCATAACTTACTGACGTTTTGTAAGCGATTTCACCCCAATAGCGATGCTTTACCTAGTTGTTAGATTAGGGCCTTTATGCGATTCGGAAAATCTGGATCGATGTGCCCGAAAGTTCGACCACTGAGCCAGCCGCTTGCTTTGAATCGGCTACCTGCGGCACCTCGTGAGCGCTGTTCCAGAGCAGCTCGAATTCGCTTGCACCATCGATGCTTGGCAGTGTAACGCTGGCGATGGTTTCTGAGCCGTGGATCACCAGGAGAATTGAATTATGGCTGCCGTCCTGGAAGACGCGTTGGCTAAACCTGGAAATTGTTCGACATTCCGGATTGTGCCAATCATCGTCAGACATGATGTCGCCCGCGGCGTTGTACCACTTGAGCAAATCGTGGTTTTCGTCGGCGGTGTTGAAGTCGCCGAAGGTTCGTGACTTTAGCACCGGGTTGTCGCGGCGCAACCTAGTCAGAAATGAAAAGGTTTCTTCAAGGTCTTGTTGCTGACGAGTTAGGTCCCAATTCAACCAGGTCATTACGCTGTCTTGGCAGTAGGCGTTGTTGTTTCCATTCTGAGTCTTGCCTCGCTCGTCACCGGCAGTAACCATTGGGATTCCAGACGACATCAACAATGTGGCAAGCATGTTCCTAATTGCCTTGCGGCGCTGCACGCGAATCTCTTCGCTAGCGCCTTCGCCTTCGTGCCCATGGTTAAACGAGCTGTTGTTGTTGGCGCCGTCTCGATTGCTCTCGCCGTTGGCGTTGTTGTGCTTCACGTTGTAGCTAACTAAGTCGTGAAGGCAGAAGCCATCGTGAGCGGTAATGAAGTTAACGCCACCAAGTGGACCCGATGGCCCATCAACGATATCCCTTGAGCCAGAAAGCCTAGTGGCCAGCTCTGCAACGCCATTCCAGTGTGAGCCACCATTCCTGGCTGCGGCGATGTCGGTCAGCCAAAATCGTCTGGTACTGTCTCGGAAACGGTCGTTCCATTCGCTGAAACGATCTGGGAAGTTTCCGGTCTGCCAGCCACCAAGGCCAACATCCCAGGGTTCAACAATCATCTTGGTGTTGGTAAAGGTTGGATCCGCGTTAATCTCGGCAAGTAGTGGGTGGTTTGGGTCGAAGTGATTTATTTCATTTCTGGCCAATGTTGTTGCCAAGTCAAAGCGGTAGCCATCAATCTGCATCTCGTTGGTCCAGTAGCGAAGAGACTCCAAGACCAGGCTGATTACCTGTGGGTTAGCAAAGTTGAGCGAGTTTCCGCAGCCGGTGGTGTCGTGGTAGTGGCCGTGCTCGTCTTGACGGTAATAACTTGAGTTATCGATTCCGCGATATGAATAGGTAAGACCGCCGGCACCACCTTCGGCAGTGTGGTTGTAAACCACGTCCATGATTACTTCGATGCCATTGCGGTGCAACTCGCGGATTGCGGTTTTTAGCTCGGCAATTACTGCCTCAGGTCCAGCCTGAATCGCAGCCGCGGTGGCGTATCGGTGATGCGGGGTGAAGAAGTTAATGGTGTTGTAGCCCCAGTAGTTGATCAGGCCATTCTTAATTAGGTGTGGTTCAGAAATTAGAAACTGAATTGGTAGTAGCTCAACCGCATTGACGCCAATTTTCTTCAAGTGCGCGATTGTGCTTTCGTGACCAAGCGCAGCGTAGGTGCCGCGAAGGTCATCGGGAAGCTGCTTATTACCGCGAGTCAGTCCACGGGCATGAGCCTCGTAAATTACTAGGTCGTCAAGTGAAATGTTTGGCTTGCTTACTCCCTGCCAGTCAAATTCCTCGCCAACCACCACACAGTGATATTCGCGAGCGCTCTCACGAACCACCCCTCTGGCAAATGGGTCAATTAGAAAGAGCGAGTTATTGAATCTGTTGCGCGGACCTTCCGGACCATCAACGCGAAGTGCATATTTGGCACCCAGCTTCAGGTCAGGGTGACTTGCTGACCAAATGAAGTCAGCGCCCTGGTTCAAAGGCACGGCGGTATCCACAGTGCGCGGGTCATCGGGGTTCAAAATGCACAGCTCAATGCTGGTGGCGGTCTCAGAATAGACCCGAATTGTGCCCACGCCATTGTCTAGCGTGACTCCCATGGTTCCCGGGGCTGGCATCGCTGGCGTTGGCATCCCTCAATCCTAATCAGCGCGGGTTTCGATTAGATTTCGGGGATCAAAGGGAAAGTAGGCTTATGAAATGGCCATTTACCTGGATCACGCAGCCACAACTCCGATAAGGCAGGAGCTGGTTCAGGGGTACTTGGAGCAGTTGCAGGTGCTGGGAAACCCGTCATCGGTGCACAGTTCAGGCCAGGCAGCAAGGCGGTCCCTTGAAGATGCCCGCGACCTGCTGGCGAAAGTAGTCGGCTGCCACCGCAGCGAGGTGCTGTTTACCTCTGGCGGCACTGAGAGTGACAACCTCGCCATCAAAGGCCTGTATCTACAACGCAAGAGCGAAGACGCCAATCGAACAGTAGTGATTACCGCAGGCACCGAACACCATGCGGGTATTGATCCGGTGGAGTGGCTGGAAGCCCATGAAGGCGCGCAGTCTGTTTGGCTGCCGGTGAATGGGAATGGCGTTGTTGACCTTGACTGGTTGGCAAATTACCTGACTGAAAATGCCGTCAGGGTGGCACTGATCTCACTCATGTGGGTCAACAATGAGACCGGAATTATCACACCGATATCCGAGGTGACCGCGTTGGCAGCGAAACATGGAATTCCGGTTCATTCTGATGCCGTAGCTGCCTTTGGGCATGTATCAACAAACTTTGCCGCCAGCGGTTTGGCGACCATGGCAATTTCTGGTCACAAACTTGGTTCACCGGTTGGTATTGGAGCGCTAATAGTTGCGCGCGATGCCAAGCTAGCGGTGATAAGTCATGGCGGTGGCCAAGAACGTGGAATTAGATCTGGAACACTTAGTACTCCACTGGCTTACACCTTGGCAAAAGCCTCGGCGCTCGCCGAAGCCGAACGTGAGGAAATGTCGTTGCGATTAGGCGACTTCAAGGAACAAATAGTTTCGGCCGTAAAGGCAGTGGCGCCAGACGCAGATTTCACCAGGGGAGACCAGCCCGGGTTTGCCGGAATTGTTCACTTCACCTTCCCGGGTTGCAGTGGCGACTCGTTGCTCTATTTGCTTGATGCGGCTGGAGTATCGGTGTCTACTGGTTCGGCTTGCCGCGCAGGCGTTGCCCAGCCATCCCACGTGATCATGGCCATGGGCCGATCTGAACACCAGGCTCGAGGCAGTCTTCGCATCTCATTGGGATACACCACCACTCAAGCTGACATTGATGCATTTATTAAGGCTTTCCCGGTGGCCTATGCCGGCGCGCATAAGGCGGGGTTGCCCTCAAATTAGGCGCCCTTCAAAAGTTAGACTTGTCAGATGAAGGTTTTAGCGGCATGAAAGTTTTAGCGGCGATGTCTGGCGGAGTGGACTCTGCCGTAGCCGCTGCCCGTGCCGTTGAAGCTGGCCACGAAGTAGTTGGCGTTCACCTAGCGCTTTCGCGAAACTCTGGAACCCTAAGAACTAGCTCTCGTGGCTGTTGCACAATCGAAGATTCGATGGATGCGCAGCGTGCCGCAAACGTGCTTGGCATTCCTTATTACGTTTGGGATTTCTCAGAGAAATTCAAGACGGACGTCGTTGATGATTTTGTTGCCGAGTATCAGGCCGGAAGAACGCCAAACCCTTGCATGCGTTGCAATGAGCGAATCAAGTTTGCCGCGCTTTTGGAAAAAGCCTTGGCGCTGGGCTTTGATGCGGTTTGCACCGGCCACTACGCAAGCTTGGTAACCGACCCGGATGGAAACCTTGAGCTGCACCGCAGCGCCGAGGTTGCCAAGGACCAGTCTTATGTTTTGGGAGTGCTGACAGAAGATCAGCTCAAGCACTCAATGTTTCCGCTGGGAGCAACTGCGTCAAAGAGCGAGATTCGCAAAGAGGCAGACCGTCGCGGACTATCGGTGGCAAATAAGCCAGACAGCTACGACATTTGCTTTATTCCAGAGGGTGACACTCAGGATTGGTTGACTGAAAAAGTCGGCAAGGCGCCCGGTCAGATTGTGGACCGCGAAGGCGAGGTGCTTGGCAATCACGAGGGAACCCACGAATTTACGGTTGGCCAGCGCAAGGGACTTTCAATTGGCCGCCCGGCTGCAGATGGTAAGCCGCGTTACGTCTTGGAGATCAGACCAAAGACCAACACTGTTGTGGTTGGGCCCCAGGCTGCGTTGGCAATTTCAGAAATGGCCGGCGGCAGGTACACCTGGTGTGGCCAGGCTCCGGCGAACACCGATGAGTGGACCGAAATTTTAGTGCAGGTCCGTGCTCACGGCGAAGCGCTTGAAGCGAAGTTCGCAATTCTTGATGGCGAGATGGTTATCAAACTTCTAGAGCCCCTGCTTGGCGTGGCGCCGGGGCAGACTGCGGTTTTGTATGCGGGTACGCGCGTGCTTGGCCAGACCACGATTGATCGCACGGTTAGTGCAGTTCCGGTTGGTGCGTAGTGGTCGACAAGAAGCACGACGCTGCAGTCAAGCGCGTTGCAGAACTTGTTGATGAACTAAATCGTCATCGTCGCGCTTACTACGAAGGCAACACCACGCTAATTAGCGATGCCGAATACGACGCATTGCATCAAGAGCTTGAGTCACTTGAGCGCGAATACCCAGAGTTAATTACTGGAGATAGTCCAACTCAAACCGTTGGTGGCTCTGCAAACCAAACATTCGCGCCGGTAGAGCACCTAGAGCGCATGATGAGCCTAGACAACGTCTTCTCTTTCGATGAGTTTCGTGCCTGGGCTGATCGCGCCGGCGATGGACCTTATCTCTGCGAACTCAAGATTGATGGGTTGGCGATAAACCTTCGATACCTAAACGGTGAACTGGTTTCTGCGGCGACTAGAGGCGATGGTGTAGTTGGCGAAGACGTAACCGCCAATGTATTGACCATCAAATCGATTCCTAAAAAACTAAAGGGCTCTGGGCATCCAAAGCAGGTTGAAGTTCGCGGAGAAATATTTTTTGGCGTAGATGAGTTTGCAAAACTCAACGAGGGGCTAGTTGCCGAGGGTAAAGCCCCGTTTGCTAACCCGCGCAATTCTGCATCTGGCTCGCTTCGTCAAAAAGATCCAAAGGTCACTTCTTCTAGACCGCTGCAGATGTTGGTACATGGAATTGGCGCTTGGCCGGATGCTCCGGTAAAGAATCAGTCGGATTTGTACCACCTGCTGGCGGGTTGGGGTTTGCCAACGACCGATAAATTTCGCGTGGTCAATGGTGTTGACGAAGTACTAAATTACATAGGTGAATTTGAGAAAAACCGTCACAAGCTGGAACATGAAATCGATGGCGTAGTCGTAAAGATTGATGAACTTGCCAAGCAGCGCGATCTTGGTTTCACAAGTCGAGCTCCACGGTGGGCAATTGCCTATAAGTACGCCCCAGAGCAGGTCAATACCAAACTGGTTGACATTCGAGTTTCGGTTGGGCGCACCGGCCGCGCGACTCCTTACGCGGTGGTTGAACCGGTGAAAGTTGCTGGTTCAGTGGTTGAATTTGCCACCCTGCACAATCAGGATGTGGTGAAGGCAAAGGGTGTGCTGATTGGTGACACTGTTGTGTTGCGCAAGGCCGGCGATGTGATTCCGGAAATTCTAGGACCAGTCGTTGAATTACGTGATGGTTCGGAACGTGCTTTCGTGATGCCAACCAAATGCCCAGATTGCAATTCGCAACTTGCGCCATCAAGCGAAGGAGATGTTGATCTGCGTTGTCAGAACTCCAAAGGCTGCCCGGCTCAATTGCGTGAGCGCGTTGCGTACTTAGGTTCGCGCGGAGTGTTAGACATTGAGGCACTTGGATACGTTGCCGCCTGTGCCTTGACTCAACCGCTTTCCGGTCAAACACCTCCACTGAAATCAGAGGCTGATCTTTTTGATTTGACTCTTGAAGACCTGCTGCCAATCAGGACCGCGGTGCTGGATGCAGATACCGGCTTGCCAAAGCTTGATGCTGATGGCAATCCAAAGATTGTTGACTTCTTTAAGAAGAAAGATGGAACCCCAGCCGAGGTAGCCATCAAGTTACTGAAGAATTTGGAAGAAGCCAAGACCAAGCCGTTATGGAGGATTTTGGTTGCTCTTTCAATTCGTCACGTTGGCCCGGTTGCTGCGAGAGCGCTGACGACATACTTTGGTTCACTGGACAGAATCTTTGCTGCCAGCGAAGAAGAGCTTTCGCAAGTAGACGGTGTTGGTCAAACTCTTGCTCAGTCCATTAATGAGTGGATTGCAGTTGATTGGCACAAAGAAGTAGTTGACCGCTGGCGCAAGTCGGGAGTGCTGCTAGAAGTTCCCGGTCACGCCGGTCCGGGTGCAGCCGGTAATGCCGGGGGACTATTTGCGGGCATGAGCATTGTGGCTACAGGCTCACTTAAGTCATTCACTCGTGAGGAGATTGAGGAAGCAATCATTTCTAACGGCGGTAAGGCCGCATCGTCAGTCTCTAAAAAAACTTCTTTCGTTGTTGCCGGGGAGAACGCCGGTTCAAAGCTGGCCAAGGCGGAAGAGTTGGGTATTGAGGTAATCGACGAAGAAGAATTCCAGCGAAGATTGAACGCATAAAAAAATCCCCAGGAATTTCTTCCTGGGGATTATCTATTTAAGTCTTAGTTTTCTTCTAGCTGCTCTACGGCTGAATTTTCATCAGCAGCAACCATTGACTCAGTTGTCATTAGGTTTCGAAGAGTTCCAAGGAATTCCTCGATGTCTGCACGCTCTGCCTTCATGCGGTTAAGGCGCTCTTCGCTGTCCTTAATTGCGTTGTTCGCATACCCCTCAGCCTTGCGACTTAGCATGTCTGCACGACGACGAGACTGGTTGATCAAGTTTGTTGCAGTGCGGTTTGCATCTTCAAGTTGCTGGCTTGAGTTGTCTTGAGCGTCGCGCATGATGCTGTCTGCTTCAGAAATAAGCTGTGCTGCACGAGCAGATGCTTCAGCCAGGGTGGCATTGGCTTCGTCGGTAACCTGCTGGGCCTGAGAAACGGCATTTTGGTAAAGGCGAAGAGCTTCCTGTTCGGTCTCGTCACGCTTTGCTTTAATCTCGGCTTCTAGCTCAACACGAGCCTGAGCGGTCTTCTGAGAAAGTTCAGTTGCTAGAGCACGCGCTTCTTCTGTTTCGCGGTGAACTTGCGCACGAAGTTCAGCGGCGTAGCGCTCACCTTCAGACTTGATTGCTGATGCTTCACGCTGTGCAGTTCCAATTTTTTCAGCGGCTTCAGACTCGCGAGTCTTGGCGCTGCTTAGAATTTCTGCAGCCAGGCGCTCGGCGTCAATACGTGCTTCGTTAAGTTTTGCTTCTGCATCTGCGATAACGCGGTCTGCTTTGGCCTGAGCCTTGCGAGTAAGTTGTTCGCTTTCTGCCTTTGCAGTTTCGCGAATTCGAATGGCGTCTTGACCTGCGTCGGAAACAAGCTTTTTTGCTTGCTCTTCAGCTAGGCGAAGAGTTTGTTCAAATTGGGCACCAAGTTCGGCGTAGCCAGGGGCACCACCTTTTTTTACCTGAGACTTGAGCGATTCGAGTTCTGCTTTTAGTGACTCGACTTCGCTGGAAGCACTGAAGTTGTATTCGCGAACGTGCTCAAGCTCGGCACGTAGCTCGTTTAGGACGCGGTCAACCTCGTCTTTTTCGTAGCCACGGAAAGCAATCGTGAACTGTTCGTTTTCCAAAATAATGAGCCTTCGCGTATCAGGGGATGGCAGATAGCAACTATGGGGGTAGCCACTACGTTTGCTTGTCTGAGTTTACAGGGATATTGGGCTCATTCGCCTGAAAATCCTAGGCGGTAGCGCGTTTGTTCGGGGAACTCCACATTTGGCCGTTTGGTAGGCTAAGGGTAAATCATCTATTGCCCAGTGAGTGGATCTATGTCTGAAATTACCCCCGACCTGGTTAGGCACCTAGCCAACCTGGCCCGAATCGATGTCACCGACCAAGAAGTAGACCTTTTTACCGGTCAGCTGGGTCTGATAGTTGAGTCAATGGCCACCATCAAGGCCGCGGTTTCGGGCGATGTTCCGGCCACCAGCCACCCAATCCCAATGGCCAATGTTTACCGTGAAGACGTGGTTGAGCCATCTTTGACCCAGGCAGAAGCTCTTTCGGCAGCCCCAGACAGCGCCGACGGCCGTTTCCGCGTTCACGCAATTTTGGACGAGGAGTAGGCCGCGTGTCAGAACTAATTCGCAAAAATGCATCCGAGCTGGTTGACCTTCTAAAAAAGGGTGAGGTTTCATCGGTTGAGTTAACTCAGGCCCACCTTGACCGCACCGCTCAGGTTGATGGGGCCGTGCACAGCTACCTTCACGTTGGGCCAGAGGCAGCTCTTGCCGCTGCCGCTGATGTAGACCGCCGTCGCGCGGCAGGTGAAAAACTGCACGACCTGGCCGGTCTGCCGATTGCCGTCAAAGATAACCTGACTACCACCGATGCCCCGACGACATCCGGTTCAAAGATTCTTGAAGGCTGGATTCCGCAGTACGACGCAACAGTCGTTAAGAAATTGCGCGCTGCCGGTATGCCAATTCTTGGTAAGACCAACCTTGATGAATTCGCGATGGGTTCATCAACCGAATTTTCTGCATACGGCCCAAGTAAAAACCCTTGGGACCTGGGTCGCATTCCAGGAGGTTCTGGCGGTGGTTCAAGTTCAGTAGTCGCATCGTTCCAGGCACCACTTGCAATTGGTTCAGATACCGGTGGTTCGATTCGATACCCGGCTTTCGTAACCGGAACTGTTGGTACCAAGCCAACCTACGGCGCGGTTTCACGCTACGGACTCGTTGCCTTGGCAAGTTCGCTTGATCAGATTGGTCCGGTATCTCGCAATGTGCTTGACGCTGCATTGCTTCAAGACGTTATTGCTGGGCACGACCCACACGACAGCACATCGCTTCCGGAGTCACTTGGTTCAATGACCGACGCCGCGAAGAAACTTGATGTCAAGGGAATGCGCATCGGTGTTATTAAGCAGTTGACCGGCGAAGGTTTTCAGCCTGAGGTTTCTGCCCGATTCAACGAGAGCCTAGAGCTGCTGAAGAATGCCGGAGCGGAGATCGTTGAGGTTTCTTGCCCAAGTTTTGAATATGCGATCGCTGCGTACTACTTGATTCTGCCGGCAGAGGCATCTTCTAACTTGGCAAAGTTTGACTCAGTGCGATTTGGTTTGCGTGTGACACCGGACGGTGCTCCAACCATTGAGCGCGTGATGGCTGCCACTCGCGAAGCGGGCTTTGGGCCTGAGGTTAAGCGCCGAATCATTCTTGGTACCTACGCGTTGTCAAGTGGCTACTACGATGCCTATTACGGTGCGGCACAAAAGGTTCGCACACTGATCCAGCGTGACTTTGACGCGGCGTTTGCGAAGGCAGATGTTTTGGTTTCACCAACCGCGCCGGCTACCGCGTTTAAGTTTGGTGAGAAGCTGGAAGATCCACTTGCTATGTATCTAAACGACATTGCCACTATTCCGGCGAACCTGGCCGGTATTCCAGGTATGGCAATTCCAAACGGCATGGCCGAGAACAACATGCCTTCAGGTATTCAATTGCTAGCGCCTGCTCGCGGCGATGCGCGCTTGTACCAGGTTGGTGCAGCACTAGAAAAGATGCACGAAGAAGTTTGGGGCAAGCGAATGATTGACTTTGCACCTGAACTGGAGGTGAGCAACTAATGGCTAAAGACGAATTGATGAACTACGAAAAGGCTCTTGAGCAGTTTGAGGTAGTGATTGGTCTGGAGGTTCACGTTGAGTTGAATACCAATACCAAGATGTTCTGTGGCTGCCGCAACGAGTTTGGTGATGAACCAAACACCAATGTTTGCCCAATCTGCATTGGTCTTCCTGGCTCGCTACCAGCGGTAAACAAACGAGCAGTTGAGTCAAGCATCAAGATTGGTTTGGCGCTTGGTTGCGAGATTGCACCAACTGGTCGCTTTGCCCGTAAAAACTACTTCTACCCAGACTTGGCCAAGAATTTCCAAACATCTCAGTACGACGAACCGATTGCGTTCGAGGGTGCTCTGGATGTAGAGGTGCCATCTGGTAAATCTTTCACCGTGCAGATTGAACGTGCCCACATGGAAGAAGACGCCGGCAAGTTGACTCACGTTGGTGGATCTACCGGCCGTATTCAGGGTGCCGAGTATTCATTGGTTGACTACAACCGCGCTGGTGTTCCGCTGGTTGAAATTGTAACCAAACCTGTTTATGGCGCTGGGGCAGAGGCGCCAGAGCTGGCAGCTGCTTACGTGCGATATATTCGCGAAATCGTAAAGGGTCTTGGGGTTTCTGACGCAAAGATGGAGCGCGGAAACGTGCGTTGCGATGCTAACGTTTCGCTTCGCCCACACGGCCAAGAAAAACTTGGCACTCGCACAGAGACTAAGAATGTCAACTCACTTCGCTCAATTGAACGTGCGGTGCGTTACGAGATTCAGCGCCAGGCAGCTCTGCTGGCCAAGGGCACTGCGATCATTCAAGAGACTCGTCACTGGCACGAAGACAAGGGCGCGACCTCATCGGGTCGTCCAAAGTCTGATGCCGATGACTACCGCTACTTCCCAGAACCAGACCTAGTTCCAGTTCAGCCGTCCAAGGATTGGATTGAGGAGCTTCGTGCCGGTCTTCCAGAGAAGCCAGCCGAGCGACGCAAGCGTGTGCAAGCCGAGTGGGGTTTCGCCGACCTTGAATTCCGCGATGTGGTTAACGCAGGTCTGATGGATCAGATTGAGGAAACTGTTGCTGCTGGTGCCAAGCCACAGGCTGCACGCAAGTGGTGGACTGGGGAGCTTGCCCGAATCGCAAACAGCCAAGACAAAGACGTGATTGATCTGGAAATTTCAGGAGCATACGTTGCCGAGCTTGCTGGTTTGGTTGACGCTGGAAAGATCAATGACCGATTGGCTCGCGAGGTTCTGACCTATGTGCTTGACGGCGAAGGAAGCCCAGCAGAAGTTGTGGCTAAGCGTGGACTTGAAGTTGTTTCTGATGATGGTGCATTGATTGCCGCGATTGAGGCAGCTCTAGCCAAGCAACCTGACGTGCTAGACGCAATTCGCGAAGGTCGCATGCAAGCAGCCGGTGCTGTAATCGGTGCGGTGATGCAGGCAATGAAGGGTTCAGCAGATGCTGGGCGTGTGCGTGAGCTTCTAATCGAGATGGCTAATAAGTAAACCCCAAAAATATTTTTTGGAACATCTAATTGCCTGGGCAATTAGATAAAAACAAAAGGGAACCCCAATAAATAATGGTCCCGGAATTTATTTCCGGGACCATTAAACATTTCTTGGGGTGAGTAACGGGGCTTGAACCCGCGACCCCCTGGACCACAACCAGGTGCTCTACCAGCTGAGCTATACCCACCATGTGTTCTGCACAAGGCACAACAACCGAATAAGTCTATCAGTTCAGGACTAGTTGTTGCCCTTGATGTTCTCTGCGGCAGCCTTGGCCTCATGGGTGCTTGGGCCGGGAACTGGGACCATCACGGTCTGGCGGTAATACTGAAGCTCTTGGATAGATTCCAGAATGTCGGCTAGAGCGCGGTGACCGCCATCTTTCTTTGGCAACTGGAAGTAAACCCTTGGGTACCAACGACGCGTCAGCTCCTTAATTGAGCTCACGTCGATGTTTCGGTAGTGCAGGTGCTGATCAAGATTCGGCATGTATTTGTTGATAAACATCCGGTCGGTGCCGATGGTGTTTCCGGCAAGCGGAGCCTCTTTGGCGTTTGGTACGAATCGCTTGATGTAATCAAGGATCACCTGTTCGGCAGCGGCCAGATCTAAACCATCTTCAACTTCGTTGATCAGCCCGGATTGGGTGTGCATGTCTCGAACGAAATCGTTCATGTTTTCCCAAGAGTCGGCACGTGGCTTGATAACCACATCTAGCCCAGCGTCAAGAATCTCGAGCTCTGAATTGGTGATTACAACGGCAACCTCAACCAGGCAATCAGCATCAGGGTTGAGCCCGGTCATTTCGCAGTCGATCCAGACTAGATTTTCTGAAATTTCAATCACAATCCAAAAATAGGGGAGGTCCAAGACAATCGCCTTGGACCTCCCAATTCTAGACCGGCAATCTAGCCGAGAGATGCCTTTCGGCGAGCATGCGCTTTCTTCTCTTTGCGGATTACTTTGCGCTCCTTGCGGCCTTCAACCAACCAATACAGAACTGGAACGATCACCAAAGTCAGGATTGTTGATGAGAACAGACCACCGATAACCACCACGGCGAGTGGTTGCGAAATAAACCCACCACCGCCAGTGATGCCAAGAGCCATGGGAGTTAGGGCAAAAATTGTTGCCAAGGCGGTCATCAGAATCGGACGAAGGCGCTGTCTTGCGCCGTCCATGATTGCCTGTTGGATTGGTCGACCTTGTCTGCGGTACTGATTGATTAGGTCGATCAAAACAATTGCGTTGGTGACCACCACGCCAACCAACAGCAACATACCGATAAGTGAAGGTACACCAAGCGGGGTATCGGTGATAAGTAGCAGACCTAGTGCACCGGTCGCGGCAAATGGAATTGAGATCAACAAGATCAGCGGCTGGATTAGGCTGCTGAAAGTTGCGACCATAACCACAAACACGATTGCGATTGCAGCCAACAATGCAAGACCAAGTTGACTAAATGAGTCCGCCTGATCGGCGCTAATGCCACCAAGAGTTGCTGTTACGCCAAGCGGTAGCGAAACATCCTTCAGACGCTTGGTCACTTCTGCAGAGATGGCTCCCAGGTTGTCACCGCTTGGAGTAAGTGAAACGTTGGCTGTGCGGTCACCTTTTTGGCTGGTGATAGATACCGGTACTTCCACGAGTTCAATCTTTGCAATATCTGATAGCTTCACGATTCCAGATGCAGTTGGAACAGAAATGTTGCTAACGTCTTCAACTGTTTCAGGAATGCTGGTTTGAACAACGTAGATAGAAGTTTCTACATTCTCAATATTTACCTTGCCGATGCTGCTTGGACGAAGCTTTGAAGCAACGATTCCACCAACTGCAATTTCGGTAAGACCCTTCGCCGCAGCTGCCTTGCGGTCTACGGTTACACGAAGAGTGCGCTGAGTCTCAGCAAGTGAGTTAGTGACTTCTGATGTGTCTGGGGTTCCAACCATCGCGGCCTGAACAGACTTAATTGCGGTCAAAAGTTTTTCATCGTTCGGTGCGAGCACCTTGATGTCGATGGTGCTTGAGGAACCAAATCCAGGACCGCCGCCAGAGCTGAACTTAACTTCGCCAAGGGAGGTATCGGTAGCAAATTTCTTTTCTAGATCTGCCTGAATTGCAACCGCGTCCGCCTTGTCGGCCAATGACACTTGTAGCGAGGTACCGCCAGCGGCTGCTCCAAATGCTACTCGACCATCTCCTGTGGAACCGATAGAGGTCTGCACGACCTCAACGTTCTTGTCTTGCAACAAGATTGACTCCAGCTTTGCGGCCGCTGCATCTTTTTGTTCAAAAGTTGCACCTGCAGGCAAGGTTTGGTTGATAACGAAGCCGCTTGAACCCGAGCTTCCGATGAAGTCGGTCTTTAAGAAGGGCACAAGTCCAAAGGTGAATATCAACACGATCACGGATGCGACTACGGTGATCACCGGGTGGCGCTGTGTGCCGCGAAGAATTGGAAGGTAACCGCGCTGAAGAAAACCCTTGCGCTCCTTCTCTTCTTCAACCTTGCGAGCCTGCTCGGCAAAGACTGATGCCTCAAACTCGCTGGCCTGGGCCAACTGCGTTGGACTCTTAAGGAACCAGTAGGCCAAGACTGGCACGATGGTCAGCGACACGAATAGTGACGCAACCAATGCGATGGTGAAGGTGAAAGCGAAAGGCCGGAAAATCTCACCGATCAAGCCGCTCACGAGTGCGATTGGCAGGAACACAGCAACCGTTGTGATGGTTGCCGCGGTAATCGCACCTGATACTTCCTTAACCGCGTCGAGAATAGCCTGCTTTTTTGGCTCTCCGTAGGAAAGGTGACGGTTGATGTTTTCAATAACCACAATTGAGTCATCCACCACGCGACCAATTGCAATGGTCAAAGCGCTGAGTGTCAGAATGTTTAGCGAATAACCAAACTGGCCAAGACCAATGAAGGTGATCAAAACTGAGGTTGGGATCGAGATGGCTGTAACTAAAGTCGAGCGAACTGAAAGCAAGAACAGCAAGATCACTATGATTGCAAAGCCAAGTCCTAGCAATCCCTCTGTGCTTAGGTTTTCGAGAGATTTTTCAACAAATGGCGCTTGGTCAAAAACAGTGACGATGGTTACATCACCAAGCTTCTTTTTAAGCTCGGCAATCTTGTCTCTAACTCCGTGCGACACCGCAACGGTGTTACCGTCTTGAGTTTTCACGATCGAGATCGAGAGAGCTTCCTTGCCGTTTGTTCGGGCGATGCTGGTGGTTGGCGCGTTTTCGAAAGTCACGGTGGCAACATCCGCGATGGTCAGCGCTGAGGTCTTAGCGACACGAGGAATTGAAATGCCACTTGGGATTTGGGTGCTACCCGAGAATCCAGCAAAGCCAGATGGTGCAGCTGACGATGACGAACCAACAAGAGCCAAGTTTTTGAAATCCTCGAGGCTGTTTACTGGTGTGCCAACCTCTACAGATATAGAGCCCTTGTTGTCATCGATTGTTCCGGCAGGAATAACAAAGCCATTTGCTTGCAAGGCACTTGTTATTGACTGCTGAGTAAGTCCATTTGCGGTTAAGGCCGCCTGGTTGAACTTTAGGTTGATACGTTTTTCTTTTACACCGGCGACTGTGACGTCGCGTACACCCTTTATCTGTGCAAACAGTGGTGTTGCGATGTCACTTAAACTTTGGGCCAACGCCTCGTTGTCACCGTTGTTGGCAGAGACACCAAGCGCGATGATTGGCACTGAGTCAAAGCTTCCAGAGAGAACGTTAGGCTCAACGTCTGCAGGCAGAGTCGTCTTGATTTTTGCCAGTGCAGCTGAAAGCAGTTCAGTAACCTTCGCGGTCTCTGTGCCGTACTCGAATTCAACGCGCACGATCGAGATATTGCTTTGCGAGGTAGAGGTGGAATTAATCAGCCAATCAATCGTGCGAACTTCGTCTTCGATGACCCTGCTGACTTGGTTGTCAACAACTTCTGGGGATGCACCAGGGTAGGCGGTAACAATCGCAGCTTGAGGCACCGCAAAAGATGGCACCAGTTCCTGCTTCAAGGCTCCTAGCGAGATGAATCCAAATACCGCTGTTATCACGGTGATTAGAGCAACTACTGATCGGTTGGCGACACTTAGCTTGGCAAGACGAAACACAAATACCTCTTTCAGGGGACTCCTATAGGCTAACCCGCCAGCGCAGCCTGCTATTCCTAGCCTTTATCCGCGCGGAAAGTAGGCTGTCAGGATGAGTGAAAACCTGCCTAACTGCCCAAAATGTAACTGCGAATATACCTACGAAATGGGTGCGCTTCTGGTCTGCCCGGAGTGTGCCAACGAGTGGTCCGCCGAGGCAGATGAGAACACCGATGAAGTTCGAGTGGTCAAAGATGCCGTTGGCAATGTATTGATGGACGGCGACGCCGTAACGATAATTAAGGACCTGAAAGTAAAAGGCAGCTCAACCTCTGTAAAGGTTGGCACCAAGGTTCGCAATATTCGCTTGATCAGCCCAGTTGACGGTCACGACATTGATGCAAGGGTAGATGGCTTTGGTTCGATGTATCTTAAATCCAGCATCGTAAAGAAAGTACTTTAACTAAAAACTATTTGGTTTTTGCTTTCTTGCGATTTGCACCAATAACGCTCACAAAGGCAGATATTCCAATTGACGCCACAATCACAATTAGCGACGTGTTACTGCTGATCTCTGGAGCCCACTCGATATGTTGGCCGCCGTTGATAAATGGCAGCTCGTTCACGTGCATAGCGTGTGCTACCAACTTGAATCCAATGAAGCCAAGAATGAATGCAATTCCATACTTTAGGTACTCAAGCTTGTCGAGCAGTCCGCCAAGTAGGAAGTAAAGCTGGCGTAGCCCCATGAGTGCGAAAACATTTGCGGTGAACACAATGAATGGATCGGTAGTGATACCAAATATTGCCGGAATCGAGTCGAAGGCAAACATTACATCGGTTAGGGCAATCGCTGCGAAAACAACCACCATTGGCGTGAAAACCTTTTTACCATTCACCACGGTGCGGATTTTTGCGCCGTCGTAGTTGTCAGAGACGTGGATTCGCTTGCGAAGCATGGTGATGAGTTTGCTCTCAGTCTCTTCTTCGTCGTCGTGACTGCGGAAGGCCTGGTGGTAGGCGGTGTAAAGCAGGAACGCGCCAAATATGTAGAAGATTGCGCTGAACTGTTCGATTAGTGCGGCACCGACAAGAATAAATATTCCACGCAGAACCAGCGCCATGATCACGCCAACCATCAATACCTCTTGCTGGTACTTCTTATCCACCTTGAAGCGAGTCATGATGATTACGAAAACAAATAGGTTGTCGATGCTGAGGCTATATTCGGTGAGCCAGCCAGCAACGAACTCACTGGCCTTTGTGGCATCAACAGTGAGCCAGAGGATAAGTCCAAAAATCAATGCGAGCGCAGCATAGAAACTCACCCACAGCGCAGACTCTTTGGCGCTTGGAATGTGGGGACGCTTGAAGATGATTAGTACGTCTGCCAAAAGGATGCCGGTTAGCACCACCATCGAGATAATTTCGAACCAGAAGTAGGTAGTTTCGCTCATAGTTCTTAAAGTCTAAATGGCAGACTGCTCTTCATAGGTGGTTGGCGTTTAGACTGTTAGGCGTTGCCTACTGCAACTTGCCCTCGTAGCTCAGTGGATAGAGCAAGAGCCTTCTAAGTTCTTAGCAGCCTAAATTCCGAGTTCCAGCAACTCTAGTAAATGACTAGATTTTGCCTACATATCAGTAAACATCTGCTTTACAGCACTTGCATGGATATGAACAGGATGGAAATGAAGTTACATCGCATCTTGCACGCATGTTGCACGAAAGATATGCTTTCAAGTGGAGGTGCGACAAGATGGCTAACTCAGGTAGCGGCAAGGGCAAAGGATTTGGAACAATCCGCAAATTGCCTTCAGGGAAGTTTCAGGCGTTCTATACCCATGACTATCAAAAGGTCACAGCTCCAAATACGTTTGTTGCCAAAGGGCATGCTAGAGATTGGTTAGCAAATGAGCAAGTCGCAATTTCCTCAGGTAAGTGGGTCGCACCTAAGGACAGAAAGCCTGTAGTTTCTGAAAACCATGAGTTTGTTGCCTACGTAAACCACTACTTGAAGTCAAAGCGTAAAAATGGAAATCCCATCCAAGAAAGCACTAAGGATTTATACCGAAAACTGGTAAAACATCAGCTTGGTGGATTTCATGGTCGTTCGGTCAAAGACCTAACAAGCCAGGAGATTGACCGCTGGTTCCAGTCCGCAACGGCTGGTGGAAAGCGCACATCTTCAGCGAATGCTTACAAGTTACTGAGAGCCGTTTTGAATTTCGCAAAACGTGAAGGGGTTGTTGATGCAAATAACTGCAACATTCCTGGCGCTCAAAATGCAAGTTCTGGAAGAAAGCAATACACACCACCAATGGAGGAAGTAATTGCCCTGGCAAAAGTGATTGACCCACAATTCAGAACCCTGACCCTTGTTGGCGCATATGGCGTAATGCGATTTGGAGAGTTAGCAGGACTTCAAAAAGGCGATTTCAAGCTTGTCCAAGACCCTGAATCTGGCGAGTTTAGCTATCACGTCCACATTCAACGCCAGGTGAAATACTTCGCAAGCCAATTTGAAGTTGGAGACCCGAAATCTAAGGAAGGCAACCGAGTGAATGTACTCAACCCTTCCATCACAGATGAGGTCAAGGCTCACCTTTCAGGGGTAAAGCGCAACGCAGACCATGTGTTCACGGACTTCAATGGTGACTACATGCGGAACGACTTTTATGCAAGGCGACTTGAAAAAGCGGTTGATGCAATGGGGCTCAAGGGGAAAGGTTTTACCGTGCATTCACTTCGTCACGCTGGGGCTACGGCCTACGCAAATAAAGGTGCAAATGTCGCGGAGATTCAAGCGGTTCTGGGCGATTCAAGTCCGACAGCAGCACTCGGCTACATCAAAGCAACAAACAGAGCGGTGAAACTTGCAGCGTCACTTCCTCGTATTTAGCCACTGATATCAGAAGGTCAAAATATACACTGGACATGCCGCGTTTCCCTTGTACTCCCATGGAACATATGGGAAAGTAATGGAGATGGGCCACCCCATTTGTTCTCTTTCTAGGTGGCATTAGTTCTAGCTGTTTCAGCCGATTAGGACCCATAGAAAGTTTTCGTCACAAGCTCGCCGTGCGTGCGAATAGGTACAGCTTCACAATCTCGCAAGAGGTTGTTCACCTCTAGAAGGTGTTCAAAGCTCCCCGCTATAGAGCCCCTGTGCATTCAAATTCCATTTGTATGCGAGGTCTATCACTATGTCTGAATTATGGACGATTTCTAAAACAGCAACCTATTTTGGCGTCACCGTTCGTTGCATCAATAACTGGTGCATGGAGGGCAAGCTTGTCCGCAAGAAGTTTGGCGGCACCGTCAGGATTACCCACGACTCAATTCTGAATCTCTACAACAACCCACGCTAAGAATCGCCTGGGTGTGTTGATGACTCTGATTTGAAGTAACTGGTCAAAATTCTGCATACCCAGGTGTTCTTGCATTTAGGACACCATGCCAAAACGTAAAACATCCAGCGTTGATTCCGACACTTTCTTGATTGATAACGCCAGTAATCCGTCACCCAAGATATCCCCTACTCGTTTATTGAATTTTGTATTGAGGGAGAGGCTTCGTTGGGTTACGGACGTAACCAGGGTCAAGAAGTGCGGCAAAGTTACTCACTCTCCAATTTCTTTGCATCTAAAAGGGGGCAAAGCCTATTTCAAGGGTTTTACAACATGCGGAAACGTTCATCTGTGCCCAGTTTGCTCTTCAAAAATATTGGCATGGCGTACAAAGGAGGCCATTTATGCCGCCCGTAGGTGGTTCAAGAAGGGTGGTGGAATTGCGGTGGTTACATTCACTATCCCAAACGCTCCAGGGCCCTTAAGAACGCAATTGGACGGTCTACAGAAGTGCTGGGAAGCCGTCCGTGAAGGCAAGGCTGGCCAGGAGTTCAAGAAGGCGTTTTCTTCGGTAGGGCATTTAGTCACAGTGGAGACAAAGTACTCAAAGCAGTCTGGTTGGCACCCTCACTTGCACATCCGCTTTTTCTTTGAAAGCGAGCCAGACCAAAAACTACTCAACGAATGGTTTGTAAAAGCTACTGCTCGTTGGATTGCAAGGGCAGTCAAACTAGGTCTGGGTAAGGCATCTCCACAGGCTCAGAAACTACAAGTTGTTCAGCGCTCGCCGAAGGATTTTGAAGACGCCCTCAGCTATGCATTCAAGGATGCGATTACTGGAGCAGAGGTCAAGGGTCTTTCGGGCTCGCTAACAATGACGGAAGTTCTCAAAGGTGCCTTAGATGGTGACAAAACTTATCTCAGCGCTTGGAAAGACTACGAGAAAGCAACCTATAGAAAGAACAAGACAAGGTATTCGGGGAAATTGAAAGCCGCCTTGGGCATTGTTGAAAAATCGGACGGGACAATTCTTGAGGAGCCCTACATGATTGAAATCACGCCAATGTCTGTCGCGTACTTGACGAAGGACCCCCAGCTTCAGGCCCGTATTCTTACCGCTGCCGAATTAGGGGGGCTAGAAGAAGCGGCGTGGTTCATGAATAACAACGGAATTGATTTCAATCTCTCCTAAATCCATCCGAGTTTAGAGAGATTTGTAGACATCTTTTTGTGACCCTTAGAGTGTCAACTCTCACGAAAGGAATCAATTGCTAGAAAAAAATGTCCCATTCATGTTCAATCCAAAGGATGCTGCCAAGATTCTCTCAATCAGTCGCAGTCAAATTTATGTCTTACTAAAATCAGGGGACCTTGAAAGCGTCCAAATAGGCCGTTCACGTCGTATTTCTCAAGACCAAATGATTCGCTTCATAAGCAAGTTGGAAGGCTGACTACGTGGACTTCCACAGACTAAGAGCTGATAACAGCGCCAAAAAGAGTCTTCCTAAAGTTGGAAAATCTTGGGATGCTTCTACTCACAACGGATTAAGCCCAATCCAATTTGGATTTCTAAAGAAGTACTTGGACAAAAACTTCTAGTAAGTAGTCAATTCCACCTTGGAATGACTATGTAGACCTTGCTTGGTTGCTAGCCTTTGAGCAATCACGAAAAAGGGGTAATTGTGAAAAAGTCAATTTCAAAACCTGCACGCTTATTCAGTTTCGCTACAGTTCTTTTGCTTGTCCTATCTGCCTGCTCAACTGGACCATCGGTAGCAGAAAAGCTCTTGGTTGAGGCTAAATCTAAGGTTCAATTAGTAGGTGGGTCTCAAAGGGAACTTACAGTCTCGGATGAAAATTCAAGCATGGG
>JBDLVL010000011.1:0-4400 GCA_039804765.1 Actinomycetota bacterium | reverse complement strand
CGAAACTTCCTATTTCATCTTGAATGGTCTGTTGTTTTACCGCCCCGCCAATTCGTGAGGTCACGCGTCCGCGTGAATCCAGAACCAGTGTGGTGGGAGTCTGAAGAATGTTGAACTTGTTTGCCAAGTCAACGCGATTTGTGATGTCAACCTCAATGTGCAAAATCTCTGGGTGAACCTGCTCCAGTTCGCTGTATAGCTTGGCCGTCTGTTTGCAAGCGGTGCAGAACTCGCTCGAAAACTGCAGGAAGGTCACCTTCTGGCCAAACTTAGTTACCGGTTGGCCATTTTTTACAGCACCGATTTCCGCAAGGTCAATCACCTCTCCACCCTTGACGCGCTTGGCCAGTCCGGTGCGAGCCCGCCAAATTAATCCCAAAGCCAAAGCCAAGGCCAAAAGGCCTACGACCAGGGAAATGCGGGTTTCGAGCGACATGAAACAAGGCTAAACCTGCCAATCTGGGCCGGCAGAACCGTTACCCTCTATTACGGCCGGCGGCCCGGCTGGGATATCGGTGTTGGAAAAGGCAGCATGCCCTAAACGACTAGGCTGTAGGGGTGTCAGACATCATTTTTCGTAGCGACGTAACCGTTGAACTAGTCCGTTCCAGCGCAGCCGACTCAGACGTATTGTTTGCGGCCCGCGTATCAACTCAGGGTGAGCAGACTCTAGATTCTGCTGCCGCCCAGACCGATGCATCAGAGGATGAGAAGCGCAATAAGGGCCTCATCAACTACCTGATGCGCGATCGTCACGGTTCACCGTTTGAACACAACTCAATGACTTTCTACGTTCAGGCACCCATTTTTGTGTTCCGCGAATTCATGCGTCACCGCATAGCGAGCTACAACGAGGAATCAGGCCGATACAAGGAGCTGTCACCGGTTTTCTATGTTCCAGCCCCAGACCGTAACTTGGTTCAGGTTGGTAAGACTGGCCACTACGAATTCTTGCCTGGATCAGCGGAGCAAATTGCTTTGGTTGAGCAGGAGTCACGAACTGCATCGCAGCACGCATACGAGTCGTATAAGCGAATGCTTGAGGCCGGAGTTGCTCGCGAGGTTGCTCGTATCGTGCTTCCGCTAAACATTTACTCAAGCATGTACGTGACCATGAACTCACGCGCGCTAATGAACTTCTTGAGCCTGCGCACACAGCGTGAAGGCACTCACTTTCCATCATTCCCTCAGCGCGAAATTGAAATGTGCGCAGAGAAGATGGAAGAGTTCTGGGCCCAACTAATGCCTTACACCTATGAGGCATTCAATAAGAACGGCCGAGTCGCTCCGTAATTAAACCGCTGTTCTTGCCAGCCGCGTTCTTCTAAGCGTCAACGAAAGAACCAGTCCAAGTAAGACTGCAGTAATCAGGTCTATAAACACCGTTGCAACCAGCGTTGTCGCGAGCAGGAGTGCATCAAGCCTGCTACTTCTAATTAATTCAAGAAGCTCCCGCGGTTTAACCATTCGTGCCGTAGTTGCCAGCAGCACGCCGGCAAGTGCTGCAAGCGGAATTTTTGCTACCAGGGGAGCAAAGAGCATAACCACCAAGGCCAGAACTATTGCGTGACTTAGCGCGGCCAGCTTTGATTGAGCGTGTGATTTTACGTTTACAGCAGTTCTAGCCAGCGCCGCGGTTGCCGGAACTCCACCAAAGAATGGCACCACCAGATTGGCCAGGCCCTGACCAAAAAGTTCACGATTTGAATCGTGTTGTTCGCCACCGCCACGCATTTTGTCGGCCACTTTAGCCGACAGCAAACTCTCAAGAGCAGCCAGAGCGGCAACGGCAAACCCCGATGGCACAAGTGCTAAGTAGTCCTTTGAATTTAGGAACTCAAAATTTAGATTGCCGATTCGTGCAGGCAGTTCACCGATTGCCTCTAGTTGCCAACCAAATGCGGCCGTCACGACTGCCGCGAGTACCACTGTCACAAGCGAGAAAGGAATTTTTGGCCAACGCTTTGAGAATCCAAGGATTACAACAGCCACGACAAGAGCCATGACTACCGGCACGGCATTGAAGTTGGCAAGGCCTGCCATGGTCACTTCGAACGCGCCGGCCCAAACTTTTTCTGCCTTGCTGGCCGGCACTCCAAAAATAAATGGAAACTGCTGAAGCGAAATCACGATCGCAATTCCGGCAGTGAACCCTTCGATTAGTGAGGTTGGTAATCGGTGGATGTGCTCGCCAATTCTGGCAAAACCGGCGACGACCAGAATCGCCCCAGCAATCAGACCAACCAACAAGACGCCCTTAGGCCCAAACTGATGAACGATTGGAACTAGGACCACCGTCATTGCGCCGGTGGGGCCGGAAACTTGTAATTTGCTTCCACCAAAAATTGCAGCGATAGCCCCGGCGATGATTGCCGTGGTGATTCCAGCCTCGGCTCCAAGCCCTGAGGCGATGCCAAAAGCTAGGGCTAACGGAAGTGCCACGATGGCTACAGTCAAACCTGCGACTAGGTCTTTTATGGGTGCTCGACGCACATCAAGCCAGTCGGCCTTCGTTGGCAACAGGTTCACACCCTCAGCCTACCGATAGGCTTGTACGCATGTCTCAGAAGAACATTTTTGGCCAGACCCTGGTAGCACTAGTGACCCCAATGACCGCCGATGGCGAAGTTGATTGGGCCGACACAGAGAAGCTAATTGACTACGTGATCACCAACGGCGCCGATGGTGTTGTGGTTACCGGTACAACTGGCGAGACCAGCACACTTACCGATGCTGAGAAGATCAAGCTGGTTGAAGTTGGCAAATCTGTTTCTGCGGGACGCGCAAAGATCATTACCGGTGGTGGTTCAAACGAAACCGCTCACGCGATGCAGTTGTACAAGGCCTCAGAAAAAGCTGGTGCCGACGGCATCATGATCGTGACTCCCTACTACAACAAGCCAACTCAGGCCGGTGTACTTACACACTTCCGCATGGTTGCCGATTCAACCGACCTTCCAGTAATTCTTTACGACATTCCTGGTCGTGCCGGAATTGCGATTTCAATGGACACTTTTCACCGCGCTTCGAAGCACCCGAACATCGTTGCGGTTAAGGATGCCAAGGGCGATCTTGCTCAGGCAACTCGCATCATGAATGAAACCGGACTGTTCTATTTCTCTGGTGACGACTCAAACCTTTTGCCAGAGCTTGCCATTGGTGCGGTTGGTTGCATCTCTGTCACTGCAAACATTGCACCCGCGGCATACCGCGAAATGATTGACGCGGCTAATCGCAACGACTTCCACCACGCGCTAACCGTGCACAACGCGCTTGACCCACTTCAACGTGCGGCCATGACCCACGTGCCTGGCACTGTGGCAGCAAAGTACATCTTGAATGGACTTGGAATTATTTCTAGCCCACGCGTTCGTTTGCCCCTGGTTGGTCCAGAAGATGCAGAGGCTGCACGCATTGAGGCAGACATTGATTTGGTTGGCACCGTTCCTGGTGTGAGCTTCGACAACTTCCGCCCAGACCGTAATGCGGCTGCCGGCGGTGCGTTGCCAAAGATTGCTGGTACTACCAGATAAACACCTGGCCGATAAACACCTGGCCGATAAACACCTGGCGACGATTATTGTCGCCAAGGTTTATGGATTGCGTTAGACGCAGAGTATTTATAAAGTGCGCAAGAGTGCACACATAACAGAATAGAAATGAGAACCATTGGTTCAGACACTGCCACACCCGGCTCCACTACGTCCGGGAGTAATGCGCATCATTCCGCTCGGCGGAATTGGTGAAATTGGTCGCAACATGACCGTCTTTGAGATCGACGGCAAGATTTTGATCGTTGACGTTGGCGTACTTTTTCCAGAAGAGCACCAGCCGGGCATCGACGTAATCCTGCCTGACTTTGGCTACCTGAAGGATCGCTTAGACGATGTCGTCGGCATCGTGCTTACCCACGGCCACGAAGATCACATCGGTGGTGTTCCTTACCTACTTCGCATGAAGCAAGATATTCCGCTGATTGGTTCGGCGCTGACCCTGGCTTTTGTTGAAGCCAAACTAAAGGAACACCGCATCACTCCTTACTCAATGGTGGTTGCCGAGGGTCGCAAAGAAACTCTGGCCGGATTCAACCTTGAGTTCATCGCGGTGAATCACTCAATTCCAGATGCTCTTGCAGTTGTAATTCGCAGCAAGGCCGGCAGCATCTTGCATACCGGTGACTTCAAGATGGATCAGTTGCCACTTGATGGCCGCCTCACCGATCTTCGTGCGTTCGCGCGAGTTGGTGAAGAGGGACTTGACCTCTTCATGAGCGATTCAACCAACGCTGACGTGCCTGGTTTCACTCCACTCGAAAAAGAAATCGGTCCTGTTATTGAGAACGTGATTGCGCGCTCTAAGAAGCGCGTTATTGTTGCATCTTTCTCAAGCCACGTGCACCG
>JBDLVL010000010.1:0-19990 GCA_039804765.1 Actinomycetota bacterium | reverse complement strand
GGGCAGGCCAATATCGCAACTTCACGATCCGGTTTGGTGTAGCTGTCACCTGGGTAATACAAGGCACCATTCACCATTACGCCGCAGTTTTGCAACAGCGGAATAGAACGGTGGATCTCTGCGTGCATGTCGCCAAAGAATTCAAGCGTGAAACCAGATTGGGTGTAGAAGTCACCGTGATGCACTGCGGTGGTCTGATAACCGGCTAGTCGCGCACAAACTTCATCGGTGCCGTAAATCTTTGCCTGTGGATTGCTTCGCAGAATTCGATCAAGCTGAGCCTCGTTGCAATGGTCATCGTGCATGTGAGTAATAACTACTGCTACAACGTTTTCCAAGGCTTCCAATGGGCGGGTGAAGGCACCCGGGTCAATTACGACTCGTTTACCTTGATTCTCTAGAACCAGGCACGCGTGCTCATACTTGGTGATCTGCATAGTTTCATTCTGCCTTAGGTTTGTGCCTTAAGATTTTGGGGTGGGGAACGAACAAATTTCAGCCAAAATTGGGTCAAGAACCCTGGCTCGAGCACAGGCTCTGGGTCTGACAATCGTGGACCCCGCTCAGTTTGAACTTGCCGCAGACGCAGACGTAGTTCTATTCAATAAGGCCGGCACACTGACTGCACCGATTCGCCGAGTGGTTAAGTCGAGACTTGCCTACAGCTCACCGCTCACATTGCAAAGCGATTTACTTGCGCTAGCTGCCGGCATCGAGTCTCAAATTGTTCATCCAATCGCCACCTCAATTGTTGAAGAAGCCGAACGCCAGAATTTGCAAATTCCACATGTTGTAGACGTTAGATCGATACCTGGGCAAGGGGCAACGGGCGTATTAGATGGTGAAGCAATTTTCGTGGGCGGACCGTCTCTGCTTACTTCAAAAAATATCCCGATATACGTTGATGACCTGGTCCGTTCAGATGCTGCAAATCACTTGGGGCACACCGTTATCTATGTTGTTCAAAACGCTCAACTGCTTGGAATGATCGAGCTCAGTGAAACTGTGCTGCCAGAGGCTGCAGAACTTGTAAACACTTTTCACGCCCGAAAGATTAGGGTTGCCATGATTACTGGCGATGCCACCGGTGTTGCTCAGCACGTTGCCGAACAACTCAACATCGCCGAGGTGTATGCCGAAATTGCACCTACCCGCAAAGCAGATGTGGTGCGCAAGCTAAAGTCAGACGGTTCAAAGGTTGCCTTTGTTGGGCGACTAGAAACTGACGCCCTTGCACTCGCTGAGGCACAAATTGGAATCGCAGTTGATTCAGACGGCAGCAGCCAATCCACCGCGGCAGGCCTGCACTTGCGAAACAGTGGGATCTCCGAGGTACTCAAGCTCATTTTGCTGTCAAAACGAGCCAAGGCCACAAATACCCAAAAGGTAATAATCATTTTTGCTGCCGCGATTTTTGTTCTTGGTTTGATAGTTGTTTTGGTAAGTCCTAGGTAGTTAAAGAGCGATGAAAAGAATTGGCGTAATCGTTAATCCTGCTTCAGGAAACGGTGCCGGAAAAGCCGAGGGCGAAAAAGTAATCGCGGAACTTCAGCGCGAGACAGAGGTGCTTGACCTAACCGGAAACTCGCTTGACGAGAGCCGCGCAAAGGCGCAGGCCGCAATCAACGACTTGCTCATCGACGGCCTGGTAGTGGTTGGTGGCGATGGCATGGCGCACCTTGGAATCAATCTGTGTGCCGATGCCGAGTTGCCGCTTGGCATCGTTGCTGCGGGAACCGGAAATGATGCAGCTCGTGCCCTTGGCCTACCAATCGGCGATGCAATTGCTGGTGCCCGCGTGGTGCTAAATAATCTGCGCCAACCAAGACAGGTAGACCTGGTTCGTTCCGAGAGTACTGCCGGCGCCTTCTGGTATTTCGGCAGCCTATCGGTTGACTTTGTTGCGTTGGTAAATCAGCGAGCCAATTCGTGGAAGTGGCCCAAGGGCCCAAGCCGTTACAAGTGGGCTATGGTCGCCGAGCTTGCTGCCTTCAAGCCAATTAGGTATCACGCAATAATCGACGGGGTTGAAAAAGAATTTGAGGCAATGCTTTGCTCAATTGGCAACTCGCCATTCTTTGGTGGCGGAATGAAGGTGGCGCCACAAGCCAAGATCGACGACGGCCTGATGGATATCTTTATAGTCAATAAAATTTCGCGTTTTGAATTGCTCAAAGTTTTTCCAAAGGTCTACTCCGGCGATCACATTTCGCATCCGGCAGTGGAATTTATTACCGCTAAGTCGATTACTCTTTCCACTCAAACGAATATGCCCGCCTTTTCCGATGGCGAACCGGTTGGCTTCGCACCAGTCACTGCACAGATTGCTCCCGGTGCGCTCAAGGTTTTCGCAACTAGCGCCCGCCAGTCATCGGTGGCATAATAGACAGGTTGCTCTAACGGTCCCATCGTTTAGCGGCCTAGGACACCGCCCTCTCACGGCGGCAGCACGGGTTCAAATCCCGTTGGGATCACGAATCTCCCTCTCGATGACTTGTCTCGGGAGGGAGTTTTTTTAACCCCGATACGCCTTCGCTAAGCCTGAGCTTGGCGCCTACGCAAGCGAGTAATCGCTGCGAATATCACAATCAAGAACACCGGGATCAGCGCGGCAAGGTTTAGTCCAAGAAACATGAAAGCCGCAAGAATTGTGCCGGCTACTGCGCCACCAAAGGCGCCCGAGAGATTCATCAGCGCATCGCTCAAACCTTGCACATTGGTCTTTTCTTGAACCGGCAGAGTTGCGGTCAAAAGCGCGGCGCCACCAACGGTTGATGCCGACCAGCCCAGACCAAGCAAGAACAGTCCGATCGTGACAGCTAAGCGACTGTCTTGTCCAAAGCCGGCAACCGCCAACGCGGCAACGTAAATGGATTGACCAAGGATCACAGTTTGCACCCGGCCAATTTTGTCTGATAACCAACCAAAAATCGGCGAGAACGCATACATTCCGGCAATGTGCAGGCTGATGGTGAAACCAACCACCACCAGGTCAAAGCCCATGCCCTTCATGTGTATGGGGGTCATAGACATCACAGAGACCATGACCATGTGACTGAGCGCGATTGAAGTGATTGCCAAGGCGGCCAAAGGATATTTTCGCAGCGTCGCGATTGCTGTGGCAAAAGAAGTTTTGCCCTTAACCTTGGCCGCGTTCAATTCTTTTGCTACCAGAAGCGGGTCTGGTCGAAGACCAAACCAGAAGACTGACGTCGCCGCAATCTGAGACAAGATCGTGAAAAGAAAAGGTCCGGTCATTGGCGGCAAGTGAAGTGCGTGGCCAACAATTTCGCCAGGGCCAAACATGTTTGGGCCGATTACAGCGCCAAAGGTTGTTGCCCAAACCACCACCGATAGGTCTCGTCCGGTTGAGCGCTTCGATGGCAAGTCAGTCGCCGCGAAACGCGCCTGTAGTCCAACGGCCGAACCGGCACCAAGTAGGAACAGTGCAAGCAAAAGCAGCGGAAACCATTCAACGATTGCCGAAGTGATAACCAGAATTGCACCAGAGATTGCCAAGGCGGCTCCGGTGGCCAGCGCAACGCGGCGACCTCGTGCAAAAGCAAGGCGAGCAAGTGGAATCGCCCAGCTAGCGGCACCCAGAGTGCTAAAAGTTGCGGCCGAGCCAGCCCAGGCCGGTGAGCCAGAAAGGTGGGCCGCCAGCAGCGAACCAATGGACAGCGTGGAGCCAAGCCCAAACCCCGATAGCACCTGGCCTGCAGTTAGTACCTTGATGGTGCGTTTTTGCAGGAAATCCAAGTCAGTAGGGGCCATCTGGCCAGCCTATACCGCTGCAATCTAGGCACACCCACGGTAAACTTGGGGTTCGATCATTTTGAGGTGTTTATGACAGCTAAGCCGCTGACTCTGGCTGAAAAAGTATGGAATGACCATTTGGTCGCCAAGGGCGAAAATGGTTCACCAGACCTGCTTTACATTGATCTACACCTCGTTCACGAGGTCACCAGCCCACAAGCATTCGACGGTTTGCGCCTTGCCGGTCGCCAGGTGCGTCGCCCAGACCTAACCATTGCCACAGAAGATCACAACACCCCAACCTGGGACATCGATAAGCCGATTGCAGATCCAACCAGTCGCACTCAGATTGAGGCGCTGCGCAGCAACGCCAAGGAATTCGGCATCCGCATTCACTCACTTGGTGACATTGACCAGGGAATCGTGCACGTGGTTGGTCCACAGCTTGGTTTAACTATGCCGGGCATCACCGTGGTTTGCGGTGACTCACACACTTCAACTCACGGCGCATTTGGTGCACTTGCCATGGGCATTGGCACCAGCGAGGTTGAGCACGTTCTTGCCACTCAGACTCTGCCGCTAAAGCAGTTCAAGACCATGGCGATTAACGTTGAGGGAACACTGCGTCCGGGCGTTACCGCCAAAGACATCATTCTTGCCGTGATCGCAAAGATCGGCACCGGCGGTGGTCAGGGTTACGTTCTCGAGTATCGGGGTTCTGCAATTCGTGCGCTTTCAATGGAAGCTCGCATGACTATTTGCAACATGTCTATCGAGGCAGGGGCGCGTGCCGGAATGGTTGCGCCTGACCAAATTACTTTTGACTACCTAAAGGGTCGTCCGCACGCACCGCAGGGTGCCGATTGGGATGCGGCGGTTGAATACTGGAAGACTTTGCCAACCGATGACGGTGCAAAGTTTGATGAAGAAGTCTTCTTGGATGCAAACACACTTGATCCTTTTGTGACTTGGGGTACTAACCCGGGTCAGGGCGTGAGCTTGCTTGACGTTGTGCCTAACCCCGCAGACATTGCAGATCCAAATGAGAAGGCCGCTGCAGAGCGCGCACTTGAATATATGGATCTAACGCCGGGCACCAAGATGAAAGACATCAAGGTTGACACCGTTTTCCTTGGTTCGTGCACCAATTCGCGCATTGAAGATCTTCGTGCCGCTGCCGAAATTATTGAGGGCAAGCAAAAAGCTGATGGTGTTCGATTCATGGTGGTGCCTGGTTCTGCTCGCGTGCGTTTGCAGGCAGAGGCAGAGGGCCTAGACAAAATTTTCAAAGACTTTGGTGCCGAATGGCGCTTTGCCGGTTGCTCAATGTGTTTGGGAATGAACCCAGACCAGCTGGCACCGGGCGAGCGCGCGGCATCAACTTCTAATCGCAACTTTGAAGGACGCCAGGGTAAGGGTGCACGCACTCACTTGGTATCGCCGCTGGTGGCTGCGGCTACCGCAATTCGCGGAACACTTTCATCGCCGGCAGACCTGCTTGAAAATTCAACCGGAGAGGAAGGGAACTAATGGAAAAGTTTGAAGTCTTCACTGGAGTTGCTGTTCCACTTCGTCGTTCGAATGTAGACACCGATCAGATCATTCCTGCCGTCTACTTGAAGCGAATCACCAAGACCGGATTCGAGGACGCACTGTTCTCTGCTTGGCGAAACGATCCAGAATTTGTTTTGAACCAAGAGCCATACAAAAACGGTCAGGTGCTTGTTGCCGGCCCGGACTTTGGCACCGGTTCATCACGCGAGCACGCGGTTTGGGCGCTACGCGACTATGGCTTCAAGGCAGTTTTCGCCAGCAAGTTCGCCGACATCTTCCGCGGTAATTCTGGCAAGCAAGGGCTGGTCACCGGTGTGATCAGCGAAGCAGACACAGAAACACTTTGGCAGGCTATTGAAGCCAACCCGGGCTCATCAATCACCGTTAACCTGGTCGATCAGACTGCCAGCATCGGTGATTTGATCGTGCACTTTGACATCGACGAATACACCAAGTGGCGTTTACTTGAAGGTTTAGACGACATTGGTCTGACTCTGCGCGACGAACAAGCGATTACAGATTTCGAAGCCAAGCGCGAAGCGTGGCTCCCAAAGACCCTACCGGCTAGGAACTAACCATGAGTCAAATCACAGTCACCGGTGGCAAGCCGCTAAAGGGTCGCGTAGATCTAAAGGGTGCCAAGAACTTGGTTACCAAGGCCATGGTTGCCGCGCTGCTGGGCGATGGTCCAAGTGTTCTAAAAGATGTTCCGCTAATCAGTGACGTTGAAATCGTTTCACGTTTGCTTCAGCTACACGGTGTAAAAATTGAACACACCGATGACGGCGTGATGTCACTAGACCCAAGCAACGTTGCATCTGCTCGCATGATCGACATTGATGCACATGCAGGTTCATCACGTATTCCAATTCTTTTTTGTGGTCCTTTGCTGCACCGATTGGGCGAAGCGTTTATTCCTGGTCTGGGCGGTTGCCACATTGGTGACAGACCAATCGACTACCACTTTGAAGTACTTCGCAACTTTGGTGCGGTTATCGAAGAACTGGAAAACGGAACTCGTCTTTCTGCCCCAAAGGGATTGAAGGGCGCAAAGATTTCGTTGCCATACCCATCGGTTGGTGCAACAGAGCAGGTATTGCTAACTGCAACTCGTGCCGAGGGCCTCACTGAACTTTCTGGCGCAGCGATTGAACCAGAGATCATGGACCTGATTGCAATCTTGCAAAAGATGGGCGCAATCATTTCTGTAGACACCGATCGCGTGATTCGCATCGAAGGGGTTAAGGAGCTTTCCGGTTACAACCACCGAGCACTGTTTGACCGCAACGAGGCAGCATCTTGGGCCTGTGCGGCACTTGCAACCAACGGTGACATTTTTGTTGGCGGTGCACGTCAGCAAGAAATGACAACTTTCCTAAACGTGTTCCGCAAAGTTGGTGGCGCGTTTGAAATTCAAGATGACGGTATTCGTTTCTTCCACCCGGGCGGTGATCTAAAGCCGGTTGTACTCGAGACCGATGTACACCCTGGATTCATGACCGACTGGCAGCAGCCTCTTGTGGTGGCGCTAACCCAGGCCAAGGGTCTCTCGATCATTCACGAGACCGTATACGAAAACCGATTTGGTTTTACCGATGCGCTTGTGCAGATGGGTGCACAGATTCAGATTTACCGCGAGTGCCTTGGTGGCACCGCTTGCCGCTTTGGTCAGCGCAACTTCAACCACTCAGCAGTAATCTCTGGCCCAACTCCGCTGCACGCCGCAGACATTCGAGTACCTGACTTGCGCGGTGGATTCAGCCACATGGTTGCTGCACTTGCTGCCAAGGGAACCTCAAACGTGACCAACGTTCAGCTGATCTCTCGCGGCTACGAGCACTTCTTACAAAAACTTACCGACCTCGGCGCTGACTTCACCTACAGCGAGTAATTCCATGGCCAAGCCAAAAAAGGAACTACCAATGCCGAAGATCAATTCTTCGGAGCGCCACTTTGTGCTGGCTCTGGTTGCAGCAATCTTGATCCCTATTGTGCGCTTGCTTTTTGTGGTCAAGCCAAAAGGAATCGAGAAGCTGCCAAAGCACGGTTCATACATTTTGGTTTCCAATCACGTTACTAACGTCGATGCGCTAGCAGTGGCCTATTTGGTTTACGTGCAACTAAAGCGCGCACCACACTTCTTGGCCAAAGAGAGCTTGTTCCGCGTGCCGGTAATCGGTGCAATTCTTCGTGCCGCTGGTCAGATTCCGGTTTATCGCGCTGGTCACCGAAATGACACCCCGCTAAAGGCAGCGCACGCTTACCTTGAGGCCGGTCACACCATCGCAATTTTCCCTGAGGGTACGTTGACTCGCAGCCCAGAACTTTGGCCAATGCGCGGAAAGTCCGGCGCAATTCGTTTGGCGCTTGAGACCGGTGTGCCGGTGTATCCGGTGGGGCAGTGGGGCAGCGAACAGATTCTGCCGCAGTACGGCAGTAAGTTCCGCCCAGGTTTCTGGAAGCCGGTGAACATGATCATCGGCGATGAGATTGATTTGAGCAACTATCGCAAGCGTCAACTTAACCCGGACGAGTTGAACGAGGCAACCAAAGTTGTGATGCAGACTATTACCCAGCTCGTCGAGGAACTTCGCGGCGAAAAAGCTCCGTTGGAGTTGTGGGACCCAGCCAAGGCCGGTCAAACAACCAGCGGCAACTTCAAGAAGGCGAGTAAGTAACCATGGCCAAAATTGCAGTAATGGGTGCCGGTAGTTGGGGCACAACTTTCGCAAAGGTGCTTGCCGACAATCCGGCCAACCAGGTAATGCTGTGGGCACGTCGCGCCGATGTTGCCGATGAAATCAACACCGATAACCGCAACGGCGACTACCTGCCTGGCATTGCCTTGCCAAAGTCACTGACTGCATCGACCGATGTGGCCGAAGTATTGGCCGGCGCAACTCAGGTTTACGTTTCTGTTCCCTCGCAGTCGCTGCGCGCAAACCTTGAAGAGTGGGGTTCGCAGATTCCGGCCGGCGCAATCATCGTGAGTTTGATGAAAGGCGTAGAAAAAGATTCCGGACTTCGAATGAGCGAAGTGATCCAGCAGGTAATCGGCACCAGTGCCGACCAAATCTGCGTTGTGTCTGGCCCAAACCTTTCGCTTGAAATTGCTGCCGAGGAACCAACCGCTTCTGTTGCCTCAAGCACCAGTGAAGAAACTCGCACTGCTGTTGCCGAGGCGGCTAGCAACGAATACTTCACCACTTTCACCAACGACGACGTGATTGGCACCGAGTTCGGTGGCATTTTGAAAAACCTAATCGCAGTTGCAATTGGTATTGTCAACGGAGTTGGCTACGGTCAGAACACCAAGGCATCAATCATGACTCGAGGTCTTGCAGAGCTAACTCGCTTTGCGGTTGCCTATGGCGCCGAGGAAAAGACCATGGTTGGACTTGCAGGTCTGGGTGACTTGATTGCTACCTCTGAATCTTCCCTATCGCGCAACCACAAGGCCGGCGAAATGCTTGGTAAGGGTTACACCTTGCGCGAGGTTCAGCGTCGCATGGCACAGACCGCCGAGGGCCTTTCATCGGTGGCTCCAATTCTTCAGCTTGCTAAAGCCAAGCACGTTTCAATGCCAATCGTTGAGCAGGTGCAGCTGGTACTAGAGGGCAAGATGAACCCGCGCGATATTGCTCCGCACCTAACTCACGCCGCCGATGGCCCGGTAGACGAGTAGCAGCGAAAACTAAATTCCATGGCAAAACTAAACGTTGCACTGCTTTTTGGCGGTCCCTCATCTGAGCACGAGATTTCCTGTGCCACCGCCGCGGGCGTGATGGGTGCGATTGATCGCAACAAGTACAACTTGATTCCGGTTGGCATCACTAAGGGTGGCCAGTGGATTGTTGCCGAAGACGATGCCGCAAGGTGGGCGCTGCGCAAGGGCAACCTGGCAACCGTTGAGCCAAATGGCAGCGAGGTTCAATTCGCCACCAATACCTCGCGCGAACTTTTTGCAACCAACGCGGCTGGCGAGCGCACTTCGCTTGGCGTCATTGATGTGGTGTTTCCGGTGTTGCACGGCCCATATGGTGAAGATGGCACACTGCAGCGCGAGCTTGAGGCAATTGGTGTTGCCTATGTTGGCAATGGCGTATTTGCCAGCGAGCGCGGCATGGACAAAGAGCTTTCCAAAGATGCATTCCTGATCGCAGGCGTGCCAGCGACACCGCACGTTGTAATTCACCAGGCGGATTGGTTACGTGACCCAACTTCGGCACTCGCAGCGGTTCAGCAGCTTGGCAGCGTTCCATATTTTGTAAAGCCTGCTCGCGCCGGATCGTCAAAGGGTGTTAGTAAGGTCAAGGCGATTGCCGATTTTGCTTCCGCGGTTGATATTGCCTTTCAAGAAGACAACAAGCTGGTTGTTGAATGCGGCATCGATGGCCGCGAGGTAGAGGTTGCCGTTCTGCAGGGGCGCAAAGGTTCTGCACCGCGAGTTTCTGTTGCCGGTGAAATCATCGTGACCGGTCGCGACTTTTACGATTTTGATGCCAAGTACCAAGATGAGGATTCGGTTCAACTTGTAATTCCTGCCAAGATCACTGATGCCGAATTACAAGAAATGCAACAGCTAGCAGCCAAGGCATTCGATGCTCTGGGTTGCGAAGGTCTTGCTCGCGCAGACTTCTTCTTGACTAAAGACGGATTCTTGATCAACGAGATCAACACCATGCCGGGCTTTACTCCGCTTTCAATGTTTCCGTCGCTTTGGCAAGCATCGGGTATTGAATATCCAGACCTAATCGACGAACTAATTCAGCTGGCCCTGCAAAAATAGCAACTGTAGAAATAAAACTACTTGCAGGTTTTAGTTGCTGGAATTCTTTTTATGGCTTCGGCCATTGAATCCAAGGCGGTAACACCAGCCACCAATTTTGAATTCACGATTACCTCTGTTGCCGGACTGCGACCAAAAGTAATAAAGCGGTAACTTGGTGATTTGCTGTCGTCAACTACCCAGTCAATTCCACTGGCTGTAACGCAAGGCAAACTGCTAACGGTCACCGGCTCAAGTCCGCAACGCAAAATAACTGAACTTGGATTTCCCCAGGCGCCGGTAGCTTGTGCATTGGTGATGCGCTTGTTTTGATCACCAATCACATCCGGCAGGCGAACTGTGATCTCGGCGCAGGCTGGGTCGTTGGCTAACGGAGCGGCATCCAAATTTACGGTTGCGGTGCAGCCGCTAAGCCCAAGGGCAAGCACTGTGGTGGCAACTAGCAAGGCACCGGTTTGCAAAATTTGGTGGGACTCAAAAATCTTCATCTCCAACAGGCTACCTTTGTTATGTGTCCATTGCAGAAACCATCAGCTCGCTCGGCGAGAACGAAAGCCTGAAGCGCACGATTGCGCGCCTAAACGTTTCTGAGCACGCACTGGTTGGCCCGGGCGATGATTCGGCCGTGATCTCAGCACCCGATGGCCGCTTCGTAGTTACCACAGACACCCTGGTCGAAGACCACGATTTCAAACTTGATTGGTCAACGGGTTATGACCTTGGCTGGAAAGCAGTGGCCAGCAACATCGCCGACGTTGCAGCGATGGGTGCGGTGCCAACCTCACTTGTCGTTGCAGTAACCGCGCCAGGTCACACCCAAGTTTCTTGGCTAGAGGCATTTGCAGACGGCCTGCGCGATGCTTGCACGCAATTGGCTCCGGGGTGCGGAGTCGTTGGTGGAGATCTTGCTGCCAGCGATCAGGTAATGATCTCCGTTGCCGCTCACGGTTCACTTGAGGGACGCGAACCGGTGTTACGTTCTGGTGCCCAGGTTGGCGACATCGTTGCTGTAGCCGGAACACTTGGTCGCGCAGCCGCCGGCCTGGCGTTGTTGCAAAGTGCAAACACCCATGCAATCGCGGCGTACGACGATTGGGTGAACGTGCAGCGTAGGCCGCAGCCCCCAATCAAGGCTGGAGTTGAAGCGGCGATTGCTGGTGCAACTTCAATGCTTGATCTTTCCGATGGCCTTGCAAAAGATGCTGCGCGAATTGCCAAAGCATCAAGCGTGACAATTCAAATTGATCCACTCATGCTGCAAGGCTTCGAAGCAGTTATTGAAGAAGCAGCTCGTGCGATTAATGCAAATGCTGCCGACTGGGTCATCGGCGGCGGCGAGGATCACTCGCTACTTGCAACCTTTCCAAGTGACGCAACTCTTCCTCGCGCATTCAAGGCTATTGGTGTGGTTTTACCACAGGGCCCGGCTCCGGTGATGCTTGGTGCAAGCGCGCTGCCAGAAAAAGGTTGGGATTCGGTAACCGGTTAGCAACTGGTACTACAAAGCTTTTGGCTTAACCGTGCAGAATGCTGTTCAGCACGATGCCCTCACCCTTGCGTGGAAGTACCTCAACGCGACCAGTAACGGAGTTGCGGCGGAACAACAGATTCGGCACGCCAGATAGCTCGGCAGCCTTAGCAGTGCGTTCGCCCTCTAAATCTAAGATGGTCACCTTGGTTCCCGCTGTCACATAAAGGCCAGCCTCAACCACTGAGTCATCGCCAATTGAGATTCCAACACCGGAGTTTGCGCCCAGCAATGCACGTGCACCAATTTCAACGCGTTGCTTACCGCCACCGGAAAGCGTGCCCATGATTGATGCGCCACCGCCAATGTCTGCGCCATCGCCAACGACAACACCCTGAGAAATGCGACCCTCCACCATTGAGGTGCCCAAGGTGCCGGCGTTAAAGTTAACGAAACCCTCGTGCATGATTGTGGTGCCCGGTGAAAGGTGAGCGCCCAAACGCACGCGTGAGGCGTCGGCAATGCGAACCTTCTTTGGAGTCACATAGTCAACCAAGCGAGGGAACTTGTCGATTGCGTAAACGCTGATTCCGGCGCGGGTTAGTGATAGGCGAAGCTCGTCAAGATCGTCAATGGCAACCGGGCCAACATTGGTGAATGCCACAATCGGCAGGTTGGGAATCAGGCCTTCAAGATTGATGCTGTTCGGCTTTACCAAAAGCAAAGACAACAGGTGTAGGCGCAGGTAGGCATCTGCGGTTGAGGTTACTGGCTCGGCCAAGTTGACCTCGGTGCGTACAACCTGGGTGCTTACGCGTCGGCGCTCATCGGTGCCCACCATGGCGTCAAGTTGCTTTGGCACAACCCACAGTGCGTCAGTTTTTGGAGCATCACCCAGCTGAGGGTTTGGAAATAGCACATCCAAAACGGTGCCGTCGGCTGCGATGGTGGCGAGGCCGTGGCCCCAGGCATTGCTCTCTAAAAACGTCATGGAAACAAGGTTACAAGTTAGGCTCGTTTTATGGCCACAGCACCTCTAAACCTTGAAGCAGACGTTGTAGAACTCACTCGCGATATCTGTGATATCGAATCTGTTTCGGGCAACGAAAAGCAGTTGGCCGACGCCATTGAGGCAGCCCTAAAGCAGTATTCACACCTTGAGGTAATTCGTGACGGCGACGCAATCGTGGCCCGCACCAACCTGGGTCGCGCGAACCGCGTGGTGATTGCCGGACACATCGATACCGTTCCGGTTGCCAATAATCTTCCTATTCAAATGCTGTCAATGGAACGTGAGCAAGTTTTGTTTGGTCGCGGAACCGTTGACATGAAGGCCGGGGTAGCGGTGCAGCTTAAGCTGGCGGCAACTCTTGCCGAACCCATCAGCGATGTCACCTGGATTTTTTACGATCACGAAGAAGTCGAGGCAACTAAGAATGGGCTTGGCCGTTTGGCTCGGAATCGCCCGGAACTGCTAGAGGCTTCTTTTGCGGTTTTGTGCGAACCAACCTCTGCGCAGGTAGAGGGCGGCTGCAACGGCACCATGCGAGTTGACCTCACCTTCAGTGGCGTTAAGGCGCACTCGGCCAGACCATGGATGGGTAAGAATGCCATTCACGGTGCCGCCAAGGCCCTGGCAATTTTGGCCGATTACCAGCCGGCCGAGATCGATGTTGATGGTTTGGTTTATCGCGAAAGTTTGAACGCGGTGATTATTGGTGGTGGAATCGCAACCAACGTGATTCCAGACGAATGCGTGATCACCGTGAATTACCGATTCGCGCCTAGCAAGTCGGCCGCCGATGCCGAGGCTCACCTGCGTGAAGTTTTCGCCGGTATGGATTTGACCGTGGTGGACACCGCCGAGGGAGCCCGCCCGGGATTAGACCGTGCTGAGGCCAAGGACTTCGTGGCCGCCACTCAGACCCAGGCCCGCCCAAAGTATGGCTGGACCGATGTTGCCAGATTTAGCGCCCTGGGCATCCCAGCGGTGAATTTTGGCCCTGGTGACCCTAGTAAGGCCCATGCCGACGACGAAGCCGTGCCGGTTAACCAGATTTACGCTTGCGAGAAGGCACTTAGGGCCTGGTTATCCGTGGGATAATAGAAATTCCGGCTAATTAGCCAGCAATTCAAGGAGTTTCTCAATGGCAGCAATGAAGCCACGTACCGGCGACGGACCAATGGAAGCCGAACGCGAGCCACGCGGTCTGATTATTCTTCGAGTGCCACTGGAAGGTGGGGGTCGACTAGTAGTTTCCGTCAACGACGAAGAGGCAAAGAACCTACACCAGGTGCTTGCCGGAGTAGTCAAGAAGTAATTCAAAAGAAAAATCCCGATCAGCGATGATCGGGATTTTTTTATTTAACAATTCAAACAAGGTCGCGCCAATCAACCTCATCGTCATCTTCGGCAACCACGATAGTGCCGGAAGGAATAGCGTTTGGCAGGGTAATCAGCTCAGTTGGTGGGGATAGATAAGTTGCTTCTTCACGACGATTGGCCAAAACATTGTTGATGTAATCGGTCACCGCTTCATTGACCGGCACATCGTGACCCTGCGCTTCCGACATGTACCATCGGTGTTCCAAGACCTGGTGGTAAACCTCGGCCGGCTCAAGGCGACCTGACATTTCACGAGGTATGGAAGTCACCACCGGTTCAAAACAACGACTCAACCATTCGTGAGCCAACACTTCTTCGTCGGCACCCGGACGTGGATTATCGCGGCGGTACTGGTCAAGATCGTTCAGCAGACGGCGGGCTTGATTCTCTTCAACATCTAAACCGGTCAAGCGAATCAATCGGCGAGCGTGGTGACCCGCGTCAACCACCTTTGGTTGAATCTTCACCGTCATACCCGAGGCATCAGCCTTGATCGCCAACTCCTCAATATCGAAACCAAGTTCGTTCAATCTGGCAACGCGGCGATTGATCTTCCAGCGGTCCTTGGCCTCAAAGGTCTCGGCGCCGGTGAGTTCACTCCAGAGCTCGCGATACTTTGCCACGATGCGCTCGCTAGTTGCAACGGCATCAACTCCGGGCGCTGCGTGACCACTGGCAATCAGGTCCATCAGCTCGCCGGCAATGTTTACTCGCGCAATCTCCAAATCGTTTTCGCGCTGACCGTTTGAAAGCCCGCTGTCGTAAAGGTGTCCGGTCTCTGCATCAACTAGGTACGCGGCAAATGCACCGGCATCGCGACGGAACAAAGTGTTGGATAGTGAAACGTCACCCCAAAAGAATCCGGCAATGTGTAGGCGCACCAAAAGCAGTGCCAGCGCGTCGACCAATCGCTTTGCGGTGTCTGGGCGCAATCCCTGCGACCACATCGCGCGGTAGGGAAGTGAAAACTTTAGGTGCCTGGTAATCAACACCGATAGCAGCGGCTCACCATGGGTGCTTTCACGATTGTTGATGATCGCAAACGGCTCGACGCAGGGCACGTCTAACTTGATCAAGTTTTTGAGCATGTCGTATTCGCGCTTGGCCAGTTCCGGCAGAGTTTCCTTGATGGCGATTACGTGATCGCTCAGGTGCGCGAATCTAACGGTGTGGCGACTAAGGCCTTTTGGTAGCGCTGCAATATTTTCTGCAGGCCACTCTTCTAATGGCAAATGCCACGGAAGATCCAGCAGAGCTGGATCAACCGTGGCAGCCGTGATATCTAGTGAGTTCACTAGTTAAGGCGTTCGCCCGACTCTACGTCGAACAGGTGAACAATTCCACCGTCAGCCTTTAGGAAGATCTTGTCGCCCTTCATTGGGTGGTTGCGACCGTCTACGCGAGCAACGATGTCCTGGTTACCGCCGTTTAGGTGACTGGTTCCGTAAAGGTAACCGTCTGCACCTAGCTCTTCGATAACGTCAACATCAACCTCAATGCCTTCCTTCTTGGTGACAGTCAAGTTCTCAGGGCGGATTCCAACGGTAACGCTCTTTGCCTTGGTCTTTGAAAGGAACTTCTTCTCGATCGGAAGAACGGTGTTGCCAAATTGAACTCCGCCGTCCACGATCTCAAGCTGCAGCAAGTTCATTGCTGGTGAACCAATGAAACCGGCAACGAATACGTTGGCTGGCTTTTCGTAAAGTTCGCGAGGGGTGGCCACCTGCTGAAGCAGACCATCCTTTAGAACTGCAACGCGGTCACCCATGGTCATAGCTTCAACCTGGTCGTGAGTCACGTAAACGGTGGTTACGCCAAGACGACGCTGTAGCGAAGCAATCTGAGTACGAGTCTGAACGCGTAGCTTGGCGTCCAAGTTTGAAAGCGGCTCGTCCATCAAGAAAACCTGAGGCTTACGAACAATTGCACGACCCATGGCCACGCGCTGACGCTGACCACCAGAAAGCGCCTTTGGCTTGCGAGATAGGTAAGGCTCTAGGTCAAGAAGCTTGGCTGCCTCAAGAACGCGCTCGGCACGCTCTTCCTTGCTAACGCCAGCAATCTTTAGAGCGAAGCCCATGTTCTCGGCCACGGTCATGTGTGGGTACAGCGCGTAGTTCTGGAAAACCATCGCGATGTCGCGGTCCTTTGGCGGAATGTCGGTGACGTCGCGGTCACCGATAAAGATTTTTCCGTCGTTTACTTCTTCTAGGCCTGCCAACATACGTAGGGTAGTTGACTTACCGCAACCCGATGGGCCAACGAGCACTAGGAATTCGCCATCTTTGATGTCGAGGTTGATTTTGTCTACTGCAGCACGGGTTCCACCTGGGTATAGGCGGGTGGCTGCTTTAAATTGCACTGATGCCATGATATTTCCTTCACCGGCAGGTACGTGCCGGACGATCCGTTGTGAATAGAAGCCCCGTAGCGGCGCTACCGGGTACAGCCATTATGGCATCCTGCAGGGCTGGTCTAAACTAGAACTTCCCCAATGTCACCCAATCGTGACAACTACGTAAGGACCCCGATTTGACCCGCGAAAAGATCAATCGTTCAGAACAGCGCGAGGCAGCCCGAGCTAAGGCCAAGGAACTGCGCGAGCAGCACAAAAAAGGTGAGCAGCGTAAGCGCCTAGCTCTTCAGTTTGGTGTTGGCGGAGCAGTACTCGCCGTTATCGCTTTGGTGGCATTCGCCGTCGTATCGGGTGCGAACAAAGAAACTGTTGTTCCTAAGAACATGAGCTTCAACAACGGCATCAAGATTGGCACCAATTTAGAGGCTTTCACCGCCGACTACACCCCGGCTCCGGGCAAGGCTGGCGCCAACGTGCCAAACATTCAGATTTACCTGGACTACCAGTGCCCGGTTTGCCAGGCCTTTGAATTGCCAAACGCATCTCAGGTTGAAAGCTGGGTAAAGGCCGGAACCGCAACCGTGGAAATCCACCCAATTTCATTTTTGGATGGCCGTGGTTCACCAAACGAGTACTCAAGCCGTGCCGCTAACGCTGCAGTTTGTGTAGCAGAGTACTCACCAAACACATTCTTCAAGTTCAACTCATTGCTTTTTAAGAACCAGCCAGCCGAGGGCACAGCTGGTCCGGACAACAACGCACTGTTTGCCACGGCAAAGGAAGTGGGCGTGTTGAGCGAGTCTGAAATCAAGTCCTGTATTGACGAAAAGCGCTTTGGCGCCTGGATGTCTGACATCACCACCAAGGCTCTAAACGAGAACGTTCCTGGTACTCAGTACAAGGTTGAGGGAACCCCGTTTGTAATGATCAACAACCAGGTGTTTAAGACTGAGGTCAACTCAGACTTCTTTAGCCCGGCACGCTTTGCTCAGTTCCTACAAACCGTCTCAGTCAACTAATATAAAAACTTCTGGGTTTTTCGAAATCCAGAAAAGGTAGCCCTAGGGCTATCGGCCGACCTGGCGCAATTGGTAGCGCATCGCACTTGTAATGCGAGGGTTAGGGGTTCGAGTCCCCTGGTCGGCTCAAAAAAATGCCTCCCCTTGGGGAGGCATTTTTTACTTCTCTGTGAAAGTAATACTCACCGAATTGATGCAGTAGCGATCTCCGGTAGGGGTCTGTGGCGCATCCTCAAAGACGTGACCTAGGTGAGAACCGCAAGCCTTGCAGCGAACCTCAACTCGAACCATGCCGTGCGAGCGATCCTCTAGCAATTCAACTGCGTCGCCTTCCTTTGGTTCGTAAAAACTTGGCCAGCCACAATGCGAATCAAACTTGGCGTTGCTGCGGAACAGCTCGGCGCCACAACCGCGGCAACTAAAAATACCTTCGCGGTGTTCTTCTAACAGCTCGCCGGTGTATGCCCGCTCGGTACCAGCCTGGCGAAGCACGTGATACTCAAACTCGTTCAGTTCTTCGCGCCACTGTTCGTCAGTCTTGTTTACCGGATAGTTCATGCTGGCCTCCTAGGCTCACCTAATATTAGAGATACGCGTATAAAAGGTAAGCAGGATTCATGGCTAAAAAGTTCCCAATCGACGAGTTCGATTCGGCAACGGTTCACGGTGGTCGTCACCGCGCGCGCCGCACTGCCAAAGACCGCGTGCTTGAGTGGATCCGAATCTTTGTGGCAGCGGCTCTGGTTGCCGGACTTGGATATGGAACCTTGAAGTTTGTCGAAAACTCATCGGTGTTCGATGGCTACCTGCCAAGCTCAAACTCTGCTGCCGATGCAAACGTCAGCGCCAAGCCCGGAGTTCAGGTCTTGGACGGTGGCGACAAAAACCTTGCCAGCGATGCGGGTCGATTACTGAAAGAAAGTGGCTTCAATGTCACTGAAACCGCAATCTTGGTTGATGCCAACAATCAGCGCGTGAAGATCAAGACCACCGTTGTGACCATCACCGATGAGCTTTTCCGTGCCGATGCCGAGGCAATTGCCGCCAAGATCGGCAACCCAGAAGTGGTGGTCTCGCCGGAGTTTGCCGGGCCAATCACAGTGGTTTTAGGTTCGAATTACAAGAAACCGACCAATTAGCGAGTTATAACCGTTCTATAACTGCTTGGCCAATACCTTGAAAACGCTTGCGCTGGGGTACCCCCTAGGGGCTAGTGTTGAACTTGGTCGTAGCAGTATCCGTAGCACAAGCTCTTTTCTATGCGACTCAACCCGGGGAATTTTCGGGTTGTTCCCATAGCAACAGGAGTAAACAATGGCACAAGGAACCGTAAAGTGGTTCAACGCTGAAAAGGGTTTTGGATTCATTACCCAGGATGGCGGAGCAGATGTATTCGTACATTTCTCAGCAATCCAGTCAGACGGCTACAAGGAACTGAAGGAAAACCAGCGCGTTGAGTTCGAAGTAAAGAACGGCGACAAGGGTCCTCAGGCCGACGCAGTACACGTTATCTAAGCTACGACTTAGGTTTCGAGAATCCCCTTGCCATTGCGGCAGGGGGATTTTCATTTGCACTCTAAGGGTGAGAGTGCCAAAATAGACGTATTAGCACTCGACAGGCTTGAGTGCCAAAACTAATAGGAGATTGAACCCCAATGGCAAAAATCATTAAGTTTGACGAAGAGGCTCGCCGTGGTCTGGAGCGTGGACTAAACATTCTGGCTGACACCGTGAAGGTAACCCTTGGTCCACGTGGACGTAACGTTGTTCTTGAAAAAAAGTGGGGCGCCCCAACCATCACAAACGATGGTGTTTCGATCGCTAAGGAAATTGAACTAGATGACCCATTCGAGCGCATTGGTGCTGAATTGGTTAAGGAAGTTGCAAAAAAGACCGACGACGTTGCTGGTGACGGAACCACAACTGCAACAGTTCTTGCACAGGCACTTGTTCGCGAAGGTCTTCGCAACGTTGCTGCCGGTGCAGACCCAATCACGTTGAAGCGCGGAATCGAAAAGGCTGTTAAGGCTGTTATCGAGGAGCTTCACGCAAACGCAAAGCCTGTAGAGACCAAAGAGCAGATCGCGGCAACCGCATCTATCTCTGCTGGTGATACTCAGATTGGTGAACTAATCGCGGAAGCAATCGACAAGGTTGGTCGCGAAGGTGTTGTAACCGTTGAAGAGTCAAACACTTTTGGTATTGAGCTTGAGCTAACCGAGGGCATGCGCTTTGACAAGGGTTACGTTTCTGCGTACATGGTTACCGACCCTGAGCGTCAAGAAGCAGTTCTTGAAGATGCATACGTTTTGATTGCTAACTCAAAGATCTCAAACATCAAGGACATCCTGCCAATCGTTGACAAGGTGATTCAGGCAAACAAGCCGTTGCTAATCATCGCCGAAGACATTGATGGCGAAGCTCTAGCAACTTTGATCGTTAACAAGATCCGCGGAATATTCAAGTCAGTTGCTGTTAAGGCTCCTGGCTTTGGTGACCGTCGTAAGGCAATGCTTCAGGACATCGCAATCTTGACCGGTGGTCAGGTAATTTCTGAAGAAGTTGGTCTAAAGCTTGATGCAACCACACTTGATCTTCTAGGTCGTGCACGCAAGGTTGTTATCACCAAGGACGAAACCACAATCGTTGAAGGTGCCGGCGA
>JBDLVL010000009.1:0-21087 GCA_039804765.1 Actinomycetota bacterium | reverse complement strand
ATATCGCGAGTACCAAGGTTGGTGGTCATGATGATGATGGTGTTCTTGAAGTCAACAACGCGACCCTGACCATCGGTCAAACGACCCTCTTCAAGAATCTGCAATAGCGAGTTGAAGATATCTGGGTGAGCCTTTTCGATTTCGTCGAACAGAACCACACTGAATGGCTTGCGACGAACCTTCTCTGTTAGCTGGCCACCTTCTTCGAATCCCACGAAGCCCGGAGGGGCACCAAACAAACGAGATACGGTGTGCTTCTCGCCGTACTCAGACATGTCTAGCGAAATCAACGCACCTTCGTCGTCGAACAGGAACTCGGCCAACGCCTTCGCGAGCTCAGTCTTACCAACACCGGTAGGGCCAGCAAAGATGAATGAACCCGATGGACGGTTAGGGTCCTTCAAGCCTGCACGCTGACGGCGGATTGACTTAGAGATCGCGCTAATGGCGTCTTCTTGACCAATAACACGCTTGTGTAGCTCGTCTTCCATGAAGATCAGCTTGGCGCTTTCTTCTTCAGTCAACTTGAACACTGGAATACCGGTGGCCTGAGCCAGTACCTCGGCAATTAGGCCTTCGTCAACAATGCCCTGCGCGGCTACTGAGCCCGCACGGTACTGCTTCTCCATCTTGACGCGCTCAATGTTGAGCTGCTTCTCTTGGTCGCGCTTAGACGCAGCCAACTCAAAGTCCTGGTCCTCGATGGCCTTTTCTTTTTCAACCTTGATCGCCACAATCTTTTCTTCGATCTCGCGAAGCTCTGGCGGTGAAGAAAGAATTGACAGACGCAAACGTGCGCCGGCTTCGTCAATCAAGTCGATGGCCTTGTCTGGCAAGAAGCGGTCGGTGATGTAGCGGTCAGAAAGCTGAGCCGCAGCAACTAGAGCGCTATCGGTGATTGAAACCTTGTGGTGTACCTCGTAGCGGTCACGAAGACCCTTCAAGATGTTGATTGCCTGTGGAAGCGATGGCTCGTTAACCATTACCTGCTGGAATCGGCGAGTAAGCGCGGCATCTTTTTCAAAGTGCTTGCGGTATTCGTCAAGAGTTGTGGCGCCAATAGTCTGCAGCTCGCCACGAGCAAGCAGCGGCTTCAAGATTGACGCGGCATCAATCGCACCCTCGGCAGCACCGGCACCAACCAGTGTGTGAATTTCGTCAATAAAAGTGATGATGTCGCCGCGAGTGCGAATCTCTTTAGTTACTTTCTTTAGACGCTCCTCGAAGTCACCGCGGTAACGAGAACCGGCAATCAGCGAACCCATGTCTAGTGTGTAGAGCTGCTTGCCCTTCAATGTTTCTGGAACATTGCCGTTCACGATTGCCTGAGCAAGGCCTTCAACAACTGCAGTCTTACCAACACCAGGTTCACCAATCAAGATTGGGTTGTTCTTGCCACGACGAGAAAGAATTTGCATCACGCGTTCGATTTCGCGTTCACGGCCAATAACCGGATCAAGTTTTCCGTCGGCAGCTGCCTGAGTTAAGTTGCGACCAAACTGGTCAAGAATCTGTGAACCCTTTTGCTTTTCAGCGGTGTCGCCACCAACGGCAACAGCTTCTTTGCCCTGGAAACCAGATAGCAACTGAATCACTTGCTGACGCACGCGGTTTGTGTCTGCACCCAACTTGGTAAGTACCTGAGCAGCAACGCCCTCGCCCTCGCGAATCAAACCAAGCAGTAGGTGCTCTGTGCCAATGTACGAGTGACCAAGCTGAAGTGCTTCACGAAGCGATAGTTCCAAAACTTTTTTTGCACGTGGAGTAAAAGGAATGTGTCCGGTTGGCGCCTGCTGGCCCTGGCCAATAATTTCTTGCACCTGCTCGCGCACGGAATCAAGATTGATACCCAGCGATTCAAGTGCCTTTGCAGCAACTCCCTCGCCCTCGTGGATCAGACCCAAGAGAATGTGCTCGGTTCCGATGTAGTTGTGGTTCAGTAGCTTGGCTTCTTCTTGAGCCAACACAACAACGCGACGCGCCTTATCGGTGAATTTCTCGAACATCTTTACTCCTTTGCCGGCCCAATTGAACCGTATGTAAAAATGCTAGGTCGCCGCCCTGCCCTTTTGGGGGCTGTTCGCTATGGGGTAAATGGCAGCAGGCTGGCTGCGTTGAGCCCCAGCAGGGCCAGCAGCAGCGCTGCGGCCGCAATCTTGGTGTGCAGGCGGTTTACAAAGTTGCCCATCACCTTGCCCTGACTGGTAAGCCACACCAGCGGCCCCAGCGCCAGCGGCAGCCCAAAGGCCAGCACAATCTGGCTGACTACTAGCACGGCGGTTGAGTCGGGAACGACAGCCAAAATCAACACCGATGGCACGATCGAGATTAAACGTCTCACGCGAGCATTGATCTTTAGGTTGGTTAGGCCGTTCATCACTGAAGCACCGGCGTAGCCGCCAACCGCCGACGAGGCCAAGCTTGATGCCAGCAGGCCGATTGCAAATAGGGTGCCAAAAATTTGACCGTGGAAATCCGCGATGTGTGAAACGGCTGAGTCAATGGTGATCACCGGTACATCACCAGCAACGGTGACGGCACCCACTAGCAAGATGCCAATGTTCGCGATTCCAGCGATTGCCATGGCAACTGAGACATCCAACTTGGTCCAGTTGATTAGCTTGCGCTTGTCATCTTCTTTTGCGTTGCCAAATTTTTCTGCTGTCAGAGCCGAGTGCACGTAAATTGCGTGCGGCATGATTGTGGCCCCCAAAATCCCAAGCGCCAAGAAAAGTTCGTCGCGCTGAGAAATTTGTGGCACCAAGCCAAGTGCGGCGGCAGCCGCGTCAATCTGCGAGGTAAAGAGGCTTGAAACAAAACCAATAATCGTCACTGCCATCAGCGCAACTACCACGGTGATGAAGATGCCAACTTTTTCGTGGCGAGCTAACGACAAAATTAAGTAAGCCGCGGCACCAATTAACACCGCACCAAATATCGGGTTCAAATTAAACAGCAGGTGCAGTGCGATTGCACCGCCAACTACCTCGGCCAATTCCGTGGCCAAAATCATTGCTTCTGCTTGCAACCAGTAAAGCAAACGCAACCAACGTTTTTTGAATTGTTTGCCAAGAAGTTCGGCCATTGATTTTCCGCTGGCGATTGCCAACTTTGCGGCTAGATACTGAACTAACCAAGCACCGATATTGGCGAACAGAATTACCCAGATCAGCGAGTAGCCGAAGCGTGCTCCACCGGTGAGGTTCGTGGCAACGTTGCCCGGGTCAATGTAAGCAATACCAGTTGCTAAAGCCGGGCCTACAAAAGCAAGCCCGGCCTTAGAAAGTGCCGCTTCAGATTGACGCGGTTTAGAAGTCCCAGTCATCATCCTCGGTAGCTTCGTGCTTACCGATTACGTATGAAGATCCAGAGCCACTGAAGAAGTCGTGGTTCTCATCTGCGTTTGGAGACAGCGCTGACAAGATTGCTGGGCTAACCTCTGAAACCTCTTTAGGGAACAGTGGGTCAAAGCCTAGGTTCATCAGTGCCTTGTTGGCGTTGTAGTGCAAGAAGTGCTTTACGTCTTCGGTCAAGCCCAGTGGATCGTATAGATCTGCGGTGTACTTGATTTCGTTTTCGTATAGTTCTAGCAATAGGTCATAGGTGTAAGCCTTTAGCTCGTCGCGGCGCTCCTGGGTTTCCATCTCCATTTGCTTCTGGAACTTGTAGCCAATGTAGTAACCGTGGATGGCCTCGTCGCGAATGATCAAGCGGATCAAGTCACCAGTGTTGGTGAGCTTGGCGCGTGATGACCAGTACATAGGCAGGTAGAAGCCTGAGTAGAACAGGAATGACTCAAGCAGGGTTGAAGCAACCTTGCGCTTTAGTGGGTCGTCACCTCGGTAGTAGCCAAGAATGATTTCGGCCTTCTTCTGAAGGTAAGGGTTCTCCTCGGCCCAGCGGAAAGCCTCTTCAATCTCGTCTGTTGAACACAGGGTAGAGAAGATCGATGAGTAGCTCTTTGCGTGCACTGACTCCATGAATGAGATGTTTGTGTAAACAGCCTCTTCGTGAGCGGTTAGTGCGTCCGGAATCAAAGAGATTGCACCCACGGTTCCCTGAATGGTGTCAAGCATGGTTAGACCGGTGAACACGTGGCGGGTTAGGTTCTGCTCGGCAGGTGTAAGAGTTGCCCACGAAGGAATGTCGTTAGACATTGGAACCTTCTCAGGTAACCAGAAGTTCGAGGTCAGTCGGTTCCAAACGTCAAGGTCCATTGAGTCCTCGAGCTTGTTCCAGTTGACTGGACGAGTAATTCCGGTTGCTGTAGTTGCGGTCATTTCTTTTTCCTCTTTTTACAACTTACGAATTTTAGATTTAGAGCATGCAGCTTACGCACTCGCCAACTTCGGTGCCTTCCAGCGCCATCTGACGAATACGTACGTAGTAAATAGTCTTGATGCCTGCGCGCCAAGCCTGAATCTGTGCCTTGTTTACATCGCGGGTAGTTGCGGTGTCTTTGAAGAACAAAGTCAGTGAAAGGCCCTGGTCTACGTGCTGGGTTGCGGCGGCGTAGGTTTCGATGATCTTCTCTGGGCCAATTTCATAGGCGTCGTCGTAGTACTCAAGGTTGTCGTTGGTTAGGAACGGAGCTGGGTAGTAAACACGACCAAGCTTTCCTTCTTTACGAATTTCAATCTTTGACGCAACCGGGTGAATTGAGCTGGTTGAGTTGTTGATGTAAGAAATCGAACCGGTTGGTGGAACAGCCTGCAAGTTCTGGTTGTAGATACCGTGAGCCATAATGCTGTTCTTCAACTGGGTCCAGTCGGTCTGGTCTGGAACTGAAATTCCAGCCTTTGCGAATAGCTCAGCAACCTTTGCGGTCTTTGGCTTCCACTCCTGTGACACGTACTTGTCAAAGAATTCGCCAGTTGCGTACTTTGACTTCTCAAAACCACCAAAAGTCTTGCCGCGCTCGATTGCGATCTTGTTAGATGCCTTTAGAGCGTGGAACAAAACGGTGTAGAAGTAAATGTTAGTGAAGTCAATGCCTTCCTCTGAACCGTAGTGAACGCGCTCACGAGCTAGGTATCCGTGCAGGTTCATCTGGCCAAGGCCAATCGCGTGTGACTGCTCGTTGCCGTACTTGATTGAAGTAACTGAATCAATGTCGCTCAAGTCAGAAACTGCGGTCAGCGCACGAATCGATGCCTCGATGGTGCGACCAAAGTCAGGTGAGTCCATGGCCATTGCAATGTTTAGTGAGCCAAGGTTGCAAGAGATGTCCTTACCAACCTTGTCGTAGCTCAAGTCTGCGTTGTATGTGGTTGGGGTGTTTACCTGAAGGATTTCAGAGCAAAGGTTAGACATGTTAATGCGGCCCTCAATTGGGTTCTCGCGGTTAACGGTGTCTTCGTAAACGATGTATGGGTAACCAGACTCAAACTGAAGTTCAGCAATTGTCTCGAACAACTGACGAGCCTTGATCTTGGTCTTCTTGATGCGTGCATCGTCAACCATCTCTTGGTACTTCTCAGTCACAGAGATGTCGCTGAATGGAACGCCGTAAACCTTCTCAACGTCGTACGGAGAGAACAGGTACATGTCTTCGTTGTTCTTAGCTAGTTCAAGCGTGACGTCTGGAACAACTACACCAAGGCTTAGGGTCTTGATGCGGATCTTCTCGTCTGCGTTCTCGCGCTTGGTGTCTAGGAACTTCATGATGTCTGGGTGGTGAACGTTTAGGTAAACGGCACCCGCACCCTGACGCGCACCTAGCTGGTTTGCGTAAGAGAATGCGTCTTCAAGCATCTTCATAACTGGAATAACACCCGATGACTGGCCCTCGATCTTCTTGATCGGTGCGCCAGACTCGCGAATGTTGGTTAGCGATAGAGCAACACCACCACCGCGCTTTGAAAGCTGAAGTGAAGAGTTGATCGCACGAGCGATTGACTCCATGTTGTCTTCGGTGCGAAGCAAGAAGCAAGATACGAACTCGCCGCGCTGTGCCTTACCGCAGTTTAGGAAGGTTGGTGTTGCTGGCTGGAAACGACCGGTGATCATTTCGTCAACCAACATGCGAGCGGTTTCTTCAACGCCCTCGGCAAGAGTCAAAGCAACCATAACTACGCGGTCTTCGAAACGCTCTAGGTAGCGTGCGCCGTCAAAAGTCTTTAGTGCGTAAGAGGTGTAGAACTTGTAAGCACCAAGGAATGACTCAAAGCGGAACTTGTATGAGTAGGCAAGCTTGGTTAGTTCTTCGATGAACTCGAATGAGTAAGTCTCTAGAAAACCTGGCTCGTAGTACTCGTGCTCCACTAGGTAGTCAAGTCGCTCTTTTAGCGAGTGGAAGAACACGGTGCTCATGTTCACGTGCTCAAGGAAGTACTCGCGTGCCGCTTCTTTATCTTTGTCGAACTGAATCTTTCCGTTGGCATCGTAAAGATTTAGCATCGCGTTTAGCTCGTGGTAGCTGTAGTTGCCGCGAGGCTTTTCCATCACTGTCGTTTCCAAAGGAGTTCCATCTTTTCTTTTACGGTGGCTACGTCACTTGGCGTACCCAATAGTTCGAATTTGTAAATCAGTGGCACCGACGTTTTTCTTGCGATTACCTCGGCAGCTCTGCAGTACTTGTCTCCGAAGTTTGTATTTCCGGCACCGATTACGGCCTTCATAAAACTTCTATTGACGGGGTCATTCAAAAAACGAATTACCTGTTTTGGAACACTGGTCTCGTCATCACCCAAACCATAAGTTGGTGAGATCAAAACGAAGGGTTTCGAAACTTGAAGGTGTTCGTCTGTCGGGTAGAGAGGGATTCTGAAACTTTGAAGCCCCAGCTTCTCGACAAATCTTTTTGTGTTCTCCGAGACGTTTGAGAAATAAACGACGTCGAACACGGGAGTCTTTATGTATTTATGAGTTTTGGTTAAGCTGCTGCGATCTCTGAGATCTTGTCAGGGCGGAAGCCTGACCAGTGAGTGTCGCCTGCGATTACTACTGGTGCTGCTGCATAACCAAGTGACTTAACTAGCTCCAAGGCTGCTTCGTCCTGGCTCATATCGATCACTGCATACTCAAGTTCGTTGCGGTCCAACAGCTTCTTGGTGCTGTCGCACTGAACACATGAAGGCAGTGTGTAAACGGTGATGCTCATAAAAATCTCCTCAAAAACGTACTTTTGGGCCATGAATCAGGATCTCCGCGTCAATTTGAGGCAAGAGGTGGCGGAATGGCACAGAATTTCACTGATTTCCCCCGAAAAATGGCTTATTTAGTTGTGTGTTGAGTTTATGCCACTAGATGTAGTTATCGCAAAGCCGTCCGGCGTGTCGCGACAAAGACTTTAATTAGTCCTTTTTAGCGTCGTTTTTGGCCTTTTCGGCCCTCATTTGGGCCTCCATTTCGGCGTAAACCTTACGTTCGGTGGCGTCGGCTCGCAAAATGCCTCGCATAATCACGTAAAAAAGTCCGCCGACCAGGGTTGGTGGCACCAACGCCAAGAGGGCGTCCCAAAGTATTTGCAGATCCATTACTTGACCAACGGGAACATGATGGTTTCGCGAATACCAAGACCGGTGAGGCTCATAAGCAGGCGGTCAATGCCCATTCCCATTCCACCCGATGGCGGCATTCCGAACTCAAGGGCCTTCAAGAAGTCTTCGTCTAGTTTCATTGCCTCTGGGTCACCGGCCGCAGCCAAAGTAACCTGCTCAACAAAACGCTGGCGCTGAATAACCGGGTCAACAAGTTCCGAGTAACCGGTGGCCTGCTCGTAGCCGCGAATGTAAAGGTCCCACTTCTCAACGACACCACTCTTTGATCGGTGATCGCGAGTCAGCGGTGAAGTGTCAACCGGGAAGTCAATTACGAAAGTCGGCTTCACAAGGTTGCCCTTTACGAAGTGCTCCCAAAGCTCTTCAACGTACTTACCTGCAAGCGGGTGTTCGATTTCAATTTCCACCGATGCCGCCAGCTTCTTAAGTTCGGCCATCGGTGTTTCCGGAGTTATGGTTTGACCACAAGCTTCGCTTAGTGATTCGTACATCGAGATGCGTGGCCATTCGCCACCAAGATCGTTGATCTCGCCGTCTTCAAGAACAACCTGGTGAGTGCCAAAGACATCCATCGCTGCGTTCTGAATCAGCTTCTGAGTTAGATCGGCGATTGAGTTGTAGTCGCCGTAAGCCTGGTAGGCCTCTAGCATCGCGAACTCTGGTGAGTGAGTGCGGTCGGCGCCTTCGTTGCGGAAGTTGCGGTTAATCTCAAACACGCGATCGATGCCACCAACTACGGCACGCTTTAGGAACAGCTCTGGTGCGATGCGCAAGAAAAGCTCTGTATCAAATGCGTTTGAGTGAGTCTTGAATGGGCGAGCCGATGCACCACCGTGCAGGGTCTGCAGCATTGGGGTCTCAACCTCAAGGAAGGCCTCTTCTTCAAAGGTGCGGCGCAGCGACTGCATAACCTTTGAGCGAATCTGCACTACCTCGCGCGCACGATCGCGAACGATTAGGTCAATGTAGCGGTGACGAACCCGATATTCCTCGCCAAGTTCGTTGTGCAAGTTTGGAAGTGGGCGAATGGTCTTTGCAGCCATTAGCCACTCGTCGGCAAGAATCGAAAGCTCGCCGCGCTTTGAGGTGATTACTTCACCGGCAACAAATACGTGGTCGCCAAGGTCAACAAGCTCTTTCCACTCTTCCAAGCGGGCCTCGCCAACTTTGTCCAGTGAAAGCATGGCCTGGATGCGCTGACCAGAGCCGGCCTGCAAAGTAGCAAAGCAAAGCTTGCCGGTGTTGCGTTGAAAAACAATTCGTCCGGCCAGAGCAACCTTGTCGCCGGTGGCAACATCGGTGTCTAGATCTGGGTAAGCCGCGCGAACTCCATCAATGGTGTGAGTGATTGGCAGGCTAACCGGGTATGCGTCACCGGTTTCGTTTAGGCGCTCGCGCTTGGCCAGACGAACCGCGATCTGCTCAGGCAGATCCTGTTCAGAATCTTGCTCAATGTCTGGGTTGACATTGCCAGTGGCGTTTGAGTCCTGGCTCATGCGGTGCTCCTAAAAAGTGATTTCGATGTTGTCGATCAATCGGGTTCCACCCACCACGGCTGCGATGAGCAAAATTGCCCGGCCGGTGAATCCGTCTTCGACGGCCTCAAAGGTGTCGGCGTCGACAAGGGCGATGTAGTCAAGTTTAGCCTCAGGGACCTTGGCCATCACGGCACTGACCTCATCAATCACGCCTTTTGGCCCCGCTGAATTTATGCTCGCGCTGACCCTACCAATTTCAAGCGCTGCCGAGATGTGCTCGGCAACCTTGTGGTCAGCCTCGCTCAGGTATCTGTTACGGCTGGAAAGCGCCAAGCCGTTTGACTCTCGCACAGTTGGTGCCACCACAATCTCAAGGCCCGGAAACTTTTGTGCTGCCATTTGCTTGACCAAGAAAACCTGTTGCGCGTCTTTGGCGCCAAACACTGCAAACTTTGGTCGCACGGCTTCAAATAGTTTGGCCACCACGGTGAGCATTCCGTCAAAGTGATCTGGTCTTGCAGCGCCCTCATACAGCGAACCAATGTGTCCGGCACTCTCGCTCACATTCATATTGCCGCGATACAAATCGTTCACGGTTGGTGTGAACAAAACTGCGACACCAATACTCTCTAGCTTCGCGGCATCTTCTTCGATGGTGCGCGGATACTTCTCAAAATCTTCGCCGGCACCAAATTGAAGGGGATTAACAAAAATGGAAACGACAACAAACGTTGCGTATTTTCTAGCCTCGGCAATCAGAGAAAGGTGGCCCTCGTGCAGCGCGCCCATAGTTGGCACAAAAGCTATTTCTTCGCCACTCTCTCTAGCCGCATCAACCTGTGCTGAAAGCTCCTTAACGCTAGTTACTCTTTGCATCAGCTAAGCAATTCCTCTGGGTCGATTGGTACATGACCCTCGGCCAGCGCTTCTTCAGCAGCACTCCTGATTACCGGCGCGAGCACAGCTCGAGCGTTTTCAATCCCAACCGACTCAAGTAACCCGATTGATTGATTCACGATCAACTTTGAGAAATTATTTGCCACACTGATTGCCTCAAAATAAATCTTGCGATCCGCTTCACTAATCACAATAGGTTCGGCACCCATCTCAATCACCAAAGCCTGCACAATTGGCAGCGCAACATTTGGTGCCGAGACTGCAAAAAAACTTTCGCGAATTCTTGAAAGGTCAATCGACGTTCCGGTAAATGTCATCGCCGGGTGTATTGCCAGCGGAATCACACCTTTACTAACTGCTGGTTCTAAAACTTCAAAACCAAATTCACCGGCGGTGTGCGCTACCAATTGACCAGCACGGAAAACACCGGCCTCGGCCAAACCGCTTATCGTTTTTGAAATCTCTTCGGCGGGAATTGCAAACAAAACCAAATCGGCTTTTTCAATAATCTCTGGCACAGTGACCACGTCAACCTCTGGCAGCAGTGCCTCGGCGCGCTCAATGTTCCTGGGGTCAGTGCTGGCGATGCCAATTATTACGTGGCCAGCAGCGGCCAGGGCCTTGCCAAGCACGGTGCCTACCGGGCCCGCGCCAATCACGCCAACACTCAGACGGCCATTTGCTAGCGGGCTCAAGCTGGCTCCCCCGCAGTCTTTGGTGCCGACTTCATGCCCTGGCCCTCAGCTCCGGTTACATCGTCTGTGATTCGACAAATGCGTTCAACGATGATTGCGCAAACTGTCATCACGACTGACCCAATCAGTGCAAGCGCGTTTTGCACCGTTGCCGCAGTGACTACCGGTGAGGTCAGCTGCAACCAAATCACACCAATGTGCCAACCGGAAAAGATTGCACCAGAAATTGCAATTGACTTGGCTAGCAAAACTAAACGCACAGCGTAAAACGGATTCATTGGCATTGGTCGCTGCTTGGTTGAATCTTTTAGTCGAGCCCTAAGTGCGCCCCGATACTTAATCATTGGAATTGCCATCAGCAGCAAAATAATTCCAATCAGCGGCAGAGTCACAATAATGTTCCACGGTGAAATTGGAATTGCACCACCACCGTTAACCACAACCTGAGGCAACAGGTATCCCGCTGTGGCTGCTGGCACCGCCCAACCCACCAGGTTCATAAATTTTGTTGGCTTCACTTTTCTCTCGCGATCACTTTGCTAGCCAAACTTCGTCTTGCAGTGGTGCGGCCAATAACTTCACTGAACCGTGGCCAGGCAAAACTGCATCGGGGTCAAGCATTGCCCAAGGCACCAAAACAAATGCTCGTTCAAAAGCACGCGGGTGCGGAATGGTTAATTCTTTACCGGCCTTCAACACGTCACCATAAGTAACAATGTCAATGTCTAGGGTGCGGGAACCCCAGCGTTCCAAGCGCACCCGGCCATGTTCCGTTTCGATGCGGCGAATTTCGTCAAGCAACTCTTTTGGCTTCAATGTGGTTTGAATCTGCACGACGCCATTCAAATAATTTGGCTTGGTTTGGTCGATGCCTTCTTCAGTCATTGCTGCCGATTCAACCAGCGGGGAACAAATTACTTTTTTGATGCCCGGCGTAACCGCTAGTGCCTTCAGTGCAGAACGAATTGTTTTGCGGCGCTTGCCTAAGTTGCCACCAATCGCCAGAATCGCGCGAACGGGTTCTGACATTAGTGCAAACCGCCCTTTTCAAAAGGCTCATTGCGCTTGCCCTTGACAGTCACCGATACATCGTTGAACTCGTAAACGATTGGCGCGTTTGGCTTGTGCACGGTGATCTTGGCCTTGGCCACGGGGCCGGCCGGACCACCCCAGTTAAGCACTAGATCCAGCAGGCGCTGAGCCAGGGTTTCCAATAAATCAACCGGCTGGTGCTTTACGTTGTCGACCAGGGCCTTGGCCAGGTCTCCGTAGTGCACGGTCTTATTTAGGTCGTCGTTGAACTCAAGGTCCTTGTTATCCACCCAAACGGTGGCATCCACGTAAAAGTCCTGGCCATTTTGACGCTCAAAATCAAAAACCCCGTGGTGTGCAAAGACGCGCAGCCCAGTGAGCTTGATCTTCAGGGTTTTGGCCATGCCTAAAGCCTATTCCGAACTGTGCAAAGCCCGAACAATTGCAATTGCATCGGCTGTGGCCACCACGTTGTGCACGCGAACTCCCCACAGCTTGCGCTGCATCAGCAGTGCGGTCAGCACCGCGGTGGCTAGGTCTCGGCGGTTGTTCGAGATTGAGCCATCGCCCAGGCCCTGGCCATCGATGTCGGCGTCAAGTGCTCCTGCAATAAATCGCTTGCGTGAAGCGCCAACCAGGATTGGGTAACCAAGTTTCTCAAGCTCATCCAGCCGGGCAACCAGCTTCCAATTTTGATCCATGTCTTTGGCAAAACCAAGACCTGGGTCGATCACAATCTTGCTCTTGCTAACCCCTGCTGCGATAGCGGCATCAACGCGGTTTTGCAATTCAATCGCTACCTCGCGAGCTACGTCTTGATACTGATTAAGTTGATCCATCTCTGTGCTGAATCCGCGCCAATGTGAAATCACCAGATTCGCACCAGTCGCCGCAGCAACCTGAAACATTTTTTCGTCAGCAAGGCCACCAGAAACATCGTTGATGATTTTTGCGCCAGCGGCCAACGCAGCAAGTGCGGTTGAAGCATTCATGGTGTCAATTGAAATCTGCACGTCATTGCGACCCGTGGCCAGCAACTCGGCGCTAATTGCTTCAATCACCGGAATTACGCGGGCCAGTTCCTCACTGGTGCTGATTCGCTGCGCACCCGGACGAGTTGATTCGCCGCCCACATCAATAATGTTTGCGCCACCAATGATCAGTACTCGCGCGTGATCCAAGGCAGAAGTCAAGGAATCGTATTCGCCACCGTCGCTAAATGAATCTGGTGTGACGTTAAGCACACCCATGATTTTTGGTGCGGCGGCCAGAGTTGTCATTTTGCGTGTGCTACTTAGCAATAAGCGCCATGACCTCGGCACGTGCCGCAGGCTCTGAATAACAACCGCGCGCTGCCATGGTGATGGTGTTTGCTTCCGGTTGGCGGGCACCGCGTGAAATCACGCAGTGGTGACGGGCCTCAACTACAACCACAACACCTTTGGTACCAAGACCTTGTTCAAGTGCATCGGCAATTTGTGCTGTCACGTTCTCTTGCAGCTGCGGCCGGGCGGCGACGGTCTCAACCAATTTTGGCAAACGACCTAAACCAATTACGCGATCACTTGGCAAGTAGGCAACGTGCGCTACTCCGGTGAAAGGCAATAGGTGGTGCTCACACATTGAAACGAAGTCAATGTCTTTCAAGATCACAACTTCGTTGTGCTCGGCCTCAAAGGTGTCACCCAAGACGGACTTTTCGTCAACGCCAACGCCCTTAAAGAATTCCCCGTATGCCTCGGCAACTTTTTGCGGGGTCGCTAAAAGTTCGGCACGAGTTGGGTCTTCACCGATTGCCGAGATTAACTCAACAACCGCTTTCTTTACGCGTTCGGCATCAACCATGAACTACTTCTTCTTTACAGAAGTTTTCTTGGCAGCAGCCTTCTTAGCGATCGGCTTTTTGGCTCCGGCTTTAGCCTGGCCCGCTGCGGCAGCCTTGGCCACCTTTGCCTTAGCCGCGCTTGAACCCTTTACCGGAATGGCAATCGGGCCCTGCTTTGAAACCGGACGTGACTTTTTACTTAACCACTGTGGGCGCTTAGGCAACTTCTTAACCGGCTTGAAGATCTTGGCAATGTCTTCTGCCTGCAGAGTCTCGCGCTCCATCAGCTCCTTGGCCAGGTTGTCGAGCACCTTGCGGTTAGTCATCAACGCCTTGTAAGCCTCGTCGTGCGCGGCATCAAGAATCAAACGAACCTCGGCGTCAATCTGCTGAGCAGTTGCCTCTGAGTATTCGCGAGCCTGTGCCATATCGCGACCAATAAACACCTCGCCGCCGTTGCCGAACGAAGTTGCGCCAAGCTTGGCCGAGAAGCCGTACTTGATAACCATGTCGCGAGCAATGTTGGTTGCCTTTTCAAAGTCATTTGATGCACCGGTGGTTGGATCGTGGAAAACAATTTCCTCGGCAACTCGGCCACCCATCGCGTAGGCAATCTGATCAAGCAACTGGTTGCGTGAAACGCTGTAGCGATCTTCAAGCGGCAACACCATGGTGTAACCAAGTGCTCGACCGCGCGGAAGAATTGTTACCTTTGACACTGGGTCGCTGTTGTTCAGCGACGCTGCAACAAGTGCGTGACCAGCCTCGTGGTACGCAGTGTTCAAACGTTCGCGGTCCTGCATTAGGCGCGACTTCTTCTGTGGTCCACCAATTACGCGGTCGATTGCCTCATCAAGAGTTGCCGCAGAAATTTCCTTTTCATCCTGACGCGCAGTCAACAAAGCTGCCTCGTTCAAAACGTTTGCCAAGTCGGCACCGGTGAAGCCCGGTGTGCGACGAGCAACGCTAGCCATGTCTACCTCGGCGGCGATTGGCTTGTTCTTTGCGTGCACCTTCAAGATTTGCTCGCGACCAATTAGGTCTGGAGCACCAACGCCAATCTGACGATCAAAACGACCAGGGCGTAGCAACGCAGGGTCAAGAATGTCAGGGCGGTTCGTTGCTGCAATCAAGATCACGTTGGTCTTTGAATCAAAACCATCCATCTCAACTAGCAACTGATTAAGGGTCTGCTCGCGCTCGTCGTTTCCGCCACCAATACCGGCGCCGCGGTGACGCCCAACGGCATCGATCTCGTCAACAAAAATAATTGCCGGCGCAGCTTGCTTTGCCTGCTCAAACAAATCGCGCACGCGTGATGCACCAACACCAACAAACATTTCAACAAAGTCTGAACCGCTAATTGCAAAAAACGGAACGCCAGCTTCACCAGCAACGGCCTTGGCCAACAAAGTCTTACCGGTTCCCGGAGGGCCATACAAAAGCACACCGCGTGGAATCTTGGCGCCAACTTTTTGGAACTTCTCAGGCTCCTTTAGGAATTCCTTAATCTCAAGCAGCTCTTCAAGCGCTTCGTCGCTACCGGCAACATCGGCAAAGGTCACATTAGAAGTTTCTTTGCTAACCAACTTGGCGCGTGACTTTCCAAAGTTCATCACCTTGCTGTTGCCACCCTGCAAACCTGACATCAAGAACCAGAAAATCGCACCAATAATCACGAACGGCAAAAGTGTGCCAAGTAGAGACAAGTACCAAGGCGTTGACTGAACGTCGTCGTTGTAGCCATCGGTGATTTCAGCAGCGGCGATTGCGTCTGCAACCTGAGGGCCCCGAGAAGCCACGTAGTAGAACTGAATGTGATCGCCGTACTTAGGGTCGGCCGAATCAAGCAGCACGTCTACGCGCTGGTCGTTACCCAAGACCGTGACCTCTTTGGCCTGGCCAAGCTGAATCAACTTCAGGCCATAGGCGGTATCAACGGTCTTGACGGTCTTGCCGTTGACCATTGAAGAGCCAATCAACAAAACCATTACTGCTACAAAGATCCAGACGAACGGTCCGGCAAGGAGTTTCTTAAAGTTCATAATTGAGGCAGGGCCTCATACCTTTCTTATGAATAAACCTCTGGAGAAAGCACCGCAACACCCTTTAGCGTGCGGTAGCGCTCTGCATAGTCGAGTCCGTAACCAACTACAAACTCGTTCGGTATATCAAAACCAACAAGACCGACATTTACTTCCACCTTTGCCGCAGCAGGTTTGCGAAGCAACGCAACAACCTCAACGCTCGCAGCACCGCGAGCCTCTAGATTGCCCACCAACCAGCTCAATGTGAGCCCAGAGTCGATGATGTCTTCAACGATTACAACGTGACGCCCTAGAACATCGGCGTCCAAGTCCTTAAGAATTCGCACCACACCTGAAGAAACAGTGCCAGAGCCGTATGACGAAACAGCCATCCAGTCCATCTGTGCCGGAATCTGCATTGCGCGCGATAGGTCTGCCATAAACATCACGGCACCTTTTAGCACTCCAACTAGCAGCACGTTTTTATCGGCGTACTTTTTATCTAGCTCTGCCGCTAATTCAGCAACCTTTGCGTTGATTTGGTCTTCGGTGACTAGCACCTTGGTGATTTGGTCGCTTACCTTCGAGAGGTCCACTTAGCAGGCTCCTGTTTTGAGAGTTTTTGTGGTGTGTAGGGCAATGGTTTCACCCGTGCGTTCAACTCTAATGCCTGGCAGAGTGAGCGGTTTCTGCCCGTGCCAGTCATCCACAAGCGCATCAATCGCCAGAATGTGCACGCGAGCCAGCATTGGTGCCTGCAAAACCACTGCGGCGAGCGCGATCAATCGGTGTCTAATTGCCAGCGGCAACGCCTTGAATTCTTCAACACCGATGTCGATGCTCGTTGCCTTCTCTTTGCCTACCTTCTTATAGGCGTCTAGGGCCAGTTCGGCCAGCACCTCCTCGTCTTCGCGCAGGGTATCGGCGGTGCGGGCCAGGGCCTCGGCAATTCCCGGGCCAAGCTCTGCCTCTAGCGCCGGCAAAAGATTCTCGCGCACTCGCACCCGGGTGAAAGCAAGGTCTTTATTCATCGGATCGTGCCAAGGCTCTAATCCGCTATCGGCACAAAAGTTCTCAGTGGTCTGGCGAGAAATTCCCAGCAGTGGGCGCAGGTAGATGCCCGATCCGTGTTGTTCAGAAACTCGCGCCATGCCATTGAGGCTTCGGCCACCGGATCCACGAGCCAGCCCCATCAGCACGGTCTCTGCCTGATCGTTCAGGGTGTGGCCCAGCAAGACCGCATTGGCTCCGGCTTGTTCGGCAACTGCGTCAATCGCCGCGTAGCGCGCTGTTCGGGCGGCTGCCTCTGGCCCGCCATCGGTGCCCACATTCACCGTACGAATTTCAACCGGAAAGAACCCCAACACCGATAACTTGTGTGCGGTCTCTCCCGCGACCTCGGCAGAACCGGATTGCATTCCGTGATCAATCACTACTGCGCCCGCTCTTAGCTCAGCACGTGGCGCCTCAAATGCAGTCGCCGCCGCCAGAGCTAAAGAGTCTGCGCCACCGGAGCAGGCCACCAAAACTAGATCGCCGGCCTGCAGACCAGCTGCGGCAAAGCCTTCACGCACGGCACGACGAACATCGGCAATGGCCGGGGTCAATCGCGGGCGCTCGGTCATCGGGTTCTTTCGGTAATCTTTTAGAAGTTGGGCAAGTAGTTCTTGCCATAAGCCTATTTAGGAGACCCATGGGTTACGAAGCAGTTATTGAAATTCCTCGCGGATCACGCAACAAGTACGAGGTTGACCACGAAACCGGTCGCGTACACCTAGACCGCGTTCTATTTACTCCTTTTGTTTACCCAATCGACTACGGCTACTTCGACAAGACCTTGGGTGGCGACGGCGACCCACTAGACGCACTGGTAATTCTTGAGTTCCCGGTTTTCCCTGGCGTAGTTGTAGACGTTCGCCCAGTTGGCGTTCTTCCTATGGAAGACGATGGCGGCATCGACGAGAAGGTCATCTGCGTGCAGACCAAGGACCCTCGCTACGCACACATCAAAGACATCAACGACGTTCCTGAGCAAACCAAGAATGAGATCAAGCACTTCTTCGAGCACTACAAAGATCTTGAGCCTGGCAAGTGGGTAAAGGTTGGCGAGTGGAAGAACGCGGCTGAGGCTGAGCGTCTAATTGTTGAGGCGCAAGAACGCTACAAGCACTAACGGGTAGCTAAGTAATCGTCTAACTGGGCGAAGGTTCCGCTAAAACCAATTCGCATTGACTCTAGGTTTTCGTAATACAAATCTTCTTCGTGCGGTTGCGCGTTGATTGGTCCGCCCTCAAGGTGAATCAAAGTTTGATCTCCATCTTCAACAAAGGTCAGCGTGCTCTGCACTTCAAGTGGCCAATCGGGATTCATAAAATGGCGAGCCTTGCCGCCGACAGCGTCTGAAAAATAATTCACAAACACAATTCGCTGGTGCTGATCAACCTCAAGGTAATCAAACGCGCCCCACATTTCAAACTGCTCGGCAGAATCCGGCTCGTTAGTCATTAGGTAGTGAAACTTTCCACCGGGGCGAACATCCGCCTTACAGACCTTCATGTAAAGACCGCTGGGTCCCCACCACTTTGCGAGTTCGTCTTCTTTCGTCCACGCATTCCAAACCACACCGATGGGCGCGTTGGCAACGTGAGAGATTCTGAATGGTTCGCGTGCAGTCATGGCACAAGTTTATGTTGCGAACTAGTTAGCGGTTGGGCGACCTGCATAAGGGAACAGCTCACCGTAGCGCAGTGGAACAATGCGCACGGTACGCGCTGGGTTTGGCGCTTCAAGCATCATGCCGCCGCCCATGTACATCACCACGTGGTACTTGTCGCCATCAAAAGCTGACTCCTGTGAGTACCACATCAAGTCACCGCTCACCGCTTGCTGCAGCGGAATTAACTTCTTGGCATAAGCCATGGTGCGGAACTGATTGGTTGCCGAGTGCGTGCCAATGTAAACACCAACGGCCGCATACGCAGCCTTTGTGATTCCAGAGCAGTCCCAAACATCCGGGCCCATTCCACCAAGCACGTAACGCTCACCAAGCTGTTGCTTGGCAAATGCAAATGCGCCATCAACCTTGGCGGCGTTAGCCGGACCAACGTCATAAAGTTCTGGCGCGGTTGGCATTGTCTTGCCGGCGTTCTGTCGTGCTTCGGCGGCTAGACCTTCTGCACGTTGGCGCTCTAGATCAGCCGCAGTGTTTCGCAAGCTTGCAAGCTGTGAGTAGAAAGTTTTATTTAGTCGATTGTTTTCATCAACCTTTGCCTGCACCGCGTTCGCAGCGTTTTGCGCTTCAACGAAGGCAGCCTTAGCAACAGCTGCAGTTGCAGCTAATTCTTTTTTAGCTACGGCAAGTTCATCTGTTACCGACTGCGCATACTTTTGTTTCTCAATTGATCGGCGATAAATAACGTCTGATTGCTGCGCAACTTTTTCTTGTGCACCAAGTTGATAAAGCAAATTGTCTGCTTCACCAGAATTCAAAAACAAAGTCATTGCGGTGCCACCGGTTGCACCATCTTTTTGCATTTGCGATGCAATCTTGCCCAGCTGCGCCTGCGCTTCATCGGCTGCTGCATTTGCGGCATCGGCCTGCGACTGCAAACTGTTCACCTTGGCGGTAATGATGTCTACTTTTTCTTGCGCCTGGTTAAAGGTCTCGCCCTTAATCTGCGCGGTGCGACCAAGATCGGCGGCCTCGGCGGCTAGGTCGGCAATGATCTTCTCAAGTCGAGCGATCATCGCCTTCTTTTTGACCACATTGTTTTTTGCGGCGGCAACCTCGGCGGCCGACGGATAGCTTGGCACCGCGAACGATGGACCCACGGCCAGGCCGGTAAAAATCAGGCCGGAAACCGCAAAAGCACCAATTAGGGCGCGCGAAATCCGGTTTGTCATAGTTTCGAAACTAACACGCACCTCTTTATAAGAGGCTGAACGGCTCCTGTGAATGAAGTTCGGGTTGCCATCGGCCAATTCACTCAGTATTCTTGTTCCTTGGTGCTATGAAGTATCTCTTTGTAGGCCCCATCGTTTAGTGGCCTAGGACGCTGCCCTTTCACGGCAGTAGCACGGGTTCGAATCCCGTTGGGGTCACTCATTGATGGCTAGTAGCAACTTTGATCTTGTAGCTCAGTTGGTTAGAGCGCCGCCCTGTCACGGCGGAGGTCGCGGGTTCAAGTCCCGTCAAGATCGCTTTTACGGAAGCCCTTCTTTAGAGGGGCTTTTTGTGAAATCGGGCAGGTAACTGTTCGAGGCTCTGTAGCTCAGTTGGTAGAGCGAACGACTGAAAATCGTTAGGTCACCGGATCGATGCCGGTCGGAGCCACAAAAGAACCCTCCTTATTCGTAAGGGGGGTTCAAACATTTAAGCGGCCAATTAACCCGTCAACACCGATATCCCTCGGCCGTAGGCTTGAGCCATGACAACAACAGCCGCACTACTTATTAGTTCAGCAAATGCCCCAATCACCAAGGGCACCATTGAACGCCGCGAAGTTGGTCCAAAAGACGTTCGCTTGGCAATTAGTTATTCAGGCATTTGCCACTCAGACGTTCACCAAGCACGCAGCGAGTGGGGCGCCGATATCTTCCCAATGGTTCCGGGTCACGAAATCATCGGTGAGGTTATCGAGGTTGGTTCAGCAGTTAAAAATTTCAGCGTTGGTCAAAGCGTAGGTGTTGGGGTTTTTGTTGACTCTTGCCGCGAGTGTGACGCGTGTAAATCAAATCAAGAGAGCTATTGCGAAAAGGGTCCGGTAGGTTCTTACAACGCAATTGGTTACAACGGCGATGTTGAATACGGCGGTTACGCCAAAGAAATCGTGACCGACGAACACTTTGTAGTTCACATCCCCGATGGCGTATCGCACGCAGAATTTGCACCGCTGCTTTGCGCGGGCATCACCGTTTACTCACCGCTTAAACACTGGAAGGCCGGGCCTGGTAAAAAGGTTGCCATTCTGGGCATGGGTGGTCTTGGTCACCTTGCGGTTAAATTTGCGGCGGCACTCGGCGCAGAAGTTACAGTTTTGGGTCACTCACTTAGTAAAAAAGAAGATGCCCTTGAGTTTGGTGCGATTGACTACCGATCAACTTCTGACAAGCAAACTTTCAAAGATCTAAAAAACAATTTTGATCTGGTCTTGAACACCACAAGCGCAGACATTCCGGTTGACGATATTTTGAGTTTGCTAACCCTAGATGGCGCGCTAGTTTTTGTTGGTCTCCCAGTTGAAAAGCAATCATTTGCTGTGTTCAGCGTTACCAACAACCGTCGATCAATCAGTGGTTCACAGGTTGGTGGCCAGGTTGAGGTTCAAGAAATGTTGAACTTTGCAGCCAAGCACAAAATTGCTGCGAACATTGAACTAGTTGATGCAACCCATGCCGCCACAGTAGACAAGGCGTGGAACCGTGTGGTTGATGCCGACGTGCGCTACCGCTTTGTGATCGACGCCAACACAATTTAATTTAAAGAGTTTTGTAAATGCTCACCGCAATCCTTGGCCTGCTTACCGCGGTCACCTATGGCGCCGCAGATTTTTTTGCGGCAATTGCGTCGCGCAAAATTCGCGTGGTTGAGGTAACCGCTCTCGCCTCGCTATCGGGCCTCGTAATTTTGCT
>JBDLVL010000008.1:0-19368 GCA_039804765.1 Actinomycetota bacterium | reverse complement strand
GACGTTGTCGTGATGGATCTCTCGTTGGCCGATGGTTCAATCGTTGCCGAAAACGTCACCAATCTTTTGAAGACCGGGGCGCAGGTAGTGATCTTCAGCATCGCTGACAAGCAGAACCTGGTTCGTGCAGCATTGAAGGCAGGCGCGGCCACCTTGGTGCCAAAGGCGCAGTCAATGGAGGATCTGGCTTCCGCGATTCGCTTGGTGGCAGATGGCGTCTATGTGAACACGCTGCAGACCGCGGCAGCAATTGACTCGGACACCGAGTTCAAGGCGGCGAATCTTTCACCACGCGAACGTGAGGTGCTGAGTCTTTATGCGTCAGGTTTTGCATTGAAGCAAGTTGCCACCGAATTGAACATCAAAATTTCTACTGCCAAGGAACACATCGACCGCGTGCGCGCCAAGTATTCGGTAATTGGTCGACCTGCTTCTACCAAAACAGATCTTTTGGTTCGTGCAATCGAAGACGGAATTCTTGAAGAGAGCTCTTTGTAGTGTTTCGCATTCAGCGGGTTGAGCCAAACAAGACTCTGGCACTGTCTAGAGTCAACTCTTTGCTGGAACGAGTTTTTAGTGTTGCCGCATCGTTAGTTGGTCTTCAAACCTTCACCAACGCACTGACTCAATTCAGCACACACGATCTAAATCCATTTTGGTTTTGGCTAACTTTTGCGATTTTAGGCGGGGCACATCTTTCGATTGTTTACCTGGTTTGGATTCACGGAAACGGCCGGTTTGGCTTTGTTGCGCTAACTCTGAGCACATTGTTTGCCATAGTCACCTGGACCTTCCAGCTTGGAAACGGTTCCCTTCGCGTCGACGAGCAGCCTTGGATTTGGTGGTCGGTGGGTGTAGCCGGCATCAGCTCTGTGGGTGGCTTTGGTGTGTTCCTGTCTGGATTCTTTCTAGTTACCTTGCCGCTGATGTGGTTTTTATTGCAGATTTCTGACATTGGCATCGCTGTACCACCGTTGTTAGCACTGCAGGACGCCAGCTTTTCATTTTTGTTTAGCTCTGTGATTGCCGGATTTGTTTGGGTGCTTCGCTACGAGTCATCAAAAGTAGACGAGGCAAATCACAATGCCAACATTGCGGCGATTGATCTAGCCCGTGCCGATGCAATTTTGCGAGAGCGTGACCGCGTTGATGCCCTTGTGCATGATTCGGTGCTAACCACGTTGTTGGTCGCGGCCAAGGCAGACGACCAGTCCGCTCAAACGCACGCCCAGGAACTTGCCGAAACTGCGATCCAGAAGTTAGTCACCGCCGATGCTCTGATGAACACCGATGAAACAATCTCTGTCAGCTCACTATTTAGCGCGCTTGAGGTTGCTATTCAGCGTCAATCAGAACTCGTTTCTGTTGAAATTGAGGGTTCTACCGACCACCTCGTGCCTGCCGAGGTAGCCGATGCGGTTGCCGAGTCAACTCTGCAGGCACTAGCTAACTCGCTAAATCACGCCGGTGCCAGTGCGACAGTGCAGGTCTTCCTAAAGGGAACCGCTAGGGGTTTCAAAATCGTGGTCAAAGACAATGGTCGTGGCTTTAGGCCATCACGTGTTCCTAAGAACCGCCTTGGCTTAAAGCTCTCGATTGTTGGTCGAGCACAGGCGGTAGGCGGCAAGGTATTCATTGATTCCAAAATTGGAATTGGTACCAACGTGATCATCGAATGGAGTGCAGCGTGATTCGCATTCCTAGATGGTTGGTAGCGATTCTTGGGCTTTTGTTTGGTCTTTTGCACGCTGCTCTTGGGTTTGCGTCGCTCAATTCATACGCAGACCCAACGCTCGCCATCACTTCAATTTTGATTTACATAGTTTCAATCGTTGCCTCGATGGTCTTTTACCGTGGCCCAGACTTACCAATGCCACAGGCAATCTTCAATCTTGCAGTTGCAGCACTGGTGCCATTGCTGACCAACCACAACCTTGATCCTAAAACTGCCGACATGTATTCAACCTGGTATGTAATTGGTATTGCAACTCTGATGGCAACAACCGCGGTTCGCCAACAGAAATTCATTGCTTGGCTTGGCACTGCAATTTTGGTGTTTCAGATAATTTCTTGGGCGGGTCTCGTGGCCGGAATCCAGACGGGTTTGATCGGCGCGTTGATGTTGGTTTTTTCTGGCCACACAATTTCTGTTGGTTTGCGCAACGCGTATCGCGACACCATGGCATTTACCAAGTTGGCTCTAGATACTCAAACTGAAAAAGTTGTGAACGCTGCTTCAAGCCAGGAGCGCAGAGCTCGCCTAGACAGTGCGCTCAGGGGAGCGCTGCCGATGTTGAACATCATAAAAAGCAGTCACGGTAAATTGACTGAAGACCAAAAACAAGAGGCTCGTCTGCTTGAGGCATCGCTACGTGATGAGATTCGTGGTCGCGGTTTGATGACCAATGCAATTCGTGATGCCGTTAAGAACGCTCGCTTGCGCGGAATTGAAGTTGTATTACTTGATGAGGGCGGCCTGGATCAACTGACGCCAAATCATCGCAGTGATATTCTTGCGCAGGTTGCCGAATCAATTGCCGGCGTGAAAGAGGGGCGAATCACTTTGCGTGCGCCAGCCGACGAGGCTTGGCGAGTAACACTGGTGGCAACCAGAGCTGGAATTGCAAAGCCAGACGTCTGGCTTAAGTTTTAGCCCAGCAGCTAACCCGGTTAAAAGAAAAGAGCCACTCTTTCGAGTGGCCTTCTCAGTCCCCAATCAGGATTTCGCCTGACCCCAGATCTAATCGCCATTCCCCTTTTCGGCGAATAAACCTTCGTTTTCCAGTATGGGCGTTCTTGAATGGGGGATGGTTCAAAACTGCGTCCCCTCTTAGGGGGACATTTGATAACGGTTGTAACTCTGCTTTTAGTACAAGCCTGAGCGGTAGGCACCGCGCCACTGACCGGGACCCGGGGTAATCGAGTTGCGCAATTGAGAAGCATTGCGTGACCACGATGATTTGAGCGGGCGCTCGTAGCCAGAGCTGCTGGCGGCTTCTTCGGCATGCGCCGCTTCGAGCACGGCAATTACGGTGGCCAACTCTTCTGGTGTTGGTGCGCCAGAAACTACCTGAAGTGATTCGCTAAATTCAGTCATTTATCTATCCCGATTTAAAGCGGAATGTTTCCGTGCTTCTTAGGCGGCAAGTTTGAACGCTTGGTGCGCAGCGCTCGCATTGCCTTGATCACTTGAATGCGAGTAGCGCTTGGCTCGATGATGCCATCTAGCTCTCCGCGTTCGGCCGCCAAGAATGGTGACGCTACGTTGTAGGTGTACTCAGCGGCAAGTTTTGACCGAACCGCAGCCACGTCCATGCCCGCTTCTTCGGCTTTCTTGATTTGGTCGCGGAACAAAATGTTCACTGCGCCCTGACCACCCATCACGGCAATCTCGGCGGTTGGCCAGGCAAGGTTGATGTCGGCACCAAGCTGCTTTGAACCCATAACGATGTATGCGCCTCCGTAAGCCTTGCGAGTGATAACTGTTACAAGCGGCACGGTTGCCTCTGCATACGCGTAAAGCAACTTTGCTCCACGACGAATCACACCGGCCCACTCTTGATCGGTGCCCGGTAGGTAGCCAGGTACGTCAACCAAAGTAAGAATTGGAATTGAGAACGCGTCGCAGAAACGCACGAAGCGCGCTGCCTTTTCGCCGGCCTCAATGTTTAGCGTGCCGGCCATCTGCTGTGGCTGGTTGGCAACGATTCCAACGCTTCGACCGTCAACACGTGCGAAACCAATCAAAATGTTAGGCGCAAACAGCGGCTGAACCTCAAGGAATTCGCCACCGTCAACGATTCCCTCGATCACGGTCTTCATGTCGTAAGGCTGGTTTGGTGAGTCCGGAATGATGGTGTTCAGTTTCTCGTCGGCATCGGTGATTTCAAGTTCACCCTCTGGCGCGTACTGAACGGTTTCCGAAAGATTATTTTCTGGAAGGTAGCTAAGTAGTGCGCGAGCGTAATCGATTGCATCTGCTTCGTCGTCGGCTAGGTAGTGAGCAACACCAGAGCGCTCGTTGTGGGCGCGTGCTCCACCAAGTTCTTCCATGCCAACGTCTTCACCGGTCACGGTCTTGATTACGTCTGGTCCGGTCACAAACATGTTTGAAGTTTTGTCGACCATGATTACGAAGTCGGTTAGTGCAGGTGAGTAAACCGCACCACCGGCAGCTGGACCCATGATCAATGAGATCTGCGGAATCACACCAGATGCCATTGTGTTGCGCTTAAAGATTTCGCCGTACTTGCCTAGAGCAATAACACCCTCTTGAATACGCGCGCCTCCCGAGTCAAGAATTCCAATAATTGGAACACCGGTTGCGATTGCAAGATCCATGACCTTGATGATTTTGTTTCCGGCGGCTTCACCAAGTGAGCCACCAAAGATTGTGAAGTCCTGTGAGAAAAGGGCAACCTGACGACCGTGAATCGTGCCAACACCGGTGACCACCGCGTCACCGTAAGGGCGGTTCTTGTCCATTCCAAATGCGGTTGATCGGTGTCGAACGTATTCGTCAATTTCAACGAATGAGCCCGGGTCAAGCAGCATCTCAATGCGCTCGCGTGCAGTGTTCTTACCCTTAGCGTGCTGCTTGGCGATTGCGGTTTCGCCGGCTGCGGTCACTGCTTCGTGATAGCGCTGACGAAGGTCCTCTAGCTTGCCCTTGGTGGTGGCAATGTCTGGGTTCAAGCGAATTGCCTGGGTGAAAGTGTTCTCAAAGGTCATGAACCTCACTTTACCCAGTGAAAAGGACCATTCCTTTGGCAGTTTGCTACTGCGAATCCCAAAATCTGCTGTGTGAAACCTACAGACAGTACCCTTAGACCATGGATTTCCCGAAAAGTAGCCGGATTGCAGCCCATTTTGAGTTTGTGCCTGAAACCGGCTCAACAAATGCCGATTTGATTGCCAATTCCGCCAACACCCATGATTTCACCGTGCGAGTGGCCGGGTTTCAATCGGCTGGGCGTGGTCGTGCCGGCAGAGATTGGTTGGCCCCTGCGGGTAGCTCGCTCTTTGTATCGGTGTTGTTGAAGCCGGCCGGAGTTGCCGCAACTAATTTCTCTTGGTTGCCGTTGTTGGCGGGATTGGCGATGACCAAGACCGTGGCCGCGCTGATTCCGGATGCGCCGGTGGGGTTGAAGTGGCCAAACGACGTGTTGGTGGGCGAAAAGAAAATTTCTGGCGTGCTGAGCGAACTGATTAGCGACCTGAGCGGCGTAGTAATAGGTGCGGGTTTGAACGTGCGTCAAGACAAAGCGGAGTTGCCAATTGAGAACGCCACATCGTTGAAGCTTGAGGGTGCGCAGGCACTTGAGCTAGATGTTGTGTTGGAAATCTATTTGGAAAATCTTCGTGGACTTTATGAACCATGGGTAGCAGCCGGTGGAGATGCCGTGGTCAGCGGATTGCGCAATCAGGTAATTGACGCTTGCGTGACTTTGGATCGCGCGGGAGTTAATCGGGTGCGTGCTATTTTGCCTGGTGATGAAGAGGTGGTTGGTGCGGCAGTGGGGATTGATGACACCGGCCGATTGATTTTGCAACCGGATGGTCAGAAAGATGTTGTCGCTGTGGCTGCCGGAGATATTGTTCACCTGCGACACAATTAACAAGATGAGTTTTTTAGCTGAGCAGCGCATTGCGCGAATTCGACCACGCGGTTCGAAACTATTTTTTCCAAGCATCTTTTTATTTGCCGCTTGTTTTGCCTTGGCTTTTTTCAGCGGTCGCCTTGCCGAGCAGTGGCAGTACACCGTGCTTTACATCGTTGCCGGCTCAGTAGTTTTTTTCTTCTGGTTTATTCCGCTATTGCGCTTCATGAGTACGTTTCTAGATGTCACAACCACCCGAGTGCTTTACCGTTCCGGATTGCTGGGGCAGAAGCGTCGCGAAGTCAGCTTGACTCAGATTAAAGATGTTCAGCTCACCAAGGGCCGATCAATCAGCATTGTGGTTGAAGGTCAGGAACCCCTTGTGATTGCTGGGATTCCAAAGCATAAGATGGTGGCCGTCGAGATTGATCGACTAGCTGCTGCAATATAGAAGCATCAAAAGATAGGACCGTCATGACCAAGCAAACCCCGCGCGTAGGCGTGATTGGTGGCGGCCAGCTGGCTCGCATGATGACTCCACCGGCTATCAACCTGGGTTTGCAAATCAAAGTCTTGGCCGAGGCCGCTGGTTCTTCGGCAGAATTGGCAACCACAATGGTTGGCGATTACAACCAGCTTGATGTGGTTCGCGAATTTGCCCGCACCGTTGACGTAATTACTTTTGATCACGAACACGTACCGCTTACCGTGCTACGCGCTCTTGAAGCAGATGGCGTAAACGTTCAGCCACCAAGCAAGGCACTAGCTTTTGCGCAAAACAAATTGCACATGCGTCAGCAACTTGGCGAACTTGGTTTGCCAATGCCTGCCTGGTCAGAGATTCACGACGCCGCTTCACTAGACGACTTCATCGCCGCCAATGGTGGCGTGGCAATTTTGAAAACACCGATAGGTGGTTACGACGGCAAGGGTGTTCGCGTGGTGCGTTCATCGGTAGACGCCAAGGATTGGCTGGAAAACCTTGCTGATTTTGGTGGCAGTTTGCTTGCCGAAGAAAAAGTTGATTTTGTACGTGAGCTGGCGCAGTTGAGTGCGCGCACTCCTGGAGGCGAGTTCAAAGCGTGGCCTCTGGTTGAGACTATTCAAGAAAACGGTGTGTGCTCTGTAGTTCTTGCGCCGGCTCCGGAGGCAAGCGCAGCAACCCTTGCCACCACGGCAGATATCGCAAAGCGCGTTGCCGAGGCACTTGGCGTTACCGGCGTGCTTGCGGTTGAAATGTTTGAGGCCCGCGATGGGCGAATCGTGATTAACGAACTTGCCATGCGTCCGCACAACTCTGGGCACTTCAGCATCGAGGGTTCGGTGACTTCGCAATTTGAGCAGCACCTGCGTGCAGTGCTCGACTTGCCGCTTGGTTCAACCGCTCCGCGTGCAGCTCACTCAGTAATGGTGAACCTGCTTGGCGTTGACGATAAAAATAATTTTGTTCAGGCGCTTGATAAAGCACTGCAGGCCCACCCAGATGCCAAGGTGCACACCTACGGAAAGGGTGCACGGGCGGGACGAAAGATGGGCCACATAACTGTGGTTTCCGACTCAGCCGAGCACGCGCTTGCCGAGGCCAGAGGCGCTGCAGCCGTTTTGCTACGGGGATAACCAAAGCCCGTTGGGTAAAATTTGAGGGTTGCCACATAAAAGGAGCCCCAAATGACAAGCCAAACAAAGCCAGTTGCCGGCCCAGTTGTAGGTGTTGTTATGGGGTCAGACTCAGACTGGTCAGTAATGTCTGACGCAGCCCAGGCACTCAAAGATTTTGGCATTGACTACGAGGTAGAGGTGCTCTCAGCACACCGCACTCCAGAAAAGATGATCGAGTGGGGCAAGGCGGCGGCTGGCCGTGGCATCAAGGTAATCATTGCCGGTGCCGGTGGCGCAGCTCACCTGCCTGGCATGCTTGCCTCTGTTACCACCCTTCCGGTCATTGGTGTTCCGGTGCCGCTATCAAAGCTTGATGGCATGGATTCACTACTTTCTATCGTGCAGATGCCGGCAGGAATTCCGGTGGCCACCGTTTCAATTGGTGGAGCAAAGAACGCGGGAATTTTGGCAGCCAGAATTCTTGGTGCGTTTGACGAGAGGCTTTCTGCCGCGATGGCTGCCTACAGCGAAGACCTAAAAGTTCAGGTCGCTGAGAAGAATGCGAAACTGAAATCACAAATCTAAATCCACGGTTGAGTCAACGAACTTCACCTAGGGTTCGAGCAACCGGTCCTTTTCGTAATACTGAGCGCGCGACTCCTCAGCAAATGCATCGCCGCGCCTGGTGGTTATTGCTGCTAACTGTTCTTGTTCCGGGTTCTGCTCAGCTGGTTGCCGGTAATCGCCGACTAGCTCGCATTGGCATCACCGCAACCATTGGCTTTTGGGCATTCTTCCTGATTTTGCTGGTGGTTGGTTTGATCAACAAGGGTTGGGTCATCTGGTTGGTAACGCTGCCGGTTTTGATTTGGATTCTTTCTGGTGCGCTGATTCTTTACTCAATTCTTTTTGCGGTGCTAACACTAGATACCTTGCGATTGATGCGACTTGGCCGCCTTTACAACCGCGAACGCTGGATTACTTTTGGTGCGGTGGTTCTGGCGGGTGTGCTTGGTACCTCGGCAATTTCTTACGCGGGTAATTTAGCTGGCGTTCAGGCAAATTTCATCGGCAGCATTTTCAACCAGGGCGGATTCACCTCACCAATAGACGGCCGCTACAACGTGATGCTGCTTGGTGCCGATGCCGGTGCCGACCGCTTTGGTATTCGTCCGGACTCAATCTCTGTAATCAGCATTGATGCAGCTACTGGTCACGCTGTGAACATTGGAATTCCACGAAACTTGCAGCACGTTGGGTTCTCGGACGGTTCGCCAATGAACAAGATTTATCCGAACGGTTGGAACTGCGGTTTGGAATGTTTGATTAACGCAATCTATAAAGATGTCGAAGACAATCACGCCGACGCCTACCCAGATGCCGTGAAGCACGGTTCAACGCCGGGAACAGAGGCAACTCGTGACGCGGTTGAATACGTGACTGGCTTGCAGATTCAGTCTTACGTTTTGGTTGACATGGCCTCATTCTCAAAGATGATTGACGCGCTGGGTGGAATCGACATCAACGTGAAACAGCGCCTGCCTATTGGTGGTCAAAATGATGACCTCTCTGATGTCAAGGGATGGATTGAGGCAGGGCAGCAGCACATGGATGGCTACACCGCGCTTTGGTACGCTCGCAGCCGCCACAGCACCAGCGACTACGACCGCATGCGTCGCCAGCATGAGGTGGAGCAGCAGGTCTTGAAGCAGTTTGATCCGGGCACAGTGTTGACTCGTTTCCAGGCGATTGCCGCTGCCGGAAAGCAAATGGTGCGCACCGATATTCCAAGCGCGATGCTCTCACAATACGTTGATCTGGCTAGCAAGGCACGATCTCAGGGAATCAAGGAGTTGAGTTTGGTGCCGCCAAACATTGACGTGATTCACCCAAATTTCACAGCAATTCATGAAATGGTAAAAAAGTCCTTCGTTACCGAAAATAATGACGGCGAAGTAAAGGAGTAATCATGAAGAGGACTCTTGCAGTCTCTATCGCAGCTCTATCTTTAGTTTCACTTAGTGGCTGTGCGCTACTTTACCCAAACTGGGGCACCGATCAGAATCCATCTACATCACAATCGCCATCTGCCAGTCCGGCGTCGCCATTGCCAAGTGATTCGGAGTCGGCCTCTGCCTCGCCAACGATTGAGACAGCCAAGTTTAATTTCATTGACCTGAGTGTTGATTCAAACACCGGTTACGTTTCTGCAGTTGTTGAAGTGACCAACGTGTCGGAAGACGGCGGCAAGTGCACGTTCGTTTTGACCAGCGGTTCAGTTTCAAAGACAGTTTCTGTTAAGGCTGAGGCAAATGTTTCCACTACCCAGTGCTACCCAGCAATGTTGCCAACCGCTGGAATGCCAAAGGGTAAGGCAACCGTAACTGTTTCTTACGCCTCTGCTACTCACCAGGGCTCTACCAGCACCGGAGTAACCATTCCGTGATAGCGAACCAGTTCTCAAGACTGGTTGCGATTCTAGTTTCATCACTCCTAGTCGCAATCGGGTTTGTTGCCCTGTCTGCGGCACCTAATGCACAAGCGGCCGACGCATCAAAGTTTGACCCGGGTCTAATCATTAGCGACAGCGTGTTCTATGACTTTGGCACCATGACCGCCACTGAGATCCAACGTTTCCTAAACAGCAAGCTGCCAACCTGCAACGACAACGACGGTGGCCCAAAGTGCATCAAGGACTACGTGGCCGATACTCCTGCGGTTGAAGGCGAAGACGGTTGGTGTGATTCCGTTCCAGCAGCACAAAACCAAACTGCCGCACAGATTATTTTCACCGTAGCCAGGGCCTGCAAGATTAATCCGCGCGTGCTGCTTGTGACTCTGCAAAAAGAGCAGGGCCTCATCACGTTGGATAACCCAACAGACAACAAGTACAACAAGGCGCTTGGTTATAAGTGTCCAGACACCGGACCGTGTGATCCAAAGGTGGGCACATTCTTTTGGCAGTTGTATCGCGGTGCTGGTCAGCTGCAGTGGTACGGCGACCCACGCGGTTCGTTTACCTATTTGAGCGTTGGTTCAACCAAGCAAATCTCTTACCAGGCAAATAATCCTGGTTGCGGAAAAAAGAGCGTGACCATTAAGAGTCAAGCAACCGCAGCGCTTTACTACTACACGCCGTACACCCCAAACGATGCCGCAATGGCAAACCTCTACGGCACGGGCGACTCTTGCAGCGCATACGGTAACCGAAACTTCTGGCGCTACTTCACCGACTGGTTCGGCGACCCTATCGGTGGTGGATTCTTGCTTAAGAGCGCGCAGTCGCAGCCTTACCTAATCATCGAGGGCAAGAAGTATCTGGTTGACAACACCGATACCGTTGCCGCGATGAAGCCACTTGGCCCGCTGGGTACCGTATCGCAGGCCTACCTGGACTCGTTTGTTGATTCTGGAACCATTGGTCGATTGATCAAGTCACCTGCGCTGGGCAATTACTACTTTGTGGATGGTGGGCAAAAGTTTAAATTCACCAACTGCACCCAAGCTGCAGTCTTTGGGCTTGATTGCAACAGCGCAATTACTTTGACCCAAAACCAAATGAATGCCTTGCCATCGGCAACCGCAATGACGGAATACGTTTCTGGTGACGGTGATCAGACCTTCTTTATTCAAGACGGTGCCAAGCGCCAGATTCTTGATGCAGACTCACTAGCTGATTCGCGCATTGGTGTTCCAGCTCTATCGGCCGTAAAGATCACCGCGTTCAAGAACCTACCTTGGGGTAAGCCAATTATTCGCAAGGGCGTTTCGTTTACCAACCTAGCCACCGGCAAGCTGTCACTATTTGATGGCACCTATTACTACGACATCGATAAAGGCACCGCAGCCGATATTGACTTCACCAAGTGGTTCACTAAGTCAACCGGTTCAATGCTTGGCGAAGCAATTGCCAACGTTGCTGCACCGGTGACCATCAAGAGCATTTTGAATGATGCCGCAGGCAACCAGTACCTGATCACAAATGATGGTAAGCGCAAGGTGCTTGATGCCAAAGTAATCTCGAAGAACGCGCCGGTAGTAAGCGACGAATTCTTGGCGCTGATTCCTGAGGCACCAACCACGGTTGAATCAACTCTGGTGGTGAAGTCGGCAGCAGCTAAGAATGTCTACCTAGTCGCCGATGGCGAAAAGCGTTTGGTGTTGAACACCGCAGACGTGGCCAAGTTTGCGCCGGTGCTCAAGACCACCAAGGCAGAGACGCTGTCAAGTTCTGCAGTTGCCCAAATTCCAAGTGGCCATCCAGTGATCGCACCCGGAACCTATGTTCGTTCAAGTGATTCGCCTAAGACTTATTTGATTGATGGCCTGAAGCGCGCGCTAGTGGTTAACGACACCAATGAAGCCGCGCTGTTGGGTTTGAAGAATTTGCGCACCATTCCGGCGACGCAATTCAAGGGTTACGTAAAAACCAGCAAGATAACCGGAATCAAGTTTGTTTGCGATGCAACGTTCTACGTTGCAATTACCGGCATGCTGTATCCGGTGTCTGAGGTTGATGCCAGTCACTATCCGGGCCGTGGCATCACGCTAGATAAATCAACCTGCGCTGCATTACCTAAGTCAACGGTTGCGCTTGGTCGTTTTGTTCGTACCGCCGACAAGGCCTACTACTTGATTGAAGGTCAAACTAAAAAGTTGATCAAGACAGTTGCGGCCTACGAAAAGCTTCGCGGCACGTCCATCAAGGCTGCACTGGTTGGTCCTTACTTCTTGTCGAAGATTCCAACCGGTAAGTCCGCCGGAGCGAGTGTGAGCGTTGACCGCTTCAATGTTGAGCCGCCAATTGTGTTGCCAGAACCAAGCGCATCGCCAACCGTCAGCCCAACCCCTTCACCAAGCCCTTCGGCCAGTTCGTCGGCATCACCAAGCGCCAGCCCAAAGCCATCGGTGTCGGCAACCCCTAAGCCAACTGCAACGCCTAAGCCAACTGCAACGCCTAAGCCAACCGCGACCGCGAAACCTAAGACTTACACCGTGAAGGCGGGGGACTTGCTCTCAAAAATTGCCGCCAGGTTTGGTGTGACCACAACTGCCCTGATGACTGCAAACAAAATCACAAATGCCAACCTGATCAAGGTGGGGCAAGTTCTAGTTATTCCTTAATCGGGAAAAGTTTTTAGTCGCGCTTACCTATGTTGAGCAGGCGCACCCGCTTTGGCGAGCTGCCACGTGGCTCTAGCATTTCTTCCGGTTGGTTGACCTTAATCACGAACAGCGCCAGCAGCACCCAACCAATTTCAATCAAGATGCGCGATTCGGTGAGGCTCCAAACCGCAAGACCCATAAACACCAAAATTGGCCAAAGATAAAGCGAAACCGTGTGACGCACGGCCAAACGCCAAAGTTTGATGAACGTGGTTAGAAACAAAATTCCAAACAGGGCAGCGCCAATAAAACCAAGTTGCATTGTGATATCTAGGTAAGCGTTGTGCGCTTGGTAATAAGGAACGTGATTGATTACAACCAGACCCTCGTATGGCTTCACGCCCGGCATCCAGTGACTGGTCCAACCCCAACCAAGCACCGGACGCTGTTCGATCAGCCCTAGCACCAGCTTCCAGATGCCGCTGCGGCCGGTCATGTCTGGGCTCTTGCCAAAAAATTCAAAAACAGTGGCGCGGTAAAACAGAACAATTACACCGATACTTCCGGCGAACGCCCAAGCGATTCGGTAGTACTTGTGACGAACCTCGCGCACTTTGCCCTCGGCTGCAATTGAAACAATTGCCGCAACCAGGATTGCCACCATGGCAAAACCGATTCCCGCAGACTTTGCCAATAGCATCGCCCCAAGAGAACCAACTAGACAAACCGCACTTATCCAACGCTTGGTGCCGATGATGGCGTATTCAACTGCAAAGGTGACCACCCCCAACATGGCAACGAATGCCAACAGGTTTGAGTTACCAACGATGCCTTGAATTCTTTCGCCATCAAATAGGTGACCCTGAGTCCAATAGAAGGCTGCAGCCGGCGGCTTGTTACCGCTGTAGTTCTTGAAAATTGGAGCTATGGGACCCTGCACTATTGCTGCGGCAATGAATTCAAAGATCAGCGATGCTCCCAAAATAAAACGGATCACGTTTGCAAAAACGCGAACTAGATGGCGCCAAGAAAAGAGTGAAACCAAAAACAGCGCAAAGGCCGTGGTGCAAAGCTGCGAGAAAACCGCGAGGGCGGTGATCGCCGGATAGGCCGACCAAATCGTGCTCAGTGCCATCCAGCCAAAGACTGCCCACATTGGCCAGGGGATTTCACGAATTGTGTTTAGCGGTTGATTCTTAATAAACAATGTCATCGAGGCAACGAACAGTAGCAAGAGCACGGCGCCCCAGCCATACCAACCAATGCTGTAGCGAACGCTGTCGCCGGCCATCAGAGTGAAGATTCCCAATGAGGCCGTCCAGGTTTTGGAACGGTAGCCCTTTTCGCGCGTATTAAAGACAACGCGAATTGGTCTAGTCAGTGCAGTCATTGCAACTTTCCGGTTTGGGTTGTTCAAGTCTAATATCGGCAAAATTACCTGCGCGAAGTTAGGCTTAGACCCGCTAGATGAAAGGGGACCGGTGTTAGTCAAGATTGCTAACCAACCACGCAATTATGCGTGGGGGTCGCGCACCTTGATAGCCGATTACTTTGGCCCGGACCTTGTGGCAGCCGCTCCCGATCAACCAGCTGCCGAAATTTGGTTCGGCACACACCCGGGTTCACCGGCAGTTTTGGCCGAGGCCATGATTACGACTCTGAACGATCACCTTGGTGGCCACCAGCTTTCGTTCCTGCTGAAAATTCTTGCCGCCGATCAACCGCTTTCAATTCAGGCGCATCCAACTGCGGCGCAGGCGCAGGCCGGATTCGACCGCGAAAATTCGCAGGGCATCTCAATTGGTGCCAGCAACCGCAATTACAAAGACAATCACCACAAGCCAGAAATCATTGTGGCGCTTTCTGACTTTGAGGCGCTGTGTGGCTTCAAGCCAATTGACGAGATTGATCAACTGCTTGAAGACATGGAAACGCACAGCGGAGTTTCCGAGGGCTTCCGAGCAATGTCGGCAGCCTGGCGAAAACTGCTGCACCAAGAAAACGGTTTGCAAAAAGTCTTCACCGATATCAGTCACCGCCGCGGAAACCTTGATGGCTTCACCGCGGAGCTAACCACCATGGCCGATTTCGAAGCGCGCTTTGCTGTTGCCGAAAGGCTGAACCTGTTGTACCCGGGCGATCCGGGCGTGGTGCTATCGCTGTTAATGAATCACGTTTACCTAGAACCCGGCCAGGCGCTATTTTTGCCAGCCGGAAACATTCACGCCTACCTGCACGGACTTGGGGTAGAGGTGATGGCTGCATCAGACAACGTCTTGCGCGGCGGGCTGACTAGAAAGCACGTTGATGTTGACGAACTTGAGCGGGTTGTAGATTTCACCGCCGGTCACGTGCCGCTGGTTGAGCCGCGCGAAGTGGCACAGGGTTTGCTGCAGTACCCATGCAACACCGATGACTTCTTGCTCTATAAAGCAGAGCCAAGCGGCGACCGTCTAATGGCCGATTTGCAGCTGGCCGGGGAGTCAGTAATTCTTTGCACAGCGGGCGAAATAGCCCTAAGTAATAGCCTGGAGGAGCGGGTAGTTTTGCGCCGCGGCGAGGCTGCCTATATGTCCTCGGATGCCAAGTTTTTCAGCATTTCGGGTAGCGGAACCGCCTTTTTGGCCACCTCGGCCCACTAATCAGGGCGGTCAAGCCTCAGTAAGCCCCTTAGGGTTGGCAAATCTCGACTTGACAGGGACCGAACTACAAGAGTGTAATTACAACCAAGGAATTATCCATAGAATTCCCATGCGCTGTCGCAGGGGATTTCGGAATAGGGAATGTAGTTATGGACAGTCGTAATCGAGTACCAGAAAACTGGTTTATCGATCCAATTCGACTTGGTGTCGCGGGGGCATACTCGGATCCTGAAAGCGATCCTCTTTCATGGCAGGCAGATGCACTTTGTGCACAGACTGATCCAGAAGCTTTCTTCCCTGAAAAGGGTGGCTCTACTCGCGATGCAAAGCGTATTTGTTCTGGTTGCGAAGTAAAGGCTGAATGTCTTGAGTACGCACTTCAGAACGATGAGCGTTTTGGTATTTGGGGCGGCTTGTCAGAGCGCGAGCGTCGCAAGCTTAAGAAGCGCGCTTAATCTCACGGCTTCAAGCCGTTGATCATGAAACCTTCTGTAGTTGCCGTCGTAATCTCACACGATGAGCCGGATTATTTTTTCCAAACGCTTTCCGCCTTAAATAAGCAAACGCAAAAAGTCGATCGCATTATTGTGATTGACACTTCCAACACCGATGCCTGTGTCACCATCGCACGCGATGCGGGGGTTGATGAAATTCATCAACTACCTGCCAGCACAACGCTTGCGAATTCAATTGGATTCGCAACCAAGGCAATTGCCGATGCGCAATGGATCTGGTTACTGCACGACGACAGCGCTCCAGAAGCAGACGCTCTAAAAAACCTGCTTCAAGCCGTAGAACTTTCGCCATCCGTTGTGATTGCCGGACCAAAACTTGTGGACTGGCAAGACCCAAGAGTGGTCAATCAACTTGGTCTTACCCTGACTCCTTTGGGTGATCTGTTTTCTATTGTTAGTGGTGAGCTAGATCAATCGCAGCACGACGATGCCGATGACGTGATGGCCGTTGGCACGGCGGCCGCGCTAATTAAATTTGACTTGCTAAAGCAGCTTGGTGGTTTTGATGTTTCGGCACCGGAACTTGCTGCCGATTTTGATTTTTCAATCCGTGCCCGCTTGGCCGGCCACCGAGTTGTGGTGGTGCCACAGGCCAGGGTCGCGCACGCAGCACTATCTATTTCTGGCAAGCGCCCACGCGCCTGGTTGGGCACCGCACCAAAGACGGCGCTACGCAGAAGTGCCATTCACCTAAGGCTTGCGTTTGCCCCATTGCCAGTGGCCTTGCTGTTCTGGTTTTTCTTGCCAGCCATTGGTTTGTTCCGCGCGATCGGTCGCGTGGCTGCAAAGCGCCCAGACCGCATATGGTCTGAGCTAGCGGCAGCGTTCTGGGGTTACTTCACAATTGGCGCTCGGCTGGGTAGCAGGTCGCGAATCGCAAAAACCAGTGTGGTCAAGTTCGCCAAGCTTCGCGGCCTCAGGGCCAGCTGGCAGCAGGTAAGAAATTCCAATCGTGCAGCACTTGAGCGAGAACAAAGCGAAGCAACCCTCGCTGCCTTTGAGCGCGGCGAGTTTGAAGTAGAGCAAAGCACCAACGTGCCAGGGTTTGTGGCTTCTGGTGCACTCTGGGTAGCTACCGCGCTTGCCGCCTTGAGCTTTGCCTTCTGGCCAACCGGAACTGCTTCATCAGGCGCAGGGTTGCTACCGCTAAGCGATTCTTGGCTGACGCTTTTCTCTAGAGCCGGCGCCAGTTTTCAACCAATTGGCCTTGGTTATTTTGGTCCAAGCGACCCATTCGTTTGGGTGCTCACCTTGCTTGGCTCACTTACTTTTTGGGCGCCGTCACTTTCGTTGGCAATTCTTTTGTTGTTGGCAAAATCAATTGCGTTCTCCGGGGCTTGGCGAGTAGTTGCACTCTTTAGTGAATCAACCTTGGCGCGCATTGGCGGTGCGTTGGTTTTTGCGTTTTGGCCAACGTTGGTGCTTACTCAAGTTGAGGCGCGTTTACCGGCAGTGATCGCAATCATCACCTTGCCGTGGTTGGCATTCTCAGTTGCGCGTGCCTCCGGAATCGGCAAAGCAAATTTCTCTACGCAAACTTGGTCGTGGGTAGCGGCATCGGGGTTGTTGCTGTTCGTTGTTGCGGCCGCCGCACCTAACACCGTTCCGGTTTTGTTGGTTGCCCTAGCCCTGGTAATTGCCGCTCGGATTCGCAAGTTTGGTTTCTTGATTTGGATTCCGCTACCGGCAGCCGCAGTTTTTGGTCCAACGGTTTTGTATTACCTGCTTGGCCTTTTGAAGCCACTGGCACTGTTGGCCGATCCCGGCCTGCCACAGCAGAGCGCCAAGTCACCCGTTTGGCAAATGATGTTGGGCGGCGAAAGTTTTGGCCCCAGCCTTCCCGCGGTTGGTCAATTCTCAAATTGGATTTTAATTCCCATAATCCTCATCGCGCTGCTGGCCCTGGTGGGCAAGCGTTGGGGAATCGCATTTGTACTGTGGGCAATCGCCATCGCCACGGTTGCGGTTGCCTGGCTGGTAAGTAGTTTGTCGTTCGCTGCTGTTGGAGTTGGTTCAACCGTGCGTTCCACCGATTTCGTCAATGGCTCACCGGCCGCACTGCTTGGCATCTTTGGTTTGGTGATCGCAATTTTGTTCACGCTGGGCCTTAACGAAATTAAGAAAGCTAGAGCACGCAAAATTATTGGTGGTGCACTCGCCGTGCTCTCGCTTGCACCCGCAGTATTCCTCACCGTGACCACCTCGCCAAGTTTGAAATACACCGATGGCCGCGTAGTGCCGTCAATCGTCGCAGCCGAGGCCGAGCAGGGCAGTGCACTTAAGATGCTGGTTATTAATCCAGAAATAAATGCCGATGGTTCGATTGCTTTTGGTGCCGAGATTGTTTCTGGTGATGGGGTCCAACTTGAAGACGTCAGCCTGAGTTACAGATTTGCATTGGCAAACCTGAAGCAAGACCGCGCGAGTGAATACAACCGCATTGCGCAGTTGGTTGCTGACTTGGCTTCGGCCAATGGAAGTGAACTGCAAAAAACTATTGACGATGCCGGAATTGGTTACGTGCTGGTGCCAGATCAGAACTCGGTGATTTCCGGCCAGCTTGGTGTGGCTCTTGATTCGGTCAAGGAGCTAGAAGCGGTTGGCTCTACCGATACCGGTCACCTTTGGAGAGTCCGAGAACCAAATAAGAAGTTGCTGAACGCCGGGGTGCAAACTAATTCGCCGTGGTCGATCACCAAGGCCGTGCAACTATCGGTGTTGCTTGGATTCGTTTTATTGGCAATCCCTAGCGCCAACCAGCGTCGTCGAGTTTCTGGTGACAGTCAGATTTTTGTTGAGGTTGGTGAAGAAAACTAATGTTCAAAAAGATTGTCATTTTGTTTGCAGTATTAGCTGCCTTGGTTGGCGGAACTTTGTTGGCGCCAACCTTTGAGATCCAAATTGGTAATGTGCCAGCTGCCTCATCACTTGATGTGAAGGCCCGCGACTTGACCCTGGCTTGCCCAGGTTCACTCTTCAAGGCAGGGGGAGCCAAAGGCACCACGCTTGGCAACTTTGAGCACGTGGGCAACGTGGCCTATGTTAGCCAGTTCAATTCCTCAAACGGTGCAACCGTTGCGTCGAGCGATGGTGTTTACACCGTGACCGCACCTAATGGAGTCAACGATCAGGGTTCTGCACTCTTGAACGCCAGCCAATTCCAAAACGCTGCCGGTGCCACGCTAAAGGGCCTGGCTGCCACCAACTGTCAGTTGCCGTCGAATGATCTTTGGCTGGTTGGCGGATCAACCACCACCGGACGTGAGGCGCTGCTGATTTTACGCAACACTACTCAGGTTGATTCAACCGTTAGTCTGCAAATCTTTAGCGAGGCCGGTTCCGTTGAGGCACCAGGCCTGAATGGAATTGCGGTTGTGGCCGGCAAGACCACAGTGGTTCCACTTGCCGGTGTGGTTCCAAAAACCAAGAGCTTTGTGACTCACGTCACTGCAAATGGCGGTGCAGTTGCTGCGTGGATTCAACAACGAACCGTTCGCGGTTTGAGCGCAGCTGGCGTTGATTACGTTTCACCTTCGCCGGCATTTGCCAAACAACAGGTAATTCCAGGAATATTTGTGCGAGGCAGCGCGCAGGCTTCAAAGTTGACGGCGGCCAATGCCGACTACGCCGATCTTGTTCCGGTACTTCGCATCTTTGTGCCAGGAAAAACCAATGCCACCGTTACTGCGCAAATAGTTGGAGCAGATTCAAAAACTTTTGGCACCGTGGTTCGAGCCACCGTGAATGCGGGATCAGTCACCGATATTGAAATTCCTGGATTAAAAGATGGCAACTATGTTGCGTTGATTTCTGCCGATGCCGACGTGCAGTCGGCAATTCGACTTTCGCGCGTCACCGCGTCTTCGGCTCCGGACTTCACCTGGATTCCTGCAGCCGAAAAGTTCA
>JBDLVL010000007.1:0-15025 GCA_039804765.1 Actinomycetota bacterium | reverse complement strand
CCGTCAAGAATGTTTCGGATAGTTCCGTTCGGAGACTTCCACATCTTCTTTAGCTTGAATTCTTCTACGCGAGCTTCATCAGGAGTGATAGTTGCACACTTCACACCAACACCGTGCTTCTTGATTGCGTTCGCTGCGTCAATGGTCACCTGGTCATCGGTTGCATCGCGGTGCTCAATAGAAAGGTCGTAGTACTCAAGGTCTACATCTAGGAACGGATTGATCAAATTGTCTTTGATGTTCTGCCAGATGATTCTGGTCATTTCGTCGCCGTCTAGTTCAACGACCTTGCCAACTACCTTGATTTTTGCCATCTGGCGCTCCTGTACTTTTCAAAACTTGAGCCTCATCGCCCAATCAACCTCTAGCCTACCGGCTGGCAATCTACCCCGATGGGGGCTGCTGCCCCCAGAAATACAGGGGTTTGAGGCCTAGTGGAAGAAGTGACGCTCACCTGTGAAGTACATGGTGATTCCGGCAGCCTCGGCTGCAGCAATTACCTCTTCGTCGCGGACTGAGCCACCAGGCTGTACCACTGCGCGAACACCCGCATCAATCAGAATCTGAAGGCCATCGGCAAATGGGAAGAAAGCGTCAGACGCAGCAACCGCACCCTTGGCACGAGACTCAGCGCGCTCAACAGCAAGCTTGCAAGAATCAACACGGTTTACCTGACCCATGCCAACACCAACCGATGCGCCTTCGCGAGCCAAGAGGATTCCGTTTGACTTCACCGCACGGCAAGCGCGCCAAGCAAATTCAAGTTCCTTCATGGTTTCCGAGTCGGCCTTGCGACCGGTCACCAGTTTCCAACCGCTTGAGTTGAACTGAGAGAACTCATCGGTCTCTTGAACCAGCACACCACCGGAGATCTGCTTGTACTCAAGGGCCTCGCGCGAGTAGTTGGCTGGCAACTCTAGAACGCGCAGGTTCTTTTTCTCAAGCAAAATAGACAGCGCCTCAATCTCGTAAGACGGAGCAATGATTACCTCAGTGAAAATGCTGGCAACCTGCTTGGCCATGGTCACAGTGACCGGGCGGTTGGTGGCAATCACTCCACCAAAAGCCGAAACTGGATCACACATGTGCGCCTTGGCATGAGCATCGGCAATTACATCTGCTGAAGTTGAGTCACCAATTGCAATGCCGCATGGGTTCGCGTGCTTAATGATTGCTACAGCTGGCTCATTGAAGTCGTAAGCGGCACGAAGCGCTGCATCTGCATCAACGTAGTTGTTGTAAGACATCTCTTTGCCACCAAACTGGCGAGCCTGAGCAATACCGGCAACTGCGTTTTCACCAACAGCGCGATAAAGCGCCGCAGCCTGGTGTGAGTTCTCACCGTAGCGAAGTACGTTAGCTAGCTGCGCATCTACCTTGAAGCTTGAACCAAAGCCAGGGTTGGCATTTTCAATGTCACCCTTTTGCCCTGCCGCGCGCTTCCAGTCGCCCTCAAGCTCGGCGGCAAACCAGTTTGCAACTGCAGAGTCGTATCGAGCAGTGTGCGAGAAAGCTGCATAGGCAAGTTCACGACGCTGAGCCAAAGTGGTTCCACCATCTTTAACCGCAGAAATGATTTCTGAATACTTGGCAGGGTCAACCACGATCGCCACGTTCGCGTGGTTCTTCGCAGAGGCACGAACCATTGCCGGTCCACCGATATCGATCTGCTCAACAACAGCATCGCCCTTGGCGCCAGACTGAACGGTCTGTACGAATGGGTAAAGGTTTACCACTACAAGCTGGAATGCCTCAATGCCCAACTCGGCAAGCTGCTGCTCGTGGGCGATCAAACGCATGTCGGCAAGTAGGCCGCCGTGCACCTTTGGATGCAGGGTCTTTACTCGACCATCAAGCGACTCTGGGAACCCGGTGATCTGCGATACCTCTGTCACCGCAATTCCGGCATCCTTCAAAGCGGCAAAGGTTCCGCCGGTAGAAACGATGTCGATGCCAGCGGCTGCTAGTTCTTTTGCCAAATCAAGCAGACCGGTCTTGTCAGAAACAGAAAGAAGTGCGCGCTTAATTTCAACGCGATCGCGGTGACGGTAGTCAGCTGGCTTGTGGTCGTTGTGTGCGGCCATGATTAAGCCCCTTTATTTGGCTAGTGATGGAAGGTGGATTTTCTTGGTGGCAATATCTTTCACGGTTGAAACCAACAGTTCGCGCTCAACAATTTTGATTCGCTCGTGTAGGTCGTACTCGCTATCTTCTGCCAAGACCGGCACGCTTGCCTGAGCAATGTGCGGTCCGGTGTCAACACCTTCGTCGACAACGTGAATGGTCACCCCGGTGACCGATGCCTTGCCATACAGGGCATCACGCACTGCGTGACCACCTGGGAATGCCGGCAACAATGAAGGGTGAGTGTTAATTAGGTTTGGGCTCAGCGCGGCAACAAAGTTTGCCGGCAGAATTCGCATGAAGCCAGCCAGCACAACCAGGTCAGGCTTGAAGTGATTGATGTTAGCCAATAGAACTTCTGCCCACTTTTCGCGTGAATCAAAAGCCGAAGGCGAAACAACAAAAGTTGGAATTCCAAAGTGCTCTGCGTGAGCAAGACCATCGGCTGGATTGTCTGAACCAACGGCTACAACTTTGGCGCCAAAAAGTGGATTATCGGTTGCTTCTAGCAGGGCCTTCAGGTTTGAACCTGACCCTGAGATGAGCACTACGACCGACAGCATTAGTCCAGTTTATCGGTGCTGCTATGAGCGCTGTGCGAGCGGGTGATCTGGAGCATCAGGTCGTGCACTGAAGAACGCGGCCAAGATTGAAACCACTGCCACCTCTACAAAGAGAACGCTCGCGGCAAGCAGCGGATTAACCCCCAGGCTCTGCAAGCGCCCAGGGCCAACCCCGCCAGAGGCAAGTAGCGCAAGGATGCCAAATTCCACAGAGGCAACCAGCGCGATGGAAAGACCAAGTGTGATGGCCGCACTCCAGGCAGAGGCAAATTCAAAACGGATCTCGTCGGCGTGACGACGAATCAAAATCGTGGCAACGAACGCGCCGACCAGCGGCACCAAAATCGCAATCATTCCAAAGCTCAGCTCGCCAATTGGCAGCGCCGAGGTAATTGGCAGAGCAGGTAAAGGACCAACCGCAGTTGCGACCGGAGAGATAAGAGAGCCAGAACCAATCTGGAAACCAACACCGGTGAACCAGCTGGCACCAAACACAACCAGGTTCGGCAGAATCGCCAGCTGCCCCGCGGTAATCATTACGCCACCAAGAAAGCTGACTTGCAGACCCTCGTAGAGTCGAATCACCTGAATCCAGTTCACGGCCATCATGATTGCAATAAACACCGATGACACCGCGAGCAGAATCACAACCACGCCGGTACCCGCACGGAATGCCGGAACACTCACAGCACGAATTGCCCAGTGCCAGTTGTTGAATTTGCGCTGCAGAAAATCGCGAAACCAAACGCGCTCAGCGGGTTCTGGTAGTGCGGCCGCCTCACCGAATGCCTGACGCTTTCCGAATAGCGAACCAACAATCACAAATAACAACATGAAAGCCGGCGGAAAAAACGTTCCCTGCCAAGCAACCGGGTAAACAAACTTGTTGTAGGCAACCAGACTAAGCAACAACGAGATGCCGCCGTAAACCAACGCAGCCGCAACCCAGGCCGGCCAAAGTTCAACCGCACTGGTTAGCCTGCGGCCCATGCGGTTGGCCAAATGAGCAATCACCAAACTGATACCCAACGGAATCATGCTCACAACGAATTGCGGGAACTGAGCTGCACCAAACTCACCAGCCGGAACAACCAATCGAGTTCCGTGCGCAATCATCCAAATATCTGCAGATGCGCGAAAAGGCACTAGCCAATCGATGTTTGGATCATTTTCAAACAACCAGACCACGGTGAGTGGAACTAGAAGTAATCCAAGTCCAATGCCAGCGACAACCAGTGCCTCAAACGCTGCAACTAGAAAAGTGAGTCTGCGATTCACGTAGAAACACTCCCCCTAGTTGCGAAAAATCTTAAAGGCTCTTGATGACTTCGCGCATTAGCGCTGCTGTCTCAGAAGGAGTCTTACCAACCTTCACACCAACGGCCTCGAATGCTTCCTTCTTTGCCTGCGCAGTACCAGCCGAACCAGAAACGATCGCACCAGCGTGACCCATGGTCTTACCTTCAGGAGCAGTGAAACCTGCAACGTAAGCAACAACCGGCTTGGTCACGTGCTCCTTGATGTAAGCAGCAGCCTTCTCTTCAGAGTCACCACCAATTTCACCAATCAAAACAATCGCCTTGGTCTCAGGATCGGCCTGGAACGCAGCAAGTGCATCGATGTGAGTGGTTCCAATAACCGGGTCTCCACCAATACCAATAGCAGTTGACATACCAATGTCGCGAAGCTCAAACATCATTTGGTAGGTCAGGGTACCTGACTTTGAAACCAACCCAATAGGGCCAGGGCCGGTGATGTCTGACGGAGTAATACCCGCGTTCGACTTTCCCGGAGAGATGATGCCTGGGCAGTTTGGGCCAATCAGACGGGTCTTCTGACCCTTGTCTACGTTGTATGCCCACGCCCATGCTGAGTCGTGAACTGGAATGCCTTCAGTAATTGCAACCGCTAGAGGAATCTCTGCGTCAATTGCCTCAACCATTGCTGCCTTGGCGAATGCAGGCGGTACAAAGATCACCGATACGTTTGCACCGGTTGCCTTCATAGCCTCTGCAACAGTTCCGAATACTGGAAGCTGCTTGCCTTCAACGTCAACGGTCTCGCCAGCCTTACGTGGGTTAACACCACCAACGATGTTTGATCCACCAAGCAACATGCGGCGGGTGTGCTTCATGCCCTCAGAGCCAGTCATACCCTGAACAATGATTCGCGAATCTTCGTTTAGAAAAATAGCCATTTCTTAATTCCTTCTAGCGCTTAGCGGTTCGCGAATTCAGCGGCCTTGTCGGCAGCTTCGTCCATGGTGTCAACAACGGTTACAAGTGGGTGGGCAGCCTGCTCAAGAATGTAGCGGCCCTCAAGAACGTTGTTACCGTCAAGGCGAACAACAAGAGGCTTAGTTGCCTTGTCGCCAAGAGTCTTCAACGCGCCAACGATTCCGTTTGCAACGGCGTCACAAGCGGTGATTCCACCAAATACGTTTACGAACACACTCTTTACCTGTGGGTCGTTCAAGATAACGTCAAGACCTGCGGCCATCACTTCTGCTGAAGCGCCACCACCAATGTCTAAGAAGTTTGCAGGTCGTACCTTGCCGTGCTTCTCGCCTGCGTAAGCCACAACGTCAAGGGTTGACATCACAAGACCTGCACCGTTTCCGATGATTCCTACTTCGCCGTCAAGCTTCACGTAGTTCAAGTCCATTGCCTTTGCCTTGGCCTCAAGTGGGTCAAGTGCGTCGCGCTCCATTGATTCGCGCTCGTGACGGAATTCAGCGTTGTCGTCTAGTGAAACCTTGCCGTCAAGGGCAATTACTTCACCATCGGTGCTCAAGATAAGCGGGTTTACCTCAACCAAGGTTGCATCTTCTTTTACGAACACGTCGTATAGCTTTACAAACACCGGAGCAACCTTTGCAGCGGTTGCGTCATCGAAGCCACCCTGCTTTGCAATGCTCAATGCGATTGCAAGATCAATGCCCTGAGTTGCATCAACTGGCACCTTTGCCAACGCCTCTGGACGCTCTTCGGCAAGCTGCTCAATTTCCATTCCACCCTCAACGCTGCAAAGAGAAAGGAAGGTGCGGTTTGATCTGTCTAGCAGTACTGAGAAATAAAATTCTTTGTCAATCGATGCACCCTGAGCAACCATTACGCGCTTCACGATGTGACCCTTGATGTCTAGGCCAAAAATGTTCTTTGAAAGTTCTTTTGCTTCTTCTGGAGACTTAGCGACTTTTACGCCACCAGCTTTTCCACGGCCACCGGCTTTAACCTGTGCCTTTACAACTACAACTCCACCGATCTTGGCAGCTGCTGCCTCAACCTCTTCTGGAGTGTCTGCAGTTAGACCCTGCAGAACTGGGACGCCATAGGCCTCGAACATGTCGCGGGCCTGGTATTCAAATAAATCCACTTTGATTCCATTCAGATATTTGGACAACCCTCTAAGTTTACGCTCCGTAGCAGGGGCCCCTGAACACCGATGTGGGCCGCAGCGGCCGTAAGTAAAGCTCTAGAGCTTGGTGATCGGGGCGACTTTGACCAGCAGGCGCTTGGTGCCCACGCTGCCAAAGTGGATTTCGGCAGTTTGACGGGCGCCCTCTCCCGCGGTGGCAATAACCTTGCCCTTGCCAAAGTCCGAGTGCTCGATCATGTCACCAATGGCAAGTTGCAGGCCCTCGTTGTTTCGAACTGACGATATGGCCCCAGACCAAACCTTCTTCTCTTTAGTAGAAGGAGTGCCACCATAGCCACCCGATGATTCGCCGCCGCCAGAACCGTAGCCCTGTGAATCGGCGATTGATTCGCGGTAACGACTTGATGGCAGGCCGCGACCAGAACCAGATTCACGCCAGTCGATTAGGTCGGCAGGAATTTCTTGCAGATAGCGCGATGGCATTGCCGATTCTGATTCGCCAAATGTTGTGCGGTTCATGGCAAGCGACAGGTGCAGCTTCTTGCGTGCCCGAGTGATGCCCACATAGAACAGCCGGCGTTCCTCGGCCATACCGCCAGGAGTGATGAAGCTCATGCGGTGCGGCAGTAGACCCTCTTCAATTCCGGTTAGGAACACTGCCTCATACTCCAGACCCTTGGCGGTGTGCAGGGTCATCAGTGAAACGGTTCCCGATTCGTCATCAAGTTCGTCGGCTGCGGCAACAAGTGCAACTTCATTCAAGAAGTCAGGCAAACGGCCCTCAGGGTTGTTGCGCTGAAATTCGCGAGCAACAGAGACAAGTTCTTCAAGGTTCTCAACACGTGCCTCGTCTTGAGGATCCTTGCTGTTGCGCAGCGATTCAAGAAGTCCGGTGCGGTCAAGTACTGCACGCAAAATTGCATCAACCTGCTCATTTGGAATCATGGCCTCAAGGTTGTCCATTAGTTCGGCAAGCTGATTGATTGCGCCGGTGATCTTGGGGCCAAAGCCAAGGTCGCTCACGTGCGAGAGCACCTGACGCACAGACAAATTGTTTTTCTCGGCATAGCTGGCAATCTGGGTTTCAGAAGCATCACCAATGCCACGCTTTGGCACGTTCAGGATTCGCCTTGTTGCTAGGTCGTCACGAGTATTGGCAATCGCAACCAGGTAAGCCATTGCGTCTTTAATTTCTTGACGCTCATAAAACTTTGTGCCGCCAACTACGCGGTATGGAATGCCACTGCGAATGAAAATATCTTCCAGGGCACGGGTCTGCGAGTTTGTGCGGTAGAAAACAGCCATGTCACGGAAGGCAATTGCGTCATCGCCCTGACTCTTGCTGTGTAGCTTGTTGATCTCATCGGCGATGAACTGCGCTTCGTCGTGTGCCGAGTAACCGGTGTAGCCAACAATCTTGTCGCCATCGCCGGCCGCAGTCCACAGGTTCTTTGACGGACGGTCAAAGTTGTTTGAGATAACTGCGTTGGCCGCCGAAAGAATGTTTTGAGTTGATCGGTAGTTCTGCTCAAGCAGAATCGTCTTGGCGCCTGGAAAGTCTTTTTCAAACTCGGTGATGTTTCGAATATCTGCACCGCGGAACGCATAGATCGACTGATCCGAGTCACCCACCACGGTTAGTGATGCTGTCTTGGCTAGCTCGCGAATCAACGCGTACTGAGCATGGTTGGTGTCTTGATACTCGTCAACCAAGATGTGCTTGAACTTTTGCTGATACTGATCCAAGACATCAGGGAAGGCGCGGAAAAGGTGAACCGTCTCACCAATCAGATCGTCAAAATCAAATGCGTTGTTCTTGCGCAGCTCGTACTGGTATCGGGTGAAGATTTCTGAAATCATGCGGGCAACAGGATCATTCTGATCTACGTTGCGGGCGTATGACTCGGCATCGGCAAGTTCGTTCTTGGCATTAGAGATTGCAGCGCCAACGCCGGCCGGGGTTAGCTTGTGGATGTCTGCGTCAAGCTCTTTGATTAAACGCTTCAGGATTGCTCGGCTGTCGCCAGAGTCGTAAATGGTGAAGTTTGAATCGTGCCCAAGTCGCGCGCTCTCGCGGCGAAGAATCATTACGCAGGCAGAGTGGAAAGTCTTGAGCCACATGCCGTCGGCGGCCTCACCCAGTAGGTGACGCACGCGCTCGCGCATTTCGGCAGCGGCCTTATTGGTGAAGGTGATCGCCAGAATCTGAGATGGCCAGGCATCTTTTGTTGCCAGCAGGTGGGCAATTCGGTGAGTTAGCACGCGGGTCTTGCCAGAGCCGGCACCGGCAACAATCAAAAGTGCAGGACCACGGTATTCAACGGCCTCACGCTGCTGCGGGTTGAGCCCCTCGACTAGCCCTGCGGTTGCATCCCCTGCAAAAAAACTCAACTCATTCATAACTAGGCAATCTTAGGCGCAGGCACTGACTAGTGCTCGAGCCCGTTAGCAACCTCGATAAGTAGGTCCGGGTGGTCGGTGAACACCCCGTCGGCACCGGAAAGCACGAACTTGGCGAAGTATTCCTCGGTGCTGGCCTCCGCCTCTTCGGCACGGGCGGTCCAAATGAAAACCTTTAGGCCGCGAGCCTTGGATTCTTCAATCCAGTCAGAGTCAAAAACTAAAACAGAATTGAAGCTGATGCCATCGAAGATCTTTGCAGTCTCATCGAAGCGCGGTTCGCCCCAGGTGTCGACCAAGAATACGTATTCGCCAACATCGCCGCAAACTCGCTTCAATTGCTCAAGCACCTTAAAGTCAAAGCTTTCCAGCGTGAGTGTGATGCCGCGCTCGCGCCAATTAATCTCGCGCAGCTTGCGAGCCAAAATTGCCGAGACCGGAAAACCCTGAGTGGCAAAGTATGCCCCGTGCTTGACCTCAAGAATTAGGTGCTTGCCCGCCGCAAAATCTGAAGTCAATAGTTCATCAACAGTTGCCAATTCAAATTGGCCATCAAACTTGGCACTGCCCGGGCGATCCTCCGGCAGTCGCTCTGTTGCACGCAGTTGCTTAAGTTCGGCAAGAGTGAAGTCTTCGCAAAACCAATCTGCTCGGGTTTCTTGCCAGCCAACAATTCCCTCGCGTTGCAAGTGTGCAAACTCGGGGCGCGAGGCAACATCGGTGGTGGTTGAAAGATAGTTGTCGTGACGAATAATCAGTTCGCCATCTTTGGTGGGAATTAGATCGCACTCAATCGCTTCGGCGCCCATGTCGAAGGCAAGTTGGAATGCTTCAAGAGTGTTTTCTGGTCGATACGCGCTTGCGCCACGATGACCGAATACTGCTATTCCCATTCAATTAGCAACTCGCTTGCGAGTTACTCCCACTCGATCGTGCCAGGTGGCTTTGAGGTGACGTCAAGCACTACGCGGTTCACGCCTTCAACCTCATTGGTGATGCGGTTCGAAATCTTGGCGAGCAGGTCGTAAGGCAAGCGTGTCCAGTCGGCGGTCATTGCGTCTTCAGATGAAACCGGACGAAGCACGATTGGGTGACCATAGGTTCGGCCATCGCCCTGCACACCAACGGAGCGAACGTCGGCCAGCAGCACAACAGGGCATTGCCAGATCTCACCATCAAGGCCGGCAGCAGAAAGCTCAGCACGAACAATCGCGTCTGCCTTGCGCAACAGGTCTAGGCGCTCCTTGGTGATTTCACCAACGATTCGAATACCTAGACCAGGGCCAGGGAATGGCTGGCGGCCAACGATCTCAGCTGGCAACCCAAGTTCGGCACCAATCGCACGAACCTCGTCCTTAAACAGCGCGCGCAGTGGTTCAACCAGTTCAAATTCAATGTCGTCAGGCAATCCGCCAACGTTGTGGTGACTCTTGATTCCAGCGGTTACGCCACCACCAGACTCAACCACGTCTGGGTAAAGAGTTCCCTGAACCAAGAACTTGATAGGACGGTTGTCTGCCTTTGACCCTTCGTAAAGTGCAGCCTGAGCTTCTTCGAAGGTGCGAATAAATTCGCGACCAATAATCTTGCGCTTAGTCTCTGGGTCACTCACGCCTGCAAGTGCAGTCAAGAATTTTTCTTCAACGTTCACGGTCACCAAGCGAATACCGGTTGCAGCAACGTAGTCGCGCTCAACCTGCTCTGCTTCATCTTGACGAAGCAAACCGTGGTTTACGAAAACGCAAACCAACTGGTCGCCAACTGCCTTGTGCACCAAAGCCGCAGCAACTGCAGAATCAACACCACCCGATAGACCACAAATCACACGAGCATCGCCAACCTGTGCGCGAATCTTTTCAACCTGCTCGGCAATTACGTTTCCTGAGTTCCAAGTAGCAGGAATTCCCGCAGCGTTGTGCAAGAAGTTAGTCAGCACGTTTTGACCAAATTCGGAATGCTTCACTTCAGGGTGCCACTGCACTCCATAAATTTTCTTTTCGCTGTTTGCGAATGCTGCAACCGGAGTGATGTCCGTTGATGCAAGAACCTCAAAGCCAGCGGGTGCTTCCATAACCTGGTCACCGTGACTCATCCAGCAAGTTTGTTCTGCAGGCTGCCCAGCAAGAATTTCGCCGCCGGCTTTAACCTTTAACTCAGTTGCGCCGTACTCGCGCTTACCGCTCTTATCTACGCGGCCACCAAGGGCATTAGCCAAGGTCTGAAAGCCGTAACAAATGCCAAGCACCGGAATACCAAGCTCAAGAATTTTCTTGTCCAGCTGAGGTGAGCCTTCTTCATAAACCGATGACGGTCCGCCCGAAAGAATAATTGCCAGCGGGTTCTTAGCCTGAACCTCGGCGGCAGTTACGTTGTGGTGCACGATCTCTGAGTAAACATTTGCTTCGCGAACGCGACGAGCAATTAGCTGCGCATACTGTGCACCAAAGTCCACAACAAGTACTGGGCGATTAGCGGTCATTAGGCCACCTTCTTTTTTGCTGAAATTTCTAGTTCAGCAACCTTGCTGAAGTGACGTTCTGTAAAGAATGAAAGTAATGGCACAACCCCGCCGAGCGCAATGATCAAGAAGCGGCGGAAGCTCCAACGGAACAATGTCCACATCCGGAAGTCACCAAATAGATAAGCCACGTACAACCAGCCGTGAACAATAAGTGACGCGGCGGTGAGGTCTAGGCCGGTGCTAGGAAGTCCAACCTTGTTGCCAAGTTCGTCTACTGAGTAATAAGCCATGGAAAATAGGCCGTCTGGGCCAGCCAACCAAAGGTCGGCGTGAACGCTAAGGCGAATGCCCCACAAAATCATGATGAGCACCAAGAAGATTCCGGTGATGTACGAGGTGACCTTGAAATACTTCAGGACCCCGCGAAGGGTGGCTTCTTGTGGATTCATTGGTCTAGTTTACCTTTTTGGTACTACCCTCGGCGGTCAGCAAAAGCTGCTCATCCTTTACCAAACGCCACCAAAGGAACACGGCGAAACCGGCAAATAGCAGCCACTCGGCAAAGTAGAAGGCACTCAACCAGTTGATTTTTTGTGCTTCGGCGTAGGCAACATTAATTGGCTTTAATGGTGGCCAAGCAGATGCCTGACTGTAACCGTTTAGCGCCAAGATGTGTGGCTCAATTTGCGCCGGCTTGTCTGGTGAATACACGTTTACCAATTGCGCCAGCGACAGCGACTCAAAAATATCTTCACTCTGCTGTGGCAACGGGGCCTCAGATGGAATGTAAACACCCTCAAGTTTGGTTTCAACTTTTTCCAACCCCGATTTCAAGAGCGCGGCGCGCTCACCCTGCACCTCTACCAAATCGGCAGACCAGCCCAATGCTATGGTCAAGTTTTTGCCTGATGATTCAACAGAGTTGGTTATCAACCAGTAACCGCGTTGTGACCCATTCAAACGATTGGCAACGATGTAAACGTTCTTGGTGTCAATTTGCACATTGACCGATTCAATGTTGATGGCTGTTGGTGAAGCGTTGTCTTTGGTGAATGCGCGATCCAATTGCCACTGACTAAGCCCGGCAAAGATTGCCGCGACTGCCAGCGACAAAAATAAAGCGCCAATCCACTTTGGCTGTTTCGCAACAGTAAAGAAGCTTGGATTTTTGTTAGGCATGGTACGGCGCTACAACAACATCAACGCGCTGGAACTCTTTGACGTCTGAGTAACCGGTGGTTGCCATTGAACGACGAAGCGCACCCATCAAGTTTGTGGTTCCAGATGCTGATGAAGATGGGCCAAGCAGAATCTCTGCCAGCGTTCCCGCGGTACCAACCTGCACCTTGTTGCCACGAGGTAGATCCTTGTTGAACGCCTCTTGGCCCCAGTGCCAACCCTGGCCCGGCGCTTCTTCGGCGCGAGCAAGAACCGAACCAAGCATTACGGCATCTGCACCAACGGCAATGGCCTTCACAATGTCGCCCGATGTTCCAAGACCGCCATCGGCAATCACCTGAACGTAGCGGCCACCTGATTCGTCCATGTAGTCACGGCGTGCACCGGCAACATCAGCAACTGCGGTTGCCATTGGTGCGTGAATACCAAGTACGCGACGAGTAGTTGAAGCAGCACCGCCACCAAAACCAACCAGCACACCGGCAGCGCCGGTACGCATTAGGTGAAGAGCAGAAGTGTAAGTTGCAGCGCCACCAACGATTACCGGAACATCTAGCTTGTAGATGAATTCCTTAAGGTTCAGTGGTTCAACATTTTTTGAAACATGTTCTGCCGAAACGGTGGTTCCGCGAATCACGAATAGATCAACGCCAGCCTTGATTACGGTGTCAGAAAATTCTGCGGCTCGCTGTGGTGAAAGTGCACCGGCAACGGTTACTCCGGCTGCACGAATCTGCGCAATGCGATCGCGAATCAGTTCTGCCTTGATTGGCTCCGCGTAAATCTCTTGCATGCGCTTGGTTGCCTTGTCGGCAGGAAGCTTGGCAATCTCGTTTAGCTGCTGGCTTGGGTCCTCGTATCGGGTCCAAAGGCCCTCAAGGTCAAGCACACCAAGGCCACCAAGCTTGCCAATGGCAACCGCAGTCTCAGGTGAAACAACGGAGTCCATTGGTGCACCTAGTACTGGCAGACCAAATTCGTAGGCGTCAATCTTCCAAGTGGTTGATACGTCCTGCGGGTCGCGGGTGCGGCGGTTAGGCACGATTGCAATATCGTCAAAGGCCCAGGCACGTTGCGCGCGCTTGCCGCGGCCAATTTCAATTTCAGTCATGATCCCCTATTTCGCGTTTAGCGAGTTCCGTAGTTTGGTGCTTCCACAGTCATCTGAATGTCGTGTGGGTGAGATTCTTTTAGGCCAGCAGCGGTGATGCGCACAAACTTTCCGCGCTCCTGAAGTTCAGGAATTGTTTCGCCGCCAACGTAACCCATAGACGCACGAAGACCACCAACAAGTTGGTGAACCACCGATGCCACTGAGCCACGGTAAGGAACTCGACCTTCGATGCCTTCTGGCACAAGCTTGTCTTCGCGCAGAACGTCGTCTTGGAAGTAGCGGTCCTTTGAGTAAGACTTTGCTTCGCCGCGTGATTGCATTGCACCAAGTGATCCCATGCCGCGGTAAGTCTTGAATTGCTTGCCACCTACGAAGGTGATGTCGCCCGGGGCTTCATCGGTGCCGGCCAACAATGAACCAAGCATTACTGCATTTGCACCGGCAACCAAAGCCTTTGGAATATCACCGGAGTACTGCAGACCACCATCGGCGATCACTGGAACACCGGCAGGCTTACATGCAAGCGACGCCTGATAAACCGCGGTGACCTGTGGCACACCAACACCGGCAACTACGCGAGTGGTGCAGATTGAACCTGGACCAACGCCAACCTTCACGCCGTCAGCACCGGCATCAACCAGCGCCTGCGCGCCCTCGCGAGTTGCAACGTTGCCACCAATGATGTCTACGTTCTTAGCAAATGGTTCTGCCTTCAACTTGGCAATCATTTCTAGAACTGCGTTGTTGTGACCGTGAGCGGTGTCAACAACTAGAACGTCAACGCCTGCGTCGATCAGAGCCATTGAACGTTCCCAAGCATCCTGACCAACACCAACCGCAGCAGCAACCAGCAAACGACCGTTGGCATCCTTAGATGCAAGTGGGTACTTCTCTGACTTGTCGAAGTCTTTGACGGTGATCAAACCGCGAAGCTTTCCGTTGCCATCAATAAGAGGTAGCTTTTCGATGCGGTGCTGAGCAAAGATGCCAATCGCGTCATCCGGGTTGATGTCGTGCGGTGCCGTAATAAGAGGCATTGGTGTCATTACATCTTTAACCAAAGTTGTGGTGCGCTGAACATCAAGTACAAAGCGCATGTCGCGGTTGGTCACAATGCCAACCAAGCGGTCGTCCTCGTCAACAACCGGCAACCCCGATACTCGGTAGCGGCCACAAAGGTCATCGACTTCTTGAATGGTTGCAAAAGGAGTGGTGGTAACCGGGTGGGTGATCATTCCGGCTTCCGAGCGCTTGACCAGGTCAACCTCGCTGGCCTGACGATCTAGCGAAAGGTTGCGGTGCAGAACACCGATTCCGCCCTGGCGGGCCATGGCGATTGCCATGCGGGCCTCGGTCACGGTATCCATGGCCGATGAAAGCAACGGAACGTTGATCTCAATGCGCTTGGTGATGCGGGTCTTGGTGTTTACCCCCGAAGGAACGACGTTTGATTCGCCCGGCAGGAGCAGAACGTCGTCATAGGTCAGGCCAACAAAGCCAAACGGGTCATTTTGAGTCATCGAGGGTCCTAGCTAAGGGAGGGCACTTTTACCAATTCTAGCCTTTGGAACAGGTTGGTAATAAAGCCAAAACATTTGGCCGGTAGCCTAAAACTTGACCAAGTATTGAAGGTAATCTTGGAAACAATGTGCAATGGCGCTAGTGCCTTGCCTATTCATTTATGGAGGTTGGTTTGAACCAGCTACTCAAGGGGTCGGCACGTGCGATAAGCGCACTTATCGCTGGCTTCCTCATTTTCGCGGGGCTTCTAGCCGCGTCTCCGGCGAGCGCCGCAGACTCGGATCC
>JBDLVL010000006.1:0-15635 GCA_039804765.1 Actinomycetota bacterium | reverse complement strand
AAGATCAGCTTTGCTTATGCAATAATTGAACTTACAAATGATGAAGTTTGACAATGACCCCGAGTGATCGGGGTCATTGTTCTTTAAGTTGTTTGCAATCGCTTTCATTTTCACAATGAGGCGGCGAAGAAGCAGATTATTTGGACCGTTCCAAAAAATCCGCTAGGCTACACAACATCCGTAATCTTTCAACGACGAAAGGTGAGAAATGGGCAAGCACCCGCTCCAGTCCACACTCCCGCAGCAAATAGGGCTCGAAAAGTGGGTGATGCAGGTTGCCGAACTAACAAAGCCAGATGAGATCGTTTGGTGCGATGGTTCAACCGCTGAGTATTCGTCGTTGGCTCAGAAGTTGGTAGACCGGGGCACCTTTATTCCACTAAACCCAGAGAAGCGCCCGGAGTCATTTCTGGCTCGCACTGACCCTGCCGACGTAGCTCGCGTTGAAGAGCGCACCTTCATTTGTTCTGAAAAGCAAATAGATGCCGGACCGACCAATAACTGGATGGCCCCGAATGACATGAAAGAAAAACTGATTCCGTTCTTTGACGGCTCAATGCGCGGCCGCACAATGTACGTGATTCCTTTCTCAATGGGTCCGGTGAACTCACCGCTTGCTCGCTACGGTGTGCAGATCACAGACAGTGAATACGTCGTTGTGAACATGCACCTAATGACTCGAGTAGACACCGCGGTGTTCGATGCGATTCGTAAGGGCGCAAACTGGGTGGCAACTATTCACTCGGTTGGTGCACCTAATGACAACAGCATTTGGCCAAGTAACCCTGAGAAATTTATTTCTCACTTTCCAGACACCTTAGAGGTTTGGTCATTTGGTTCTGGCTACGGCGGAAATGCGCTGCTTGGTAAGAAGTGCATGTCACTGCGTATTGGTTCTGTGCTTGCGCGTGACGAAGGTTGGCTAGCCGAGCACATGTTGATCATGCGCATGATTAGTCCTGAAGGAAAGAAGTTCCACTTCAGCGCTGCGTTCCCATCGGCATGTGGAAAAACAAATCTTGCGATGTTGCAACCAAGTATCCCTGGTTGGAAAGTCGAAACACTAGGTGACGATATCGCGTGGATTGCACAAGCGCCATCGGGCAAGCTTCGCGCGATTAATCCGGAGAACGGTTTCTTTGGTGTTGCACCTGGCACCAGTGTAAAGACCAACCCGGTGGCCATGGAACTGGTTGCAAAGCAAACAATTTTCACCAACGTTGCAATGACACCGGACGGTGACGTTTGGTGGGAGGGCATGTCAAAGGAAGTTCCAGATGGTTTGATTAACTGGCGCGGAGAGTTGCACGACAAAAACTCTGGCAAGCCAGCTGCTCACCCTAACGGCCGCTTCACTTCGCCGGCACGCAACTGCCCAACCATCTCAAGCGATTGGGATGACCCAGAGGGTGTTGAGCTAGACGCAATCATCTTTGGTGGTCGTCGTGCAAAAGATGTTCCGCTTGTTACTGAGGCTTCATCATGGCAGCACGGTGTGTTCCTTGGCGCAACCATGGCAAGCGAACAGACCGCCGCAGCCGAGGGCCCGGTTGGTGAAGTTCGCCGCGATCCGTTCGCGATGTTGCCTTTCACCGGATACAACATGGCCGATTACTGGAAGCACTGGTTGAGTTTTGGTGAGCGCGAGGGCATCAAGCTGCCAAAGATTTTCCGCGTCAACTGGTTCCTCAAGAACGACGAGGGCCAGTTTGTGTGGCCTGGATTCAGCGAGAACGCACGCGTGCTTCGCTGGATGGCCGAGCGCCTAGACGGCAAGGTTGAGGCCAACGAAACAGAGATTGGCAATTTGCCTAATCTGGCCGACCTTGGTGTTGACGAGCTAAACCTTGACGAGGCAAGCAAGCAGCAATTGCTGTCTTGGAATAAAGAAGCCGTAGTCAAGGATTTGGAATCAATCCAGCGCTACCTTGATGCCTTTGGTGAGCGCACTCCAAAGCAGTTGAAGCAAGAGGCCGAGTCCAGGTTGGCATCGCTAAGCCCAATGTGGGAGCAGTCGCTTAGCACTGCAGAATCTTTGGTGCCACTGATCGGTCGTTTGTACCGCAGTAACGGTGTTTTGCTATCGGTGCATGGTCGTTCGCTAATTAATCGAACACCGATTCAGTTGATCAAGGCAATGAAGTACGCGCGTCATATCGACGGCCAGCCACTAGACATTAATCGTGCAGCTGCTCTGATTCGTCAGATTGACCGCATGGGTCTTGGCCCAGCTGAAATTGATGTTGCTCGCATGTTGGCAAAGCAAGCGGGCGCTGGAAAACAGCTCAACGAATTCTTGCGCGAAGAACTAGCCGACATTGTTCAGCTGGTTTCCATCATTAACGAAACCGAGCGCGATGTGGTGCTCTACGGTTTTGGGCGAATAGGACGACTTGTTGCACGCACTCTGATTGCACACGACGGTGATCGACGCGGATTGAAGTTGCGCGCGATTGTTGTGCGCAAGGGCGCCGATGATGACCTGGCGAAGCGTGCCGGTTTGCTTCGTCGTGACTCTGTGCATGGAATGTTCGAGGGAACAATAAGCATTGACGAGGAACGCAACTCGATAATCGCTAACGGAAATGAAATTCGTGTGATCTACGCGAATGATCCGGCAAATGTGGACTACGAGCAATACGGCATTAAAGATGCGTTGCTGATTGACAACACCGGTAAGTGGCGTGACGAAGCTGGCCTGAGCGAGCACCTTAAGAACAAGGGAATCGCAAAGGTGCTGTTGACCGCTCCTGGTAAAGGTGACTTACCAAACGTGGTCTACGGCGTGAATCATGATGCAATTACTGCTGACACCAAGATCGTAACTGCTGCGTCTTGCACCACTAACGCAATCGTTCCAGCGCTCAAGGTTTTGAACGATGCGTTTGGTGTCAATCACGGTCACGTTGAAACTGTGCACTCATTCACCAATGACCAGAATCTGATTGATAACTACCACAAGGGTGACCGCCGTGGTCGCTCTGCGGTTTTGAACATGGTGATTACTGAGACCGGTGCGGCGAAGGCTGTAGCCAAGGCGCTGCCGGTGCTGGCTGGCAAGTTGACTGGAAACGCAATTCGCGTACCAACCCCAGATGTATCGATGGCAATTCTGAATCTGGATTTTGATCGCGAAGTAACTCGCGACGAAATTAATGAGGTCCTCAAGAAGGCCGCGCAGAATCCGGAAATTCGAAACCAGGTTGATTACGTTGAGTCGCCAGAGGTTGTCTCTACTGACTTTGTTGGTTCAAACCGCGCTGGAATCATTGATGGTCTTGCGACCGTTGGTGATGGCAAGCATGGCGTGGTTTACGTCTGGTATGACAACGAAAACGGCTACTCACACCAGGTAACTCGTGTTGCTGCAGAGATGATGTTGGAGAAGCGCCCAACCTACCCAAAATAGATTGGCCCTAACTAGGTTGACTCTAGTTAACTAGGCAACTTCAGAAGTTAGTCGCTCAACCAGTTCGGCATATTTGCCGGCTGTTTGGGCGACTATTTCTTTTGGCAGCTCTGGTGGAGTGCCGTGCTGGCCCCAGTTTTCGGCCAACCAGTTGCGCACAATTTGTTTATCAAACGAGTCTTTGCGTTCGCCGCGATCCCAGGCGGCCTTGCTCCAGAAGCGTGAAGAGTCTGGGGTGAGCACTTCATCACCAAGGGTGATTGTGCCGGTTGCCGGGTCAATCCCGAATTCAAATTTTGTGTCGGCAAGAATCAAACCGGCATGCTCGGCCAGTTCAGAGGCCTTGTTGAAAACCTTGATGCTTAGATCGCAAAGTGCGTTTGCGTTTTCAACACCAATAAGTTCCACCACGCGTTCAAAAGTGATGTTCTCATCGTGCTCGCCCATGGGTGCTTTATAAGCAGGCGTGAAGATGGGTTCTGGCAGCTTGCCGCCAAAGTGCAGGCCCTCAGGAAGTTTGATGCCACAGACCGTGCCGCTGGCTTGGTATTCCTTCCAACCGCTGCCGCTGATGTAACCACGAACCACGCATTCAATCGGGAACATCTCAAGTTTTTTAGCAATGGTTCCGCGACCGGCGACTTCTGCAGGAACCGCAACCTCGTTTGTGGTGTGGTTTGGCACATCAAGACGATCAAACCACCAGTTTGTAAGAGTGGTTAGGTGCTTGCCCTTATTTGGAATTGCTGGCTCAAGCACGTGGTCAAATGCGCTCACGCGATCTGACGCAACCACAAGAATTAGGTGATTTAGTTTTGGATCAACGGACTCGTAAAGATCGCGAACCTTGCCGCTGTAAACATGGGTCCAGTTTGGAATCTGAATCGCGCTCAATTAATTCGCTACCTTGGTTTCAGAAACACGTGCCGCAATGTCTTTGCGGTAGTGCGAACCCTGCAGTTGAATTTTTTCCATTCCGGCATAAGCCTGAGCCCGTGCGCCGGCAAAATCTTTTCCGGTTGCAACAACGGAAAGTACTCGACCGCCAGTGGCAACCAGAGCCTCTTCGCCATCTTTATTTTCGATGAATGCAGTAGCAGCATGACACACCTCAACACCCCCGCGCTCTGCATCGCCGATTCCGTAGATCGGGCGGTTAGGTGCAGAGGTGTCTGGGTAGCCTTCGGACGCAAGCACAACGGTGATGGCAACATCTTTGTTGAATTCTGGATCGCTAACGCCTTCAAGGTGTCCGGTAGAAGCTTTATAAAGCAGGTTACTTAGTGAAGAGTTCAAACGGCGAAGCACAACTTGAGTTTCTGGGTCGCCAAAGCGTGCGTTGAATTCAATCACGCGAATTCCGCGCTTAGTAATAATGAGTCCGCAGTAAAGCAAGCCAATGAAAGGAGCACCAAGGCGAGCCATTTCTTGAATGGTTGGCAGCGCAACCTTTTCTTCAACTTCTTCAACAAAACCTGCTGGCAACCAAGGTAGCGGAGAGTAAGCACCCATGCCGCCGGTGTTTGGGCCTTCGTCGTTGTCGTAAGCGCGCTTGAAATCTTGAGCCGGAGTTAGCGGAATCACAGAAGTGCCGTCAGATAAGAAGAACAGCGATACTTCTTGCCCGTCAAGGAATTCTTCAACCAAAATTCCCATGGCAATAAATTTTTGTGCGTGCTCAATTGCAGCATCGCGATCTGAAGTTACGATTACGCCCTTGCCGGCAGCCAGCCCGTCGGCCTTGATTACGTAAGGAGCACCAAAGTCATCCATTGCACTGATTACTTCTTCAATAGTTGAACATTCGCGAGCCATTCCGGTTGGAACACCGGCGGCGGCCATGACTTCTTTGGCAAAAGATTTTGAGCCCTCAAGTTGAGCGGCTTTTTGTGAAGGGCCAAATACTGCAATGCCCTCGGAGCGAAGGGCATCTGAGACGCCAGCGATAAGAGGCGCCTCAGGACCAATAATGGCTAGCTGGGTTCCGTGCTCTAAGGCAAATTTCACCACATCAAGTGGCAGGTTTGGGTTTAGGGCTGGTTCGCAGCGAACCTCAAGTGCGATGCCTGCATTGCCTGGGGCAACGGTGATCTCGCTGGCTGCAGTGCCGGTACGAATGAGCGCCTTAACAATTGCGTGCTCTCTGGCACCCTGACCCAAAACAAGTATCTTCACTTGCACAGTTTACCGAACCTTTAATTGCGGGGGACGGTGAAGCAGTCCCCTTTATTGGTCCGGACAATCCCTAGGATATAAAAACTAATAGCCATAGGGTAAGACCCTGCGGCTACCTCAGTTGCATTTGGGGGAGCCATGCTAAAAATCTTCAGAAATTCAAAATACACCGGAATTGTTGCAATCGCAGCCCTAGTTATTGCACTTGGCGGCCTTGGCTTCTCAATAGCTGACGCATATATAAGCCACACAACCCTTCTTGCGAAAGCACTTCAATCAGTTGGGCTTTGTCCAACAAACGAAGTCGTTACTCCTGCACCGGCTCCAACTGTCACGGTTACCGCGAGCCCAAAAGCTAAGCCATCGGTGTCGGCTAGCCCAACCCCAAGTTCAAAACCAACGATTTCATCTGACCCAAGTGCTTCACCAATAAAGGGTGCAACCGGCTCAAAGGGTGCAACCGGTGCGGCCGGCACCGATGGTTCAACTGGTTCGAGCGGCGCCACCGGTGCCACCGGAGCAACGGGTGCAACCGGAGCCACAGGCGCCACGGGGGCAACTGGCGCCACTGGTTCAACTGGCGCCACTGGCCCACAGGGGCCCGCCGGAATTTGTGACACCACCAATCTTTTGAGCGTTAATGGTGACTTAGTTCCTGCGCAGGATAACACCTACAGCCTGGGAACACTCGACAAGCGCTGGAAGTCGCTGCAGCTTGGTCCTGGCACCATCTTCATTCAGGATGCTGCGTTCACAAACGAGGTAAAACAGGTGGGCCTAACGGTGAACAACGGTGCACTCTTGGTTGACAATGCCGACACACTGCGAATTGGCAACATGAGATTTACCACCACCGGACTTAGCTCAGAAAACCTGAGCTCACCTATCTCTATTGGTTCGGCTTCGTTTAATTCCACCGTTGATTTTCCGGGCACAGGAATAAAGTTTCACGACAACACCGTTCAAACGACTGCCTGGACGGGCGTTGGTCTGAAGGGTGACAAGGGCGATAAAGGTGACAAGGGCGAAACAGGATCGCAAGGACCTCAGGGTGAGCCAGGAACTGTGGATGGATTTATTGAAGTCCCGGTCTGTATAGACACCGCCACCAACGGCCAAAACAAAATGGCAATGTTCTACGGTACCTGCGATGCATTGGGCATCAAGGGCACTGACATAAAAATGCTTCAGCGCAAGTAGTTAGCTCCGCAGCGACTGGCAGAATGGCCTTATGGCCAGACGCAGAATCAATCACACCGATGGCACGGCGGCAATTGCCGCAGTAATGGCATTGGGGTTGGAATCTGCCGATGAGACCGCGTTGGCTACCGCCTGCCGATATCTATTAGAAGAGTTGGCCGAGCGGGCTCCCGGCAACAGCGTGGAAGTGCGCGTTCCTCCTTATGGGGCAACCCAGTGCATCGAAGGCCCGCGGCACACCCGTGGCACTCCGCCCAACACGGTAGAGATGAACCCCGGTGTTTGGTTCGAGTTGGCAACCGGCCGGATCAGCTGGCAGCAGGCGCTCGCCGAAGCCAAGGTTTTGGCCTCTGGCACCAGGGCTGACCTGTCGGAAGTTTTACCGCTTATACAACCGCCGGCTTAAATGCTGTTTGATTAGTACATGGCCAAAACAACAATCAAGACCCAGCAAGTCAAAATTCGCCGCTCACCTAAGTTCTTGCCGTTCCTGGTGACGGGCGCGGTTATCGGTGTGATTATTGCGGTGATTTTGGGGCTGAGTATTCCCGCCGAACAGCGTACTGAGGCGCCGGTTATTACCTACCTGATTGGGTATCTGGGTGCGATTGGTGCGGCGGCTGGAATTGTGACCGCGGTGATTGTGGACCGCATTGGGGTGGCCAAGGCCAAGACCCTTGAGGCCACTAAACTAGAGGGGTAAAGCCCACCACAACCCTAAGGATTCACCTTGCTTCGTGGCGATGGAAAACTGAATCTCGATATTGCAGTCAGCGATAGCGACAAAGCGCCGCAAGACCAGTGTGGCGTATTCGGCGTATGGGCCCCAGGCGAAGAAGTTGCCAAGCTAACTTTCTTTGGTCTGTATTCACTTCAGCACCGCGGGCAAGAATCCGCAGGCATCGCCACCTCTGATGGCAAAAAGATTTTGGTCTACAAAGACATGGGCTTGGTCTCACAGGTTTTCTCTGAGTCGGCATTGGAATCACTGATTGGTCACATTGCAGTTGGCCACAACCGATACTCGACCACCGGCGCATCGCACTGGCGAAATGCGCAACCAACACTTGGTCGCACATCGGCCGGAACTGTTGCACTTGCACACAACGGAAACCTAACTAACACCGCTGATTTGTTGGACATGCTCAAAGAGCGCTACCCAGATCAGGGCACTAACGAAATCACCGGCGGAAACACCACCGATACTGCCGTTTTGACAGCTTTGATGGCCGGCGATCTTGATCACACGCTTGAAGCAACCGCTCTTGAACTTCTGCCGAAGGTTAAGGGCGCTTTTTGTTTGGTGTTCATGGATGAAAACACTCTTTACGCAGCGCGCGACCCACAGGGCGTGCGACCACTAGTTCTTGGTCGTCTTGAGCGTGGTTGGGTTGTTGCTTCCGAAACTGCAGCCCTAGACATTGTTGGTGCAAGTTTTGTGCGCGAGGTTGAACCTGGCGAGTTAATAGCAATCGACGAAAACGGTTTGCGTTCAACTCGCTTTGCAGAAGTTAAGCGTGCCGGTTGCGTTTTTGAATATGTTTACCTTGCTCGCCCAGATACCTCAATCAACGGCAAGAACGTTTATGACTCTCGCGTTGAGATGGGCCGCACGCTTGCGCGCGAGTATCCGGTTGAAGCTGACTTGGTGATTCCAACACCGGAATCGGGAACGCCTGCCGCGATTGGTTATTCGCAGCAATCAGGAATTCCTTTTGGTCACGGGCTAGTGAAGAACGCCTACGTTGGTCGCACATTTATTCAGCCTTCACAAACTATTCGCCAGCGCGGAATTCGTTTGAAGTTGAACCCACTCAAAGAAGTAATTGCTGGCAAGCGCATCATTGTGGTTGATGACTCAATCGTGCGCGGTAACACTCAGCGTGCATTGGTGCAGATGCTGCGTGAGGCAGGTGCCGCGGAAATCCACGTGCGTATTTCAAGCCCACCGATTACCTGGCCGTGCTTCTACGGAATTGACTTTGCTACCCGCGCCGAATTGATTGCCACCGGCCTTGGGGTTGAAGATGTGCGCACTTCTATTGGTGCTGACTCACTTGGCTACCTAACCAAAGACGGCATGATTGCTGCCACCGGTCAGCAAGAGCGCGAACTTTGCACCGCCTGCTTCACCGGCAAGTATCCAATTGAATTACCAATGGCCGATCGCTTAGGTAAGAACTTGCTTGAAAAGGGCGTAGCCACAATTCCAGGAGAAAGTGTTCACCAGCATGACTAATGCCTACGCAGCATCTGGTGTTGACACAGAGGCCGGCGACCTAGCCGTAGAACTTATGAAGCGCGCAGTTGGCGCAACCCACAACGATCTGGTGATGGGTGGCCTTGGCGGCTTCGCCGGCATGATGGACGTCTCGTTCTTGAAGAAGTATGACCGCCCATTGTTGGCAACCAGCACCGATGGCGTTGGAACCAAGGTGGCAATCGCCCAGGCGATTGATAAGCACGACACCATTGGTCAAGATTTGGTTGGCATGGTTGTTGACGACATCGTTGTGGTTGGCGCCAAGAGCTTATTCATGACCGATTACATTGCCTGCGGAAAGGTAGTGCCAGAGCGCATTGCCGACATCGTGCGCGGAATAGCTGAGGCATGTAGTGCGGTTGGTGTTGCACTTGTTGGTGGTGAGACCGCTGAACACCCCGGATTGCTTGGCGTTGATGACTACGACGTTGCCGGTGCAGCGGTTGGCGTTGTGGATGCGGCTAAGCTGCTTGGCCCGCAGAACGTTCGCGTTGGTGATGTTGTGCTTGGCATGGAGTCATCTGGTTTGCACTCAAACGGATACTCACTAGTTCGCAAGATTGTTGCCGACAGCGGTCTTGACTACAAAAAGAACGTTTTGGAATTTGGCGACCGCTCACTTGGTGAAGTACTTCTTGAGCCAACCAAGCTTTACACCGGGGTTTTGAATTCACTTTTGGAATCAGAGCTTGGCAGTGCCGTTCACGCCATGAGTCACATCACCGGTGGTGGCATTGCAGCAAACATTGCGCGTGTGCTACCTCAGGGTGTGGCAGTTGATATTCACCGATCAACCTGGACTCCGCAGGAAGTTTTTCAAGTACTAGCAAGTTGGGGAAAGTTCTCACTTGAGAGCGTTGAATCAACTTGGAACCTTGGTCTTGGTCAGGCAGTAGTAGTTGATGCTGCGAAGGCCGACGAAGTTTCCGCAGCACTAACCAAGTTGGGTGTGCACACCTGGACTCTAGGTGAAATTGAAGCTGCGCCTGCTGACTTGTCTACTTACGTGCAGGGCGCCAAGGGTGTTGACGGTGGAGCCGTGCGCTTAGTCGGCGAATACAAGTAATTACTTCTTAATTCCAAAGGCTCGCTTGAAACCAAGCAGCGTAACTAACCACATGGCTTCGACAACAATTGCGTTGCTCATTTTTGAAACCCCATGCTCGCGCTCAACAAAAGTAATTGGCACCTCAGTGATGCTGGCACCAATTTGCTCGCATTTGCGAGTCATCTCTACCTGAAATGAGTAACCGTGTGCGGCTAAGTCTTCCAGGTGAAGGCGTTCAATAAGTTGGGCTTGGTAACTGCGGAAGCCTGCGGTCAAGTCTTTGATCTTTGAACCAAGCATGAACTTTGCGTAGGCGTTGCCACCCCGTGAAAGAGCCATGCGATACGCCGGCCAATTTTCAACGCTGCCGCCTTTGACCCATCGTGAACCAATTACCAATTCGTGTGTTGCTGCCTTGGCAAGAAGCTTTGGTAAATCTTCTGCGCGGTGACTGCCATCGGCATCCATCTCAATAAGTAGGTCAAAGCCCTTTGTGAGTCCCCAAGCAAATCCCGCCTTGTAGGCATCGGCCAATCCAGTTTTGGCCGCTCGGTGCAGCACGGTGATCTTTGGATTTGCCGCAGCCAATTTGTCTGCGATTGCGCCCGTGGCATCGGGGCTGGAATCATCAACAATCAGAAGGGACACTTGAGGGTTGTAATTGAAGAGCTGCTCTACCGAGTGCTCAATGTTCATTGCCTCGTTATAGGTGGGCATGACTACAAGTGTCTTCATTGGCTCTAGTCTAGTTTTTGCTCATTTGGGAGCCCTGCCGGGGTGCTGTAAATTGGAAACTAATGTCTAAACACCTAAAAGTCGCCATTATTGGCGCCGGTCCGGCCGGTATTTACGCTGGCAACATTCTGAAATCACAGCACCCTGATGTTGAGATTGACCTGTTTGATTCGCTGCCGGCACCTTACGGATTGATTCGCTACGGCGTGGCCCCGGATCACCCGCGCATCAAGGGCATTGTGAACTCACTGCACGAGATGCTGGCCGAGGGCACCATTCGTTTTTACGGCAACGTCACCTTTGGCACAGACCTGCACCTCAAAGATATTCGCGAGCACTACCACGCAGTGATTTTTGCAACCGGCGCAATCAAGGATGCCGATTTGAACATTCCTGGCATTGAGCTTGATGGTTCCTACGGAGCCGCTGATTTTGTTTCTTGGTATGACGGTCACCCGGATTACCCACGCACTTGGCCGCTGAACGCAAAGCAGGTTGCCGTGTTGGGCAACGGAAACGTGGCCCTTGACGTGGCTCGCGTATTGGCAAAGTTGCCTGATGACATGTTGAGCACCGATATTCCGGCAAATGTTTACGAAGGACTAAAGCAGTCTCCGGTTACCGATGTTCATGTTTTTGGTCGTCGAGGCCCTGCGAGCATTAAATTCACGCCGATTGAGCTTCGCGAACTTGGTGAAGTTGAAAACGTAGACATCGTGGTTTACGAAGAAGACTTTGCAGCGCTGCCTGGAAAAGATTCTTGGTTCGACGAAGATGCCGACGGGATAACCAATCAGCACAAGGTGATGGCCCGCATTATGAATGAGTGGAGAACCCGCGAACTCACTGGGGCTCCGCGCCGTTTGCACTTGCACTTCTGGCACAAGCCAGTAGCGGTACTGGGTGAAGATGGAAAAGTTTCTGGCATGAAGTTTGAGCGCACCGCCGATGCAGGTGCTGGCGCAATTTCACACACCGGTGAATTCCGCGAATACGATTTGCAGGCTGTCTACCGCGCGATTGGTTACTTTGGTTCAGAGTTGCCGGGCATTCCATTTGACGACAAGTACGGCGTAATTCGCAATGATGGTGGCCGCGTGGTTGATGAGCACGGCAAGCGCGTTGATGGCTTGTATGCAACCGGTTGGATCAAGCGCGGACCAGTTGGCCTGATTGGTCACACCAAGTCAGACGCACTAGAGACAATCACTAATTTGGTTTCAGATATCCACAACTTAACTGACCCGGTTCAAGAGAGTGTTTTGACTCGCTTGATTGAACGCGGAGTCGAATACACCGATTGGTCTGGTTGGCTGAAGTTGAACGAATACGAACTTGCACTCGGCGCAGCCGATGCCTCACACGTAGAACGTGAGCGCGTAAAAGTCGTTGACCGTGACGAAATGGTTAGGGTTAGTCGCGACTAATTACTTAGTCTCGGCAGGTTCTTCAGACTCTTCCTCGGAGTCTTCGTCATCTGAATAAAGATCTGCCCACTTGTCGACGTATTGATCGTCGGTGGCATGGGGGTGGCCGATTTCTTTTTCAAGCGCGGTTAAGTCAGTGCTTGGGCTGAAGTACTTCAGCTCGCGAGCCACCTTGGTGTGCTTAGCTTTTTGACGGCCACGACCCATGTCGAGCCCCCTAACGCATGATTGAGCGCAAGAAACTGCGCTGGAAACATAAAAAATCTAGGTCCATTTTAGCATTTCAGCACTGAGCGCCTGCCCAATAACCACTGCTGTGGAAGACAGCAATAGGTTCGCCAAAATGTTCAGAATGCCCTGAGTTATGCGCCCACGGCTAAAGAAATCAACGGTCTGAGCCGCAAAACCACTGAAGGTAGACAGGCCACCGGCAAAGCCGCTGATCAGAATCACGGCCAGGGCCCAGTTGGCGCTGTTGGCCATGACGCCCACCCAGAGCGAAGCCAACACATTGCCCACCAAGATACCCCAAGGCAGCTTGCCCACCCAACGGCCCAAGAAAAGGCGCAACACCGATCCAAGACCCCCGGCTACCGAGACGCCCAGGATGATTGCAAAGAGCTGCCAACCGATCATGCTCGAGCCTTTTTCTTCGAGGCGTTGAAGGCAAGTGCGTAGGCGGCCAAACCAAGGGCGCTAATTGCAACCGTGGCAAGTGCGGCCCAGATGCCAAGTACTTGCATGTAGAGAACAGAGAACGACGCGAACGCGCTCATGGTTGTGAAACCGCCGGTGAATCCAACTTTCCAAAAGGTGTTGAAATCAGGGGTGTCGTTTCTTGGGTTCCCGTTGAACCAACCAAGCAACGCTGCACCAAGTAGGTTTACCAAAATGATTGACGGCACATCACCCAGAGTTATCGAAAGAGTGAAACGTGCAGCGGTGCCAAGCGAACCACCTAAAAAAGTTAGGCGAATGAGTCTTGAAGTTGACGACATTGATTATTCGCCGTCGATGCGCTTTGCGCGCACCTTGGCGACTTCGTTTACGCTGCCGCGGTGGCGACGTGGTGCCGGGCGTACAGCGTCACCACGACGGGAGTCACCAGGCAGTGGGCGGCGGCTGAAGATGTCTTTGTACTCGGCTGATTCAAAACGCCAAGGTACCAAAGTAACCATCACACCGCGAAGGTACATCAACTGCTTGCGAATGCGACTGGCGCGGTGATTGTGGAAGATGTGCTCCCACCAGTGACCAACAACGTACTTAGGTAGGTAAACAGAAATGCGCTCGTTCTCATTTGCTGCGCGGTGAGCTGCAAGGAACTCAATCAGCGGCGCAGAGAAGTCGCGGTATGGCGATTCAATAATGCGAAGCGGAAGGCCAAGTTCCTTCTCGTACTTCTTCCACTGCTTGGCAAACTTTTCTGCTTCGTCAGGTTCAACGGCAATGTGAATTGCTTCAAGGTGGGTGTGACGTGAAGACAGTGCGTAGTCCAAGGCCTTGAGCTGCGGCTTGTTCAATTTGTTCATCAGAACAACCGCGTAATCGCCCTTGGCACCAAACTTGGTCTTTGAATCCATTTGGATTTCATTTTCAATTTGGGCATAGTAGCGGTGGGTATAGAACATCACAGCAAACAGGATTGGCATGATGATGAAAACCATCCAGGCGCCGTGCGTGAATTTGGTCACGGTCACAATGATGAGAACCGATGCCGTCATCAACGCACCAAGGCCATTGATCAAAATTCCGGAAACGCCTTCTTTGCGATGAGCGGTGTTCTGTGCATCGGTGTTGCTCTTCTTAGGCTTCATCAAGCGGCCCCAGTGCTTGAGCATGCCGATTTGGCCAACGGTGAAAGAGGTGAAAACGCCTAGAACGTAGAGCTGGATCAACCCGGTCACAGAGGCCTGGAAGCCCAGGATCATTACCAAGGCGGCAAGCATTAGTGAAAGCATTCCGTTTGAGTAAACCAAACGGTCACCGCGAGTCATAAGCGCCTTAGGTGCAAATTTGTCTTTTGCCAACACTGAAGAGAGTAGCGGGAAGCCATTGAATGCAGTGTTTGCCGCGAGCAACAAAATTGCAGCTGTGGCTGCCTGCAAAAGATAAAACAGTACGGATCCTTGGCCAAATACTGCTGAGCCAATCTGAGCCATTACTGAAAGCTGTGGTGCAGTAGCGCAATCCTTCCATTCAGGAAGTTGCTCACAAGGGAACTCGGCGTAGTGCACGTTTGAGATCAGAGCCAACGAGGTGACACCAATCAGCATTGCGATTGCAACCACACCCATCATCACCAAAGTGGTTTGAGCGTTTTTAATTTTTGGCTTACGGAATGCCTGCACTCCATTAGCAATCGCCTCGACGCCGGTCAGAGCGGCCGAACCAGATGCGAACGCGCGCAGCAGAAGCAAAATGAAAGCGGCCATCGATGTTTGCGCAACGGTGTCGTGGATCTCAACCGTGTACTGCGCAGAAGGTGCTGCCAGTGTTTCGCCGCTCAAGAGCTTAAAGACACCGGTGCCAATCATCAAAAAGACTGTTGCGATAAAAATGTAAGTTGGCGTTGCGAATGCAAAGCCCGACTCGCGAACTCCACGCAGGTTAATGACTGTCAAAAGCAAAATGAAACCCACCGCAATCTCTACACGGAATGGGTCAAGGTTTGGGAACGCAGAAATTAAGTTGTCTGTACCGGCTGCAATAGATACGGCAACGGTCATCACATAGTCAAGCAAGAGGGCCGATGCAACGACGAGTGCCGGCTTTTTGCCAAGGTTCTTCATGGCTACTTCGTAGTCACCACCACCCGATGGGTAGGCCTTGATTACCTTGCGGTAACTCAGAATGATTACGGTCAGCAACAGCACAACCACGGTTGCAATGCCAGGTGCGAAGGCTAGAAATGAAACACCGCCCAGCGTCAAGATCATCAAGAGCTCTTGAGGACCATATGCCACCGATGAAAGTGGGTCGCTCGAGAAGATTGGAAGGGCGATTGCTTTAGGAAGAAGTTGCCCCTCAAGGTTGTCTGTTGATAGACGCTTACCTAGGAACCAACGTTTTGGCTGAATTTCATTCACGAGGAGCAACTTTACTCCTAATAAATAAGGCCTCGCACTGTGGGTGCGAGGCCTTATAGGTGTTGAATTCTAGGGTTTAAGCGGTTGCCTTTTCTTTGGCTGCCTTCTTTTCGCGCTTGGTCTTGCCGCCCAGGTTGACGGTTGAGGCAAGGCCCAAAAGCAAGAAGATTGCCGCTGCCCAACCGGTGGCCTTCATGCCATCGGTGAAGCCGTCGGCAGCTGCCACGGTGACCTCTTCGGCAACAGCCTGAGGCATGCCCTGTGAGGTTAGGAACTGTGGAATCGCAGG
>JBDLVL010000005.1:0-9158 GCA_039804765.1 Actinomycetota bacterium | reverse complement strand
AGTGGAAGGGCAATCGCACGGTTTGCCAAAGGAATTCTGTTCATGCAACCAGCCTATCCCCCTAGACTTTTTGCATGATCCTTGTAATCGGCGAAGCCCTGATTGACCTCTTCGAGAACCGCCACCAGGCCGGTTCGTTCCACGCGATTGTAGGTGGCGCAAATGCCAACGTCTCAATAGCACTGGCTCGCCGTGGAACCCCACAGCAATTTCTTGCCCGCATTTCAAACGACGGTTTCGGCAAGATCATTCGCGCCAAGCTAGAGGCCAATCACGTTGGCTTGGATCACGCGATTTCTGCTAGTGAGCAGAGCACGCTGGTAACTATTTCTTTGGATTCCGCAGGTGTTCCAAGTTATGCGTTCTACGTAAATGGAACCGCCGACTGGGCTTGGACTCCGGAAGAACTTCCAACCGATGCCGATCTGGAAAACATGCACGCAACCGCAATTCAATTTGGTTGTTTGACCATGGCAATGGGTCCGGGCAACTTGGTAATCGAAGACTGGGCTCGCGAACACTTCAAACAAAAGTCAGTGACCATCAGTCACGACATAAACATTCGCCCGGCACTTGGCTTCGAGCGCAATCACGAGCGCCTCAGAGTTGAACGCATCAACGACATTTCGCACATCATCAAGGCTTCTGACGAAGACATTCACTGGCTGTACGACATGGCCGATGGTGAAGATGTAGACAAGGTGGTTTGGAAGTGGATTGGCGAGAGTGCTCGTCACGTTTTCATTACTCGTGGCGGCGACGGAGTATCGGTGTACCGATTGGCAGCAGACGGATCACGCGTTCGTTTTGATGTGGCTTCGCGCAAAATTAACGTGGTTGACACAGTTGGCGCGGGCGACACATTTTGCGCGAACCTGCTTGGTCAGCTTTCTGATGTTGACGCGTTGGGCACGGACCCGTTCGACCGCCTGCAGAATTTGAGCGACGACGTATTGCGCGAATTCGTGTGGACCGCCGGAATTGCCGCGTCAATCACCTGCGAGCGCGCCGGCGCCGAGCCACCAACCAAGGCTGACCTCGCCGCGGTACTCGCCACCCTTTAAAAAATGGATTGACTTATCCACTGTTTTCGATAACCTCGTTGTATTACACGTAATACAGGAGACCATTATGGCTATGTTGACTCTTCGAATTAGCGATGACCTAAATGAGCGTTTGGACCAAATGGCCATGCGTTCAGGCAGGACAAAGACCTACTTTGTCACAAAGCTAATTCGCGAAGGCCTAGCGGATCTTGAAGACCACATCCTTGCAGAACAGGCCGTGGCGGAATATCTTGCAGCTGGCGGTAAGGATCAACCCACCTACACCTTGGAAGAAGTATTACGTGGGATCGAAAAAGGACGCGTGGCTAATTCAACTAAGCCCACAAGCAAGAAACCAAATAAGAGACCTAGACCTAAAAAATAGAAATCGGATTGCGGTTTTTCTACTGCGACTGAGCCAGCACCCAAACCCCCATCAATTGGGTAAGCCACTGGGTGGCGCGCTCAAGGGTTTCTGGAGTTTTAGAGTCGGCGACTTCCGAATAATCGCAGAAATTCACCACCATGCTCTGATTATTGAGGCGATAAAAATAGGACACCGACGCGAGGTGTATTTATAGCCGACACCAAGAATTGTCAGTGGGTCGTGGGACAATCTCCATACAAAGAAAACAGCTGGGCGACCAGCTCTAACAAAATCTTGGAGAGATCCGCATGTATAAATTAAAAGACGACAGCAGCACCCCAAACATTTGGGCTTTCAATACGCGCGACCTAATGCGCGCCTCAACCTGTGATCACTGCATCAAGCTGGCAATTGCCAAGGAGCTTGATATGCCCGGTGTTCGCGCACTTGTTGAGCCTTATGCGCTTGAGGGTAAGACCCTGGCCATGGCCTACGGTGACAAATTTGAATCAGAGATTGAAGAGGAGCTTCGTGCCTCATTGGGCGAAGGCGACTTCAAGCGTCCGGAAGGCAAAGACACCTTTGCAGAAACAGTCGCGCTGATGCACGCACGGGTGCCAGTGATCTATCAAGGTGCGCTACGCCACCGATCCGGCCTTGCCGAATTCACCGGTCGCCCAGACTTTCTGGTTCGCGGTGATTACGACCTTGAATTCCTAAAGGGAAAGCTCGTGGCCAAGCCTTCTAAAGAACGCGCGGGGGCCGCCGGCTACATTGCCTGGGATGCCAAGTTGGCTAGCTCGGCTAAACCACACTACTTATTGCAGGTTGCACTTTACGTTGAGGCACTAGATGCACTTGGCCTAAAGGCAAACGCTTTGCACGGGCTGATTCTTGGTTCGCGCACCCTGGAGCTATTTGAAGAGGGTGAGATTGTTCCAGCAATGCGCCAGGCGCGCTCGTACCTAGAGGCCGCGTTCCAGAAAGTTGCCGATGGTGAACTGAGTGACTTTGAACTCAAGCACCTTTCATTGCACTGTGAAGTACAAAGCACTTGCACTATTTGCGAATACCCGGACTTGTGTGAACACAATCGCAAAGAGATTGATCACCTGGTGCAAATTGCCGGCATCAATAAGTCGCAGATTGAAAAACTAAAGAAGGCCGGCATCACCACCATGGCCGCCCTTGCTGGCGCTACCGACGACCAGCGCCCTAGCGACTTTGTGCCTGGCAGCTTCGACAAACTTCGCAAGCAAGCCAAACTACAAACCAGCTTCCGTGAAACTGGTCAGCACTCGTACGTTGTGGTCGATGATCCTGAAATCGGTGTACTGCCACCTGCTTCGCCAAATGACATTTTCTTTGACATGGAGGGCTTCCCTTACTTTGAAGAAAAGGGCGGGCTGGAGTATTTGTTTGGCGCAATCACGCGTGATGCAAATTCAAAGGAAAATGTGTTCCACGAGTTTTGGGCGCACGATCGCGAGCAAGAGGCGGTTGCATTCGCAGACTTCGTTAAGTTTGCATATGACAAACTGCAAGCTGACCCAACCGCTCACGTATATCACTACGCGCCTTACGAGGTAACGGCGCTTAATAAGTTGGCTTCTCGTCACGGCGTGATGGAGGCAGAAGTTGACTGGCTAATTGGTCAGGGCAAAATGATTGACCTTTATAAAGTGGTCAAGGGTTCCATCATGGTTAGCCAGCCAAGCTACTCAATCAAGAAGCTTGAGGCGTTTTACCATTTTGGTCGCAAAAGCACCGTGGTTGATGCCGGCTCCAGCATTGAAGAGTACGACTACTACCGCCAACTAACTGAGCAAGACCCGGCTGAGGCAAAGCGTGTGCTGCAAACCATTGCCGATTACAACGAAGATGACTGCGTCTCAACCCTGGCACTTTACGAATGGCTTTCATCTATGCCCGGGGCTCATGCCAAGTACAGCGAGTTCCGCCAGGCGGTAGATAGAAAAAAAGCTGAATGGGCCGCTGACCCAGAAGACCAAGACAGCGCAACCAACAAGGCCGAGCGCGAATTAGCTGAACTGCAACGCGCCACAGATCACATGGCAAAGGCAATTGCCGATTGGCGCTGGGGTGAAAATACCCATGCCGATTATCGTGCCAAGATTTGGCAAGCACTTATGCACTCGGTGCTTTATTACAAACGCGAAGAAGTCATTACTTTTCGCGAACGCTACCTACGCCGCGAGGCGGTAGACGAAACCCTGCACGCCGATCGCAAGGCACTGGTAGTAAGTGGGTGTGTGCGTGAGGCCAGTGGTTTTGATGGCATGCACCTAAACCCAAGCGTCAAGATCACTCTTGATTACACCTACGAGCTTGACCCTGGCCAGACGCTCATGTTGAAGGCCGGCACTTCTATTTATGTTCGCTTTAGTTATGGCGCCAATCAAAACGAACTAGATAAAGGCACCCTGGTTTGGATTGACGGCAACCGCATTGGTTTCTCGCGAACCACCACGATTGCCAATGCCAACTTCGAGCCAAATGCAATCTTCGAGGACTTGTTTATTCGCGCCGGTGGCAAACAAGATGCCGTGCGCGACAACGCGCTAGGCCTAGCCAACGAATGGGTCTCACCAATGTTTGAGGCACCAACCGGAAACGCAACTCTAGATCTACTGATGCGTCGCGCTCCATCGCTGATTGATGATGGTGAGCTGATGCCCGTCCAGAGTGATGACTACTTAACATCGGTGATAAACGCGGTTGAACGAATGCACCGAACCGTGCTGGCAATCCAGGGCCCCCCGGGATCCGGCAAGACCTACCTAGGTTCACGCACCATTGCGCACCTGGTTGAGCAAGGCAAAAAGATTGCGGTGGTTGCCAATTCGCACTCTGCAGTTGAGAACCTGTTGGCTGGTTGCGTCGACGCCGGGGTATCTGGCGCGGTCATTGCCAAGCAACCTAAAAAAGAAGATCGCACGCCTCGTGAGTGGACTACGCCATCGGGGTATTCAGTCATGAAAAACTGGCGAGCCAAGCAGGCCGGCGGTTACGTGATTGGCGGTACTGCCTGGACTTTCTGCAGTAGCTATATCTTGCTCGAGGAATTTGACTACATCTTTATTGATGAGGCAGCTCAGTTCTCGCTGGTTGACGCTATCGCGGTTGGTGGCGGATCAACCAACATGGTTTTGCTGGGTGACCCAATGCAACTAACTCAGGTGGTACAGGCCGTGCACCCTGGAGGCGTTGATAACTCGGCACTTGGCCACTTTATGGGTGACCAACAGATTCTTGATGCTCAGCACGGTTACTTTGTTGAGGTAACTCGCCGCATGCACCCAAGCGTCAATGCACCAGTGTCTTGGTTGTCTTATCAAAACCGTTTGCATTCACACACCAGTGCAGCTGAGCAATCAGTTACTGGCCTGACCCCTGGCTTTGAATTGCACCCAATCCAGCACATTGGCAACTCGTCACACTCACCAGAAGAAGTTGATGCCGTGTTGGCGCTTACTCAAAAGCACCTTGAGCTGGTTGGTCAAGATGAGGTATTGATTGTGGCACCGTACAACGCTCAAGTTGATGCGATTCGCGATTCACTTGATGCCGCCGGGTTAACTGAAGTTCAAGTTGGCACCGTAGATAAGTTCCAGGGTCGCGAGGCTCACATTGTGATTGTTTCGTTGGCGGCATCTACTGCCGAGGACGCACCGCGTGGTCTGGAATTCTTACTTGATCGCAATCGTCTAAACGTTGCACTTTCGCGTGCCAAGACCAACAGCTATTTGGTTTACTCGCCAGAGTTAATTCGCACCCGCTTCAACAACATTGAAGACGTGAAGGCCATTAGTCGATTGGTAGGCCTGTTGGCGTTTGCGAAGTAGGGTCAGCGCTTACTTGAGCCTGGCCGGTCGAGGCGTGAGCAGCGGCAATGGCCTTGCGGCCAGAGGGCAACAAAGTAGCGGCAGCGGCAACAACTACCATCGCCCCTCCGGTAATGATTAGAAGGCTTTCAACTCGGAACACATCTGCAAGTGGCCCAAGGATTGCCATACCCAGTGGCATCGCAACCGATATCACGATTCCAACAAAGCCGAATACTCGACCTTGGCGCTCAGGTTCAACTGTCTCCTGAAGTAGCGTCATCGCCGAGGTATAGAAAGATGGCACTGCCACACCAATGATGAAGAACAGCACGTAGTAAACAATCAGATTTGTGGTGAATCCCAGCGCAACGGCAAGCACCCCAAAAAACATTGAGGTGCCAATAATCATCGAGATGCGGTTTACGTTCTTGGCAAACACCGCAATCAGCGCACCGCCTAATGCCATTCCAACACTGAACGAAACTTCAAGCACGGTTAGTTTCCAGACCTCTGTGCCAAAGTTTCGCGCGATCATTAGTGGTGAGAGGTTTGAAGGTGCCACGGTAAGTAGAAATACGATTGCAAAAATACCCATCACCCAGCGCACAAGGTCATGAGTAAAGATGTAGCTGATGCCGTCCTTAAGGTCTGCAAAGTAAGAAGGTTTGTCGGCACTTGCTGCACGGTCCAAGGTTGGCACCGCTATCAGGGTGAGCATTCCAATACCAATCACCGCAGTAACAACATCAATGAAGAAAATCGGAACAATAGACATGTTCGCGTAAACCGCCGCTGCAGCTACCGGCGCTAGAAGGCCAAGCGCAGACTGAATGCTGCTGTTGATTCCGTTGACGCTCATAAGTTTGTCTGTCGGCACAATTTGAGGAAGCAAAGCCGAAACAGCTGGCATCTGAACTCCAGCTCCAATAGAGCGCACTGCCATCACCAAGAAGATCAGCCACAAATCGCTCACACCAGAAAGCATTAGCAGTGCAAGACCTAAAGTGGCCAGGGCAATTACCGAGTCAGAAACGATAATCATCGCCCGGCGATTTACCCGGTCTGCCCAAACGCCGGCAAAAATTGAAACGATGGCCTGCGGCAAGAAACCAAAAATCGCTGCCAGGGCCAATACCAAACCAGACTTGGTGGTTAGCGTGAGGTGCCACATGATTGCGTATTGCACCAAAAACGAACCAAACATAGAGACTGTTTGGCCGGTCATGAAAATTGCAACGCGCTTTTTCCAGCCCGGCATGTTTTCTGATGAATCCATGTGGATTATTCCTTTGGCAAAACTTTTAGAGTTTGCAAAGTAGGGTCTGCAACAAACGCAATTCGCACACCCATGTCTCGCGCCCTAAACAATGCGCTTAGCGCTGCCTCTGTGATGCGCTCTCCCGGTGAAAGCACCGGAACACCGGGTGGGTAAGGGCAAATCATTTCGGCAGATACCCGGCCAACCGCATCCTTCGCATCAACCACCTCGTAGCTAGAGAAGAAAGCGTCGCGCGGAGTAACCACGACCTCTGGCTCAATTGAGAACGCGGGCAGAATTTCGATGGGACGCGGTTCACCCTTGTGCGCCTGTACCGACGCAATGATCTTTTTGACCAGATCATTGATGCGATCCGGAGTATCGGCAAAGGTGATCATTGGAATGATCAGGTCTCGGTTAGCCATCTCAACGTCAATGTTGGCCGCCAGTAAATCGGCTTCGATCTTGGTGCCGTCGGCACCGCAACTGCTCAGCAAAATGACCAGCTTCAGCGGGTCAATGTATTCACCATCAATCACGTCAATGCCGGCGGCAACCAGTGCTGCGCGGCCGCGCTCGGTTGCTTCAATAACCGGACCAATCAACTCTTCACCGTGACGTTCAAGTAGCGCCCGCGCGGCATCGATAGACGCAAGAATGCGGCCGCTCATAGAAGTGGTCTGAGTTGAGTCGAACATCTTATTGAAACGTGCAAGGTCAACGTATTCGTCGCGAACCAAAACAAACGATGCCTGCGAGTAAGAAGGCAGGGTCTTGTGAGCGCTGGTCACCACAATGTCTGCGCCTTCGGCGATCGGGTGATTCGGCAGCTCCGGGTGGAAGCCATAGTGGGCCGCCCAAGCAGCATCAACGATCAATGGAATGCCAGCGTCATGACAAACCTTAGACAAGCGCGGAATGTTTGACATGGTGCCAACGTAAGAAGGCTCACCAATCAGAACTGCTTTTGCGTCCGGGTGCGCTGCAATGGTCTCGGCCAAGCGCGTTGAGGGTAGGTACTCCGGCAGGCCCGTTGCCGGGTTAATCTCTGGGCGAATCCAAACCGGAACTACGCCGGCGTAAACCATGCCCACCAAAACTGATTTGTGCAGTGTGCGCGAAACAATAACTTTGTCGCCAGGTGAGGCCACCGCCATCACGGCTGCGTGATTTGAACCCGATGAGCCGTTTACTCCAAAACGGCAAAGTTCTGCTCCCCAAAGTTTTGCGGCAAGTGCCTCGGCTTCAAGAATGAGCGAGGGAGAAATTCTATGTGGGTGGTTGCCGGGTAGAACTGGAATGTCACCATCAACAATGGCACCGGTCAGATCGGTGCGGCCCTTGTGGCCAGGGATCTGAAATGGGGACCTATCGGTTTCCATATCGCGGATCCACGCGTCTAGCAGGGGTGCGCTGGTGCGCAAACCCATTGGGTCTTTCGTATCAAGAAGTGTGGCTGCGCCAAATGCGTGCTGAGGCAATATCCCGCCTTTCGGTTTGTTCGGCTTTTAGCCTAATGAAATTGACACCGATGACAAAGGGACCAGATCTTTCGATCTGATCCCTTCATCGGAAAATGTTTCGAAGGTTTAGAACTCAACCTTGGTCACGTTGGTGTCTAGCAAGATGCCAGGACCGAATGTGGTTGAAAGTGCACCCTTGATTAGGTAGCGACCCTTTGAAGACGATGGCTTCAAACGAAGGATCTCGTCCATTGCAGTAGCTAGGTTGTCGCCCAACTGCTCCTTGGTGAACGATGCCTTACCAATGATGAAGTGAAGGTTTGACTGCTTGTCAATGCGGAACTCGATACGTCCACCCTTGATGTCGTTTACAGCCTTCGCAACGTCTGGAGTAACGGTACCGGTCTTAGGGTTTGGCATCAGGTTACGAGGACCTAGAACCTTACCAAGACGACCAACCTTACCCATTAGTTCTGGGGTTGATACTGCTGAGTCGAAGTCTGTCCAACCTGCAGCTACCTTTTCGATAAGTTCGTCTCCACCAACTTCGTCAGCGCCTGCAGCCTTAGCTGCATCTGCTGCAGCACCGGTTGCGAAAACGATAACGCGTGCAGTCTTACCAGTTCCGTGTGGAAGTGAAACTGTTCCACGGATCATCTGGTCTGCCTTGCGAGGGTCAACACCGAGCTTGAATGCAGCCTCGATGGTTGAGTCGAACTTCTTTGAACCAGTCTCGCGAATGATCGCTACTGCTTCAGCTGGAGTGTATAGCTTGCCTTCTTCGATAAGTTTGGCGGCTGCTATGTAAGCCTTTGAGCGCTTTGCCATGCTGTTGTTCCTTTTCTAATTGGTCACAGTTGTGGTCAACGTACCGCGCACGGTACTCCCACGACTTAGTGGATGAGGTTTATTAGGCCTCGGTGGTGATTCCCATTGAGCGTGCAGTACCAGCGATGATCTTTGCAGCTGCATCAACATCGTTAGCGTTTAGGTCTGCCATCTTCTGCTCGGCAATCTTGTAAAGCGCGTCCTTTGACAAGGTTGCAACTTTCACAGTGTGAGGAGTTGCTGAACCCTTTGCTACGCCAGCTGCCTTCTTGATTAGCTCAGCTGCTGGTGGAGTCTTTAGAACGAATGTGAATGAACGGTCTTCGTAAACAGTAATTTCTACTGGGA
>JBDLVL010000004.1:0-5823 GCA_039804765.1 Actinomycetota bacterium | reverse complement strand
GAGGCTCGCATTGGCAAGTTCAAGAACGCGATTGTGCCTGACGTTCAAACCTCACACGACTTTGTTGCCGAGCTAGAGAGCGGCAAGTATGACCACCTGAAAGACAAGCCAATCGTCACCTACTGCACCGGCGGTATTCGTTGCGAGATCTTGTCTGCGGTAATGATCAACCGTGGCTTTAAAGAGGTGTACCAAATCGATGGCGGCATCGTTCGCTACGGCGAGAAGTTCAAGGACTCTGGTCTTTGGGAAGGCTCGCTCTACATTTTTGATGATCGCATGGTTCAGGACTTCAGCGACGAGACCAAGGTAATTGGTGAGTGCGAGGGTTGTGGCGGAGCAACCAATGCCTTCCGCAACTGTTCGCACGCTGGTTGCAAGGATCTGATTTTGCTTTGCGACACCTGCTACGCAGACCCTAAGCACTCAGAGCACAAGGATTCGCACACTCGTGGCAAGCGCAGTGTTGAACAAGTTGGCTAAATAAAAAACTTAAAACAAAAATCCCCACCGGCACAATGGTGGGGATTTTTGCTTTTCGGGGAGAGAGGGAATTCGATGAATAAGTTTTACTGTGCAGGTGGAGCTAGGGGCGCTAGTCCGATTGGACCGCGACCCATCTTGCCGTGTTCACGACGATCGCCGCGATCACCCTTTACGCCTTTACCTTCGCCAAACGCTGGCTTAGTTGGTTCAGCGTAAGCGGTGGTAAGTGCTGCAGATGTTGTTGCAGTTGCAACGCCAGCTGAGTCAGTAGTGACGGTTACAAACGCACCAACACCAGCTGCGTTGTAAATTGCATAGCGTGCTGTAGATGATGTTGCAGGTGCATCAATTTCTAAGGCATAGCGAACTACGTTATCGGTGCCAACAATTGCGTCAACCTTTGATGGCTTGCCGCCGGTAGTTGGTTGTGTTGCAGGAATTGCAGTTGCGTCATCGGCCAACTTGTAAGCAACAAATTTTGCACCGCGAACAATCTGGCCAACCTTGGTGACGGTTGTTGGAATTGCAGTCACTGTTACTGGCAGTGATGCGTGAATGTGGGCAACGCGTTCCGGACGCTCAACCTGTGCGGTGCTTGCCGATGATGCTGAAACTTGCGGACCACGAGGGCCGTGGCCCTTTGCGAAAGATGGGGTTGCAACGGTCATTGACAGAATCGCTGCAGCTGATGCTGCGAAGACTGCTCCGCGCTTGAAGTTCTTGGTCATTTTTAAATCCTTTGTATCGGGGTTCAAATTAGGAGGAAGTGGAACTCTTTCAATTTAGAAAATTTTCGGAGGCCAGGTCGGAAAACTCAGGTTCCTCCTACTGACCGCACAGGCAATTGCCAGAAAACCATATCGGTGTTGAACCCTACCGGGGCCCAAGATTAGGGCGCTCGCAAGTAAACTTTTCGAATGGGCTTCTTGGATAACTTCGAAAAAGGATTGGAAAGGGTCGTTAACGGCGCTTTCACAAAGACCTTTAAGTCGGAGCTCCAGCCGGTAGAAATCAGCGGCCACATTCGTGCCGAAATGGACTCAAAGGCCTCAATTCTTAGCCGCGACCGCATTTTGGCCCCAAATACCTTCACCGTGAGCCTCTCAACCCCTGATTTCAAGCGGATGGCGGCCCTTGGCGACTCTTTGATCACCGAATTGACCGATTTGGCCACAAAACACGCCAAAAAGCAGGGTTTTCAGTTCGGGGCAGCACTAGCCATCAAGCTAATCGAGGACTCAAGCCTGAACCTGGGCCAGGTATCGGTGCGATCAAACACCCAAAACCACGAAATCGAGTGGCTGCCGACCCTTGAAGTCAACGGCCAGCGCTTCATCTTGAAGGTGGGCCAGACCACGATCGGCCGAGATGTGAGCGCCGATATCCAGATTCCAGACACCGGCCTGAGCCGCCAGCACTTTGCCATTATTTGGGACGGTCGCAACGCAGCCGCCAAAGACCTGAAGAGCACCAACGGCACCCGCATCGCCGGCCGCCCAATCACAGAGGTCGCAATCCAGGGCGACACCCAAATTCAAGCCGGCACCCATACCTTTGTGTTCAAAGTGGTTGCGCGAACAATTAACAACGACATGGCGGTAAGTGAATGAGCGAGTTAGCCCTATTTCTTGTGCGCACCGGTTTCGTGGTGGTGCTTTGGATTTTCATCTTCAACATCATCTCTGTGATCCGCGCCGACCTATTCGGCCAAAAAGTTGTTAGCCGCGTTGCATCTGCAAATGCGCCGCAGGTTGTTTCAGCACCCATAGCTCCGAACGCACCTGGCTCACTTGTGATGGAACCAAACGGCAGCAACGCAACCAAGCTTGTAATCGTTGAAGGTGATCGCACCGGACACAACATTGCACTTGATCGTCGCGAGCTAACCATTGGTCGTGCAGAAGATTCAGATTTGATTGTTGATGACGAGTTCGCATCAACTCACCACGCCAAACTTGTTTTGATTAACAACGACTGGTTGATTCAAGATTTGAATTCAACCAACGGAACTTTCCTAGATGGTTCACGCGTTGGCACACCAGCGGTTGTGAAACTAAATACTCCGGTTCGCGTTGGCAAAACTGTTTTTGAGTTGCGAGCCTAGGGTCTAATAAGTGGCAATCAAGACTGTTAGCTTTGCGGCATCCGACATTGGTCGCATTCGCGCAAGCAATCAGGATTCTGGTTATGCCGGTTACAACCTATTCTTCGTTGCCGACGGCATGGGTGGTCACGCTGGTGGTGACATTGCATCAGCACTAACCACACAAAAAGTTGCCAACGTTGATCGCGTTTACGATTCAACAGAAGAAGCATCTAAAGCGCTGATTGATGTGATTTGGGAAGCCAACACACTTCTTGGTTCAACTGCGCAACAGCACCCGGAACTTTCTGGTCTTGGCACAACCTTTAGCGGAATTGTTTTCACTCGCGATCGCGTGACGATTGGTCACATTGGTGACTCGCGAATTTATCTTGCTCGCGATGGTGAAGTTTCAAAGGTCACCAGCGACCACACGTTTGTTCAGCGTTTGGTTGACACTGGTCGCATCACCGCCGAAGAAGCGTTAGTTCACCCACGTCGTTCAGTTTTGATGCGCGTGCTTGGTGACGTTGAAGAGTTTCCAGATGTAGACAGTTTCTCAATGGACGCCAAGGCTGGCGACCGCTGGTTGCTTTGTTCTGACGGGCTTTCCGGGGTGGTGCCACCAGAGATCGCCGAGCGCATTCTGCTTAGCAAGATGGATTCCAAGGAAGCAACTGAGCTACTAGTTGGCGAGGCACTTGAGTTTGGTGCACCAGACAACGTGACCGTTGTTGTGGTTGACGTAATTGATTCAGCATTGCAAACAGATTTTGAACCAAGCGCTCGCTTTGTTGGTTCGGCCGCAAACGATGTTGTGATCGAGGAACGCAAGGGCAGCCGCACTCTTAAGATTCTTAACCCGCTTAACCTGTTTGAACTTTTGCGCAAGGTTGACGATGCCGAGAGTTACCTACCGGGCTCAGACGATTACCTAGAGAAATTCTTGCGCGAAACCAAGCGCCGCATTTGGTGGCGCCGCATTCGCCAGTTGATCACACTGCTTGCAATGACAGCCCTCGTGGTTGCCGGAATCTTGTGGGCCTACGACTTCACTCAGCACCGCTACTACATTGGTGCGCAAAACGACAAGGTTGTTATCTTCAAGGGCGTGAAGGAAGCGCTTGGTCCATTGCGACTTTCGTCACCATACCAAGACACCGATCTACTTCTTACTGACCTCAACTCCTATCAACTCAACCTGGTTGAGCGCACCATCAGCGCAGAGTCATTGCAAGATGCGGAACGCATTGTGAAACTTCTTGAGGCGGGTTCAAACAAATGACCGATACCGCAAGCATCAGCCTTCCTAAAATCGTTCGAGTAATTCCGCGCAACCGCAACATTGAATTCCTGCTTTTGTTGTTTGCCGTTGGTCTATACGCATTCGAGCTTGCGCAGATACAACTATCGGTGTTGGAAATTCTTACGCCGGAACTTTTGATGTACTGGGTGCCACCAACGCTGTTTGCATTTGCGATTCACTTTATTTTGCGTCGTCGTGCCAGTGAAGCAGACCCAATGATTTTGCCGATTGCCGTTGTGCTGAACACACTTGGGCTGTCGATGATTTATCGTCTTGACCTTGGCACACTTGCGAATTCGGGCACTGAGCTTTTTGGTGTGAAGCAAATCGTGTGGACCATGATTGCAATGGCCGTGGCCGCAGTCGTGATCATCTACGTGCCGTCGCATCTTTTCCTGCGCCGCTACGTTTACGTATCTATGGTGATTGGTATTGCGCTGTTGCTTGCGCCAAGCTTGCCGTTCATTGGCCGCAGCATTAACGGCGCCCGCCTGTGGATTGGCATTGGCCCGTTCACCTTCCAGCCGGGCGAGCTTGCCAAGATTGCCCTGACCGTCTTTTTTGCTGGCTACCTAGTTACTCGCCGCGAATCCCTGGCGCTAACCGGCCGCAAGATTCTGGGCATGCGCATCCCGCGCGCCCGTGAATTGGGCCCAATCCTGGTGATTTGGGCCGCCAGCCTGCTGGTTTTGATCCTGCAGCGCGACCTTGGTACCTCACTGCTTTACTTTGGCCTCTTTATCGTGCTGGTTTACGTGGCCACCGGCCGTGCCATCTACGTGGTGGTTGGCCTAACCATGTTCTTAACCGGCGCCCTGGTGGCCAGCCGCCTAATGGGCTACGTCAGCGGCCGAATCGATTCATGGCTCAACCCGTTCGACAGCAAAAACTACGACGCCGTTGGCGGCAGCTACCAGTTAGCCCAGGGCATCTTCGGCATGGCCCACGGCAACCTGTTGGGCACGGGTCTTGGCGGTGGCATCCCTCACCTGGTTCCGCTGGCCGAATCGGACTTCATCATCGCGTCGCTTGGCGAAGAGCTTGGCCTGGTTGGCATGTTCGCGATCTTGATCATGTATCTATTGTTCGTTTCGCGCGGAATGCGCATTGGTTTTAATCACCCCGATGATTTCTCGAAGCTACTTGCCACCGGCCTGAGCTTTGTAATTGCATTGCAGTGTTTCATCGTGATTGGTGGAGTTACTCGCGTGGTTCCACTTACCGGTCTTACCACTCCGCTGCTTGCCGCCGGTGGTTCGTCACTGCTTGCCAACTGGATCATCGTTGGTGTGCTGCTAAGAATTTCAGACAGCATTGGCTCTGGCGATAAATACGTGGCAGAGGTGAAGTAATGAATCGTGAACTCAAGCGCGTGAGTCTGCTCATCTTTGCAATGTTTGCCAGCCTCTTCGTAGCCACCACTGTGATTCAGATTTTTGCGGTTGATTCGCTTTCGCAAGACCAACACAATGTGCGTAGCGCTTACGACTCTTACAAGACTCAGCGCGGTGCAATTTTGGTTGATGGTCAACCAATTGCAGAATCTGTTCGCACTCAAGACATTTACCAGTACCAGCGCAAGTACGCAGACCCAATGTATTCGGCGGTCACCGGTTTCTTTAGTTTGTATCAGGGTTCAACTGGAATTGAATCTGCAATGGGTTCTTACCTAACCGGTAAAAACTCCTCGCAGTTCTTCGAACAAATTTCTGCGTTGCTATCGGGTAATCCGGTACAAGGTGCGTCAGTTGAGTTGACCATTGATCCGGTTGTGCAAAAAGCTGCTTGGAATGCACTTGGCAAAATGAAGGGTGCGGTTGTTGCGCTGGATCCAAAGACCGGAAACATTCTTGCGTTTGTTTCAAAGCCTGGCTTTGACGCAAATCTTCTTGCGGTGCACAGCGGTGTTGAATCAAATGCAAACTACGCAAAAATGTTGGCCGATAAA
>JBDLVL010000003.1:0-46631 GCA_039804765.1 Actinomycetota bacterium | reverse complement strand
GTGGAACAAATTCATTGGCTTAGCTAGTTCGCCCGACTGCCCCTCGCGGTAAAGCCGATGCGCCGAAATTAAGAACCAGGCACTGGTTGCTATTGCAGTAATTGAATATATCCAACCCATGTTGGCAATCGGAATCAAAAGCAAAGTTGCCGCGGCAACTGCCCACGCGTAAATCAAAATTTGCTGAACCACTGTTTTGGTTGAACGAACCACCGGAAGCATTGGAACTTTTGCTAACTCGTAGTCGGCACGGTACTTGACCGCCAGCGGCCAATAGTGCGGCGGAGTCCACAAGAAAATAACAATGAAAAGCACCCAGGCCGCGGCCGATACTTCACCGGTGACAGCAGCCCAACCAATCATGACCGGTGCTGCACCGGCGGCTCCTCCCCAGACGATGTTCTGTGGGGTGCGGCGCTTTAGCACCATTGTGTAGATGAACACGTAAAACAGCAGCGCGGCCAAAGAAATCAGCGAAGCCAGCCAATTGACCATTAGGCCCAGCCAAACCACTGAGACTAGACCAAGCAAACTTGAGAAAACAACGGCCTCACGAACGTTGAGTACCCCGGTGACTAGCGGGCGGTTCTTAGTGCGACCCATGAGCTTGTCGATATCGGTGTCGTAAACGCAGTTAAAAGCATTGGCCGATCCAGCGCTAAAAGCACCACCGATGAGGGTCGCCAGCACCAGCCATAGGTCAGGTAGGCCATTTTGGGCCAAAATCATGGTTGGAAGAGTGGTAATTAGCAGTAATTCAATGACTCGGGGCTTGGTTAGGGCCAAGTATCCCCTAGCTTTTACGCCAAAACCAGCCTTAGCCGCAGTCGAGCCTTGGTTATCGGGGGTTTTGGTCTGATTTGCCATCTTGAATAAGTCTAAATGCTCGCGAACCGTCGATTCGCTACCATCGGCAAAACCCTTGGCGTGTAGACTCGTACCCATACGGAATCTGGCCAGCAGGGATGTTCTAGCCTTTCAATTCACCGTTATAGCGGCAATGAAGCCATAACAAAACATAACTCTTGTAATAACGCTATTAATTCAGAGGAGAATCCCTTGTCAGCACTTCAGTGGACCGAATTGGACTCAAAAGCGGTAGATACCGCTCGTATCTTGGCTGCAGACGCCGTTGAGAAGGTTGGCAATGGTCACCCTGGCACGGCAATCAGCCTGGCTCCGGTTGCATACCTATTGTTCAACAAGGTGATGCGTCACGATCCAAAGGACGACAAATGGTTGGGCCGCGACCGCTTCATCCTTTCTGTGGGCCACAGCTCGCTGACTATTTACAACCAGTTGTACCTACACGGCTACGGCTTGGAGCTCGATGACCTAAAGGCTCTTCGCACTTGGGGTTCGGCCACGCCTGGTCACCCTGAGTACGGTCACACCAAAGGTGTTGAAATCACCACCGGCCCGCTTGGTCAGGGTCTAGCGTCGGCAACCGGCTTTGCTTACGCAGCACGTTTTGAGCGTGGACTATTTGATCCACAGTCTCCTGAGGGTCAGTCACCATTCGATCACTTTGTTTACGTGATCGCCGGTGACGGTGACATGCAAGAGGGTGTCACCGCAGAGGCTGCATCGCTAGCCGGGCACCAAAAGCTTGGCAACCTAGTTGTGATTTACGACTCAAACCAGATTTCAATCGAAGACGACACCAACATTGCCTTCACTGAAGACCTTTCAAAGCGCTACGAATCATACGGTTGGCACACTCAAGTAGTTGACTGGAAGAAAACCGGAAACTATGTCGAAGACATTGCGGAACTTTATGCTGCCATTGAAAAGGCAAAGTCGGTAACCGATAAGCCTTCGCTTATTACCTTGCGCACCATCATTGGTTGGCCTTCACCTAAGAAGCAGAACACCGGAAAGATTCACGGTTCTGCTCTTGGTGCCGAAGAACTTGCTGGATTGAAGAGCGCTCTTGGTTTTGATCCAGAGAAGACTTTTGAAGTTTCACCAGAAGTCATTTCTCACACCCGCGGCTACCAGGCGCACGCCGACAAGGCGCGTGCGGCGTGGGAGGCGTCGTTTGATGCCTGGGCGTCAGAGAACCCAGACAAGAAGAAATTGCTGGACCGCGTTGTTTCGGGTGCTGCCCCATCAGGTTTAGAAGCAGCGCTGCCAAAGTTCGAAAGCGGCAGCTCAATTTCTACTCGCGTTGCATCTGGCAAGGTGATCAACGCGATTGCCGAGGTTATGCCAGAGCTTTGGGGTGGATCAGCCGACCTTGCAGACTCAAACATGACCACGATCTCCGGTGCAAAGTCATTCGTTCCAGCAGAGTGGTCAACTCACGAGTGGAGCGGCGACAAGTTTGGTCGCGTACTTCACTTTGGTATTCGCGAACACGCGATGGGATCAATCCTTAACGGAATCGTTCTGCACGGAAACACCCGAGCATTCGGCGGAACTTTCTTGATCTTCAGTGACTATATGCGACCAGCGGTTCGTCTTGCAGCGCTGATGGGTGTTCCTTCAATCTTTGTTTGGACTCACGATTCAGTAGCGCTTGGCGAAGATGGTCCAACTCACCAACCAATTGAACAGCTTGCCACCTTGCGCGCAATTCCAAACCTGGACATCGTTCGTCCTGCAGACGGCAATGAGACTGCTTATGCCTGGAAGACTGTGCTTGAGCGTCGCCAGGGTCCTTCGGGCTTGGCACTTAGCCGACAGAACCTTCCGGTTTACGCACGCGGCGAGGCCGATGAGACTGGCGCTGTTTACGCAGGTGCAGAGAACACCGCAAAGGGTGCCTACACACTTCTTGAAGCTGCCAACGGAAAGCCAGAAGTCATTTTGATTGCTACCGGTTCTGAAGTTGAGATCGCAGTTGCCGCTCGTCAGCAGCTTGAGGCTGCTGGTGTTGCAACTCGAGTTGTCTCTGCGCCGTGTCTTGAGTGGTTCGACGAGCAGCCTGCTGCCTACCGCGAACAGGTCCTTCCCGCCGCAGTTAAGGCAAAGGTTTCCGTTGAAGCCGGCCTTTCGCTTGGTTGGAACAAGTACGTAGGCCCATTTGGTCAGAGCGTTTCAATCGAGCACTTCGGAGCCTCTGCAGATGCAAAGACTCTTTACCGTGAATTTGGCATGACTGCAGAGGCAGTTGTTTCAGCCGCAAAATCAACCATCGCTGCACTGTAATCAGTCGAGCCTAGAGAAAAGAGAAATACCAATGTCAGCACACCCACTAGCTCAACTTGCAGCAAACGGCGTCAGTATTTGGCTTGACGACTTGTCACGTTCAAGAATCACATCTGGCAGCTTGAAGGACCTAATCACCAACCGTTCTGTTTCTGGTGTGACCACCAACCCAACGATTTTTGCTGGCGCACTAGCAAAGGGTGAGGGCTACCAGTCGCAGGTTGCCGAACTTGCCGCCGCTGGTGCCGATGCAACCTCTGCAATTTTTGCTATCACCACCAAAGATGTTGCTGATGCGTGTGACATCTTTGCAGGTGTGTACGCTTCGTCAAATGGTTTCGATGGCCGTGTATCGATTGAGGTTGAGCCAGGTCTAGCAAACGATGCTGTTGGAACAATCAAGCAGGCAAAGGAATTGTTTGCCGCTGTAAATCGCGAAAACGTAATGATCAAGATTCCTGCTACCAAGCCTGGCCTTGAAGCAATCACCGCGGTTATCGCCGAGGGTATCAGCGTTAACGTGACTTTAATTTTCTCGCTTGCTCGTTACCGTGAAGTTATTGCCGCTTACATTGCAGGTGTTAAGCAGGCCAAAGCAAACGGCCACGACATTTCAAAGATTCACTCTGTTGCTTCATTCTTCGTGTCACGCGTTGACACAGAAATCGACAAGCGTCTTGAGGCTGCCGGTAAGCCAGAGCTAAAGAGCCAGGCTGCACTTGCTAACGCTCGCTTGGCTTACGAAGTGTTTGAGCAACAGTTTGCAACTTCAGATTGGTCAGAGTTGGCAGCTGCCGGAGCAAACGTTCAGCGCCCACTAATGGCATCAACCGGCGTCAAGGATCCTGCACTTCCTGACACTCTTTATGTGACTGAACTAGTGGCACCACAGTTGGTAAACACCATGCCCGAAAAGACAATGGAAGCTGTTTACGATCACGGTGATGTGCCAGCCGCGTCAATCACCAACAAATACCAATCTGCACGCGATGTTCTAGCAGCGGTTGCTGCAGCTGGAGTCTCACTTGACGATGCAACCCAGTTGCTTGAAGACGAAGGCGTTGAGAAGTTCATTGTTTCCTGGGGCGAACTTGTTGACACCGTTGACACCGCTTTGAAGGCGGCAAACTAATGGCGCTAAAGGTTGTTGTAGCGGGCACTGCGGCTGCCGCGGTTGCCAACTCAATCGACGAACTCGTAGCCGACAAGGTTGCCAGCCGAATTGCTGCAAAGGATTTCACCCTGTGGGGCAAGGAAGCCGAAGCAGAATCCTCAATTCGTTTGGGCTGGGTTGAATCTGCTTTTGACTCCGCTCCCCTGGTTGAATCAGTGCTCGCGCTCAAGCAAGAATTCAACGACAAGGGCGTAACGCGCTTTGTGCTTTGCGGCATGGGTGGATCATCTTTGGCTCCTGAGGTAATCACGCGCACTGCAGGCGTTGAGTTGGTGGTTCTTGACTCAACCAACGCAGATCAGGTTGGCGCAGCTTTGGCTGGCGATCTAAATAAGACCGCAATCATCGTCTCGTCAAAATCTGGCTCAACCGTTGAAACCGATTCACAAAAGCGCATATTCGAAAAGGCCTTCACTGATGCCGGCATCGACAAGACCGATCGCATCGTGGTGGTTACCGATCCGGGCTCGCCAATGGAAGCAGCTGCAAAGTCCGATGGTTACCGCGTATTCAACGCAGACCCAACCGTTGGCGGACGCTACTCAGCGCTTACTGCCTTTGGAATTGTTCCATCAGGACTTGCCGGTGCCGACATCGCTTCCCTGCTTAAGGACGCACAGGAAGCCTCAAAGGTTTTGGCTGCCGATTCTGCCGACAACCCTGGTTTGATTCTGGGTGCCGCACTCGCACGCACCCCAGGTGAAATGGGTAACCGCGACAAAATCGGTGTGGTTGCCGATGGCACTGCGATAGTTGGCTTCGGCGACTGGGCCGAACAACTAATCGCCGAGTCCACTGGTAAGCAGTCAAAGGGCGTGCTTCCCGTTGTGCTGGATCCAAAAAGCGCTGAACTGCACTCCGGTCTTGCCGACTTGCTAGCAGTGCACGTGCAGGCTGACGCAAAGCCGGTTGCCGGTGACGCGGTATCGGTGTCTGGATCACTTGGTGCACAGTTCATGCTTTGGGAATATGCAACCGTGGTTGCTAGCCGCCTGATTGGCATCAATCCATTTGACCAGCCTGACGTTGAATCAGCAAAAATCGCGGCCCGCGGAATGCTTGAACAGCGCGACGCCGTGATTGCCCCACTATTCACCGATGCAAACGTTGAGGTTCGCGCGACTGAACTTCAGATTTCTGGAACCTCAGTTGCCGATGCAATCAAGGCGCTGCTTGCGCAACTTGATGACGACGAAGGTTATCTCTCGATTCACGCTTATCTAGACCGCACATCTGTCTCAGAAGCAGCCGAGTTGCGCGACTTGTTCGCTAACAAGACTCGTCGTCCGGTCACCTTTGGTTGGGCACCTCGTTTCTTGCACTCAACCGGTCAGTACCACAAGGGAGGTCCGCGTCAGGGCGTTTACCTGCAGATCGTTTCGCAAGCCAAGCAGGATATTGCCGTACCGGGGCGCGACTTTACCTTTGGTGAACTAATCGCTTCTCAGGCAGCCGGTGACGCAAAGGTGCTTGGCGCACTTGGTCGTCCGGTGCTTACTCTTACCCTGGCCGAGGCCAAGGCGGGAATTGCCGCAATTAAGAACGCAATCTAGAAAGACGCAATCTTTATGAGCAGAATTTCGGCGAACAACAATCCGCTGCGCGACCCCGATGATCGCCGCTTAAACCGCATCGCCGGTCCAAGCAGCTTGGTGATCTTTGGCGTCACTGGCGACTTGTCTCGCAAAAAGTTAATGCCTGCGGTTTACGACCTTGCAAACCGTGGTTTGCTGCCAGCTGGATTTTCATTGGTTGGTTTCGCTCGTCGTGACTGGAAGAACCAAGACTTCGGCAAGGTTGTGAAAGAGGCCGTCAAGCAGTACGCCCGCACGCCTTGGAACGAAGCAGTTTGGAAGCAGCTGTCAGAAAACATACGATTTGTTTCGGGTGAGTTTGATGACGATGCTGCTTTTGATCGCCTCAAGGCAACCATCGATGAGCTTGACGCCAAGGTTGGTACCAACGGAAATCACGCGTTCTATCTTTCAATTCCACCAAAGGCTTTTGCTCAGGTTTGTCAGCAGCTAAAGCGGTCTGGTCTTGCCGACGCTCAGCCAGATGAATTCCGTCGCGTGGTCATCGAGAAGCCTTTTGGTCACAACCTTGAGTCATCCCGTGAACTTAACGACGTTGTTGAATCGGTGTTTCCACCTGATTCTGTCTTCCGCATCGATCACTACCTTGGCAAGGAAACGGTTCAAAACATTCTTGCCCTGCGTTTTGCCAACATGTTGTTTGAGCCGCTTTGGAACTCTAACTACATTGACCACGTGCAGATCACCATGGCAGAGGACATTGGTGTTGGCGGCCGTGCAGGATACTACGACGGCATTGGTGCCGCACGCGACGTAATTCAGAACCACCTATTGCAGTTGCTTGCTTTGACAGCAATGGAAGAGCCTGTTTCTTTTGATGCAGCAGATTTGCGTGCCGAGAAGGAAAAGGTTCTTTCAGCAGTTCGCGTTCCAAAGGATTTGGCCAAGCACACCGCTCGCGGTCAATACGCCGGTGGTTGGCAGGGTGGCGAACAGGTGACTGGATTCCTTGACGAAGAAGGAATGAACCCTAAGTCTGTTTCGGAAACCTACGCTGCTATGCGCCTAGACATCAATACTCGTCGTTGGGCGGGAGTTCCTTTCTACCTACGCGCAGGTAAGCGTCTTGGTCGCCGCGTGACTGAGATCGCAGTGGTATTCAAGCGTGCACCGCAGCAGCTTTTCGCCGAGAGCCAGACCAGCGCACTTGGTCAGAATGCACTTGTGATTCGCGTGCAGCCAGACGAAGGCATCACAATTCGCTTTGGCTCAAAGGTTCCGGGTGTTGGCATGCAGGTTCGCGATGTGACCATGGACTTTGGATACGGACACGCGTTTACTGAGGCCAGCCCAGAGGCATACGAGCGTCTGATTCTTGACGTGCTACTTGGCGATCCTCCGCTGTTCCCTCGTCACGAAGAGGTAGAGCTTTCTTGGAAAATTCTTGACCCAATCGTGAGCTTCTGGGAAAAGAAGGGCAAGCCTGAGCAGTACCGTCCCGGAACTTGGGGCCCTAGTTCAGCTGATGAAATGATGGCCCGCGATGGCCGTGAATGGAGAATTCCGTGATCATTGATCTTGAAAACACCACCATCAGCAAGGTCTCAAAGCGCATCGTTCAGATTCGTGAACAGGGCGGCGTAGTGGCGCTTGGTCGTGTGCTGACCTTGGTTATTGAAACAGACTTCAAGGGCATTGAACCTGCTATCAAGGCAGCTAACGATGCATCGCGCGAGCACCCTTGCCGCATCATTGTTCTTGCAGATGACAACAGCACCAGCAAGAAGAATGCCAAGCTAGACGCCCAGATTCGTGTTGGTGGCGACGCCGGTGCTTCCGAGGTAATCGTGCTTCGTGCTTACGGTGAAGCCGCAAGTGATCCAGAAAGTTTGGTCACCGGATTGCTTCTGCCAGATGCACCGGTGGTTGCCTGGTGGCCTGGTGAGGCGCCAAAGAATGCAGCTCAGTCTGCGATTGGTCGCATTGCCACCCGCCGCATTACCGATGCACTGAGCCAAAAAGACGCGCGTGCTCACTTCAGAAACCTGGCCAAGACTTACGAACCAGGTGACAGCGACTTTGCCTGGACTCGCCTGACCGTACTGCGCACTCAGCTGGCAACGATGCTAGACCAGCCACCTTATGACAAGGTGCTTGGAGCAGAAATTGTTGGTTCAAACGATTCGCCGAGTGTTGATCTTCTAGCTGCCTGGTTGGAATTGAAACTCAAGATCAAAGTAAAGATCGTTCGCACTACCCCGGCAAGATCGGTAAACGTAATCAAGAGCATCAAGTTGATTCGTAAGTCTGGCGATGTTGAGATCAACCGCGACATCCTGGACAAGGCAGTTTTGATTCAGCCGTCGCAGCCAACTCGCGAGATCTCACTGCCTCGCCGCAGTCTGCGCGATTGTTTGAGTGAAGACCTTCGTCGCCTTGACCCAGATGACCTATTCGGCGAAGTGATCACCAAGAGCTTTGGTGCCACAGCAAAGAAGAAGTAATTGAGTAAGACGGTAGTAAATCGTTTCAGCGACATCAATTCAGTTGCCGAAAACACAGCGGCAAAACTTATTGAGAAGTTAGCTTCGCTGCTTGCCGATAAGGATGAGGTTAACCTGGTGCTTACCGGTGGCACCGTTGGTATCGCTACCCTGGCCTCGCTCTGGGCTAATCCGACTCACACCATTATTGACTTCACTCGAGTACATTTTTGGTGGGGCGATGAACGGTTCGTTGCATCCGATAGCTCAGAAAGAAATGCACTTCAGGCTAAGAATGCCTTGCTAAAGCACTTGAAACTAGACACTTCAAAGATTCATGAGTTTCCGTCAGCCGAAAACGGTCTAGACCTGCAGCAAGCTGCTGCAGAATTTGCCGCCCACGTTGAGACCGTTAAACCAAACTTTGACATCGTGTTGCTAGGAATGGGTCCGGATGGCCACATCGCGAGCCTGTTCCCTGGAAAGCCGCTTCCAAAAACCGGACTGTGGATTACCGCCGAAGAAGATTCACCAAAGCCACCACCGCAGCGATTGTCATTCACCTATGAAGCAATCAACTCTGCCGATGAAGTTTGGTTTGTGGTTGCGGGAGCGGATAAACAGGATGCTGTTTCCGTGGCGATGGGCGATCAGCCTGAAGATCTTCCGGTTGGCCGAGTGCACGGCAAGGTTCTGACTCAGTGGTTTATAGATTCAACCGCAGGCACCAAAGTTTTTGGTTGCTAAAAGTTTAATTACTTCTTTTTGGCTGGCTTCGCGGCGGCCTTCGCGACCGGCTTTACTGCTGCTTTAGCTGCCGGCTTGGCAGTGGCTTTAGCCACCGGATTAGCAGGGACTTTTGCGGGAGCCTTCTTAACTTCTTTAGCCTCAGCCTTATCCGCAGGCTTCGCTGCTGACTTTGCTGCTGGCTTAGTAGCTGCCTTGGCTGCCGCACTTGCCTTCTTGGTTGCAGCCTTGGCTGCTTCCTTTGCGGCAATCTTTGCTTCTTCGGCAAGACGAATGCGACGCTCACGAACTGCAGCGACTGCTTCTTCTAGCAACTCTTTTGCTTCCGCCGAGGTACGACGCTCCTTTACATACGCAAGGTGAGTCTTGTAAGGCTCGTGCTTGTGAACGATTGGCGGGTTGGCCTTGTCTTGGCCGGCTGGCAAACCACAGTTTGGGCAGTCGATTAGTTCTGGAATTTCAGCGGCATCTACATTCGCTGCGTACTGGGGGCTGTATTCGTGACCCGCAGAGCAGTAGTAGCTAACAGTGATTCGCTCGGCCTTAAATCCGCGATCTTGCTCGCCCATTGGGCCCGCACCAACGCGCGAACCTCGTATTGCTGATCCCCCGGTACTCATGGTCTCTAATTAGCCAACGAGGTTGAAACGGTTGAAAAGACCAAGGGTGATAATTACCACAACCCAAACCACACCAAGAATGATGGTGATTCGGTTCAGGTTGCGCTCGGCCACACCAGAGGAAGCCATGGTGCTGCTAACGCCGCCACCGAACATGTCAGAAAGACCGCCACCGCGACCTTTGTGAAGCAAAATCATTAGGGTCAGCAAAAGGCTGGTGATTGCTAGGAGCACGTGAAGTGCGATCTGTAGCGCTGCCATTGTTATAAGTCCTTTAAATTAGGGTTCTACGAAATTATAGAGCGATGTGCTTCTGGAAACGAGCAATACCGCTGAACTCTTCGGCATCCAGGCTGGCTCCGCCAACCAAAACACCGTCTACATCGTTGCTACGAAGGAATCCAGCCACATTATTGGCCTTAACCGAACCGCCATAAAGAATTCGGGTGGCATCGGCGATTTCTGGTCCGTGCTCGGCAGCAATTGCCTCGCGAATCTTGCCGCAGACGGCCGCCGCCTCTTCTGGGGTGGCCACCTTACCGGTACCAATTGCCCAAACCGGCTCGTAAGCAATCACGAAGTCGCCCATTTTGTCATGGCCGGCAAGAGCAGCCAGGGTCTGGCGCACTGGAACAGCGCTTTGACCTTCTGACTCAAGTTCTTCAAGGGTTTCGCCAACGCAAATCACTGGCACGATTCCGTGACGGAATGCGGCTGCGGTCTTGGCCTGAACGGTTTCATCGTTTTCGTTGTGGTACTGGCGACGCTCGCTGTGGCCAATCAAAACATACTTGACCTCAAGCTTCTTAAGGAAGGCACCCGATACTTCACCGGTGTATGCACCTGAATCAAACTTTGATAGGTCCTGGGCGCCAAGGCCAAGCTCCAACTTGTCTGCATCCATCAGCGTTTGTACGCTGCGGATATCGGTGAAGGGTGGGAACACAACCACTTCGCAGTTCTTGTAATCGTGAGCTGCATCGCGAAGAGTCCATGAAAGTTTTTGCACCAATGCAATTGCCTGCTGGTGATCAAGATTCATTTTCCAGTTGCCGGCGATTAGTGGAGTACGTGCCATCTTGTTAGTCCTCTAGTTTGAATTGGTAAGAATTAGTTCAGGATTTCTAAACCAGGTAGTGTCTTGCCCTCAAGGAACTCTAGGCTTGCTCCGCCACCGGTGGAGATGTGACCAAACTCGTTGTCATCGAAACCAAGAATGCGAACGGCAGCAGCTGAGTCTCCGCCGCCAACTACGCTAAGGCCGCTAACTTGGGTAAGTGCCTTTGCCACCGCGCGAGTTCCATTAGCGAACTTATCGATTTCAAAAACGCCCATCGGGCCATTCCAGAAAACAGTCTTCGCAGAAGCAATCTCTGCAGCAAAGCGCGCTGCTGACTCTGGGCCAATGTCTAAACCAAGTCCGGTTGCACCAAACGGCGATGACTCAATGGCATCAGCCGCAGTGACCGCAACTTCTGCATCTGCGCCAAACTTGGAAGCCACAACGATATCGGTTGGCAAAATAACCTCTACGCCAAGCTCTGCCGCGCGCTTCAGATATTCCTTGCAGGTGTCAATCTGGTCTACCTCAAGAAGCGAGGCGCCAACCTTGTGACCCTGTGCAGCAAGGAATGTGAAAACCATTCCGCCGCCAACCAGAAGTTTGTTCACTGTTGGAAGCAGGTGATCAATCACGCCTAGCTTGTCGGAAACCTTTGATCCACCAAGCACAACTGCGTATGGACGATCCGGAGTGCTGGTCAAGCGAGTTAGAACTTCTAGTTCCTTTTCAATCAACAAACCGCAGGCCGATGGCAAAGCCTTGGCCAATTCATACACCGATGCCTGCTTGCGGTGAACAACACCAAAGCCATCGCTGATGAAGAAGTCACCAAACTCGGCGAGCTTGGCAGCAAAGGCCTCGCGCTCACCCGCGTCTTTACTGGTTTCGCCAGCGTTGAAGCGCAGGTTTTCAAGAACGACTACCCCGCCGTTGTCTAGCGCCTTCACTGCCCCTTTGGCTTCACTACCCACGGTGTCAGAAGCGAAAAAGACCGGCTGACCCAAAAGCTCACCAAGTCGAACTGCCGCTGGCTGGAGTGAGTACTTTGCCTCCGGCGCACCCTCTGGGCGACCAAGGTGAGAAATAACTACCACCTTGGCGCCCTGATCTACCAGGTACTTAATGGTTGGAACGGATGCAACGATGCGACCATCATCGGTGATGCGGGTTCCATCGAGTGGAACGTTTAGGTCGCAGCGGATTATTACCCGCTTTCCATCAAGACTTGGCAGATCAGAAAGTTTGCGCATGATTTTTTTTGGGCTTGTGCTCTATCAGTTAGAAGTGAATTACTTAAGCTTGCTTGCTACAAGCTCAGTTAGCTCAACCAAACGGTTTGAGTAACCCCACTCGTTGTCGTACCAAGAGCTGATCTTTACAGTGCGACCGATTACCTTGATCAAACCAGCATCAACGATTGATGAGTGTGGATCGGTGACGATGTCGCTTGAAACGATCTCGTCTTCGGTGTACTTCAAGATGCCTACCATTGGGCCTGACTCTGAAGCTGCTTTGTAGGCTGCCTTGATCTCTTCAACCGTTACATCGGTCTTTGAAACCAAAGTTAGGTCGGTGATTGAACCGGTTGGAACTGGAACGCGAAGCGCGTAACCGTCAAGCTTGCCCTTTAGCTCTGGAAGAACTAGGCCAATAGCCTTTGCTGCGCCAGTTGATGAAGGAACGATGTTGATTGCTGCCGCACGTGCACGACGCAGGTCTCCGTGTGGACCATCCTGAAGGTTCTGGTCGGCGGTGTATGCGTGAACGGTGGTCATCAAACCGTTTTCAATTCCAAACTTGTCGTTGAAAACCTTGGCAAATGGAGCCAAGCAGTTTGTGGTGCAAGATGCGTTCGAGATGATGTGGTGCTTCTCGTTGTCGTAAAGGTGCTCGTTCACTCCAATAACGAAAGTCTCGGCGTCGCCGGTTGCAGGAGCTGAAATGATTACCTTCTTGGCACCAGCCTTGATATGTGCGCTTGCTGCTTCTGCATCGGTGAAGCGACCGGTTGACTCGATTACGACGTCAACACCCAGATCTCCCCAGCCCAAGTTTGCTGGATCGCGCTCTGCAAGAACCTTGATTACCATTCCACCAACGATGATGTTCTGACCGTCAACGGTTACTTCCTGAGGAAGACGACCAGTTACTGAGTCGTACTTTAGAAGGTGAGCCAGTGACTTTGGGTCACTTAGGTCGTTTACTGCAACGATCTCTAGTTCGGTGCCTTTTGCCAGTGCAGCACGAAGGTAGTTACGACCAATACGGCCAAAGCCGTTAATTCCAACACGAGTAGCCACTTAGATCTCCAAGGGATTAGGGCGCCACAAATCGACGCAATTTTGGGGGTGTTTTTAGTGCTATTTGCCACGCGTCGTTGGGTGGAAAAACCTTTATCAGACTAGCAGTAGCCCGCCTGTTTTGCTTTGAGCAGCCTCGAAGCGAGCCTGGATATCGGCCCAATTAATGATGTTCCAGAAGGCCTTTACGTAGTCGCCCTTAACGTTCTGGTAGTCCAGGTAGAAAGCGTGCTCCCACATGTCCAGCATCAAAAGCGGGATGCTGGCCGGAACCACGTTGCCCTGCTGGTCATAAAGCTGCTCAATGATTAGGCGCTTGCCAAGGGTGTCCCAGGCTAGAAAGGCCCAGCCAGAACCCTGGATGCCCATTGCGGCGGCGTTGAAGTGGGCCTGGAAGGCCTCAAATGAGCCAAAGTACTCGTTGATAGCCGCAGCGAGTTCGCCCTGTGGTCTATCGGTGTTGGCTGGAGCCAGGTTGTTCCAGAAGATCGAGTGATTTACGTGGCCGCCTAGGTGGAAGGCAAGGTCCTTCTGCAACTTGTTTACCCAGGTGAAGTCATTCTTGGCACGAGCCTCTTCTAGTAGGTCAAGTGTTGCATTTGCGCCGGCAACATAGGCTGCGTGGTGCTTTGAATGGTGCAGCTCCATGATTCGGGCCGAAATGCTTGGCTCTAGGGCTGCATAGTCGTATGAAAGCTCAGGAAGGGTGTACTTGCTCATGTTTTGCTCCTTTTGGGGGTGTGTAAAGACTAACTCTGAAAAACACCGATTTATTGCCGACTCGGCGGGTTATTCGTCCAAATCCTCGGGCAGGAAGGCGTCTGTTGCTGGAATGCCAAGCTCTTCGGCCCGCTTGTCGGCCATGGCCAAAAGGCGTCTAATTCGGCCGGCGATTGCGTCCTTGGTCATCGCAGGTTCGGCCAGGTGCCCAAGTTCGTCGAGGCTGGCCTGCTTGTGCTTCAGGCGAAGTTGACCAGCATAGAGCAGGTGTTCCGGGATCTCTGGGCCAAGTATTTCCAAGGCACGCTCCACGCGAGCACCGGCGGCCACGGCAGCCTGAGCTGAGCGACGCAGGTTGGCATCGTCAAAGTTGGCGAGCCGGTTGGCGGTAGCGCGGACCTCGCGGCGAAGTCGCATCTCTTCCCATCGAAGCACCTGGGTGTGGGCTCCCATCTGGGTAAGCATGGTTGCGATTGCCTCGCCCTCGCGGATTACTACGCGGTAGACGCCGCGAACCTCTCGGGCCTTAGCGGTAACGCCCAGTCGGCGGGCAACACCAACGAGTGCCATTGCTGCTTCGTTTCCCGGAGCAGTCACTTCAAGGGCGGCCGAGCGACCAGGATCGGTCAGTGAGCCGTGGGCCAAGAAGGCACCGCGCCAAACCGCTTGGGCCTCAGGGATTGAACCAGAGACCAGGTTTGCCGGCAGGCCACGAACCGGGCGGCCGCGTGAATCCAGCAGACCGGTCTGACGAGCTAGAACATCGCCTTGTTTGATCACTCGAACCTGGTATCGGCTGCTTTTGCGAATGCCGCTCGCCGAGATGACCGCCAGTTCGCTGTCGATGCCAAATAGTTCGGCAAGGTCTTTACGAACGCGGCGCGCGAGTTGTGCGGTGTCCAGCTCAACCTCAACGGCAACCTTGCCCGAGATTAGGTGTAGGCCACCTGAGAAACGCAAAATTGTTGAAAGTTCAGCTACTCGGACCGCATTTTTGTTGACATCAATGCGGGCAAGCTCATCCTTGAGATCTGCCGTTAGCGCCATTTGTTCCTCTATTCCTTGCCCAAGTCGCGATGCTTGATGCTGATTGCCACATCGTCCAACTTGCCTAGTTCCGAAGCAATCAGCTTTGAAACGGCAACCGAACGGTGCTTTCCCCCGGTGCAACCAATTGCGATGGTTGCGTATCGTTTGTTCTCATTTAGGTAGCCACGAAGTACTGGCTTTAAAGCGTTTAGGTAATTGGTCACGAATTCTTGTGCACCCTCTTGGCTGAGCACAAAATCACTGACCTGCTGGTCTTCACCGGTGAATGGACGAAGTGCCTCTTGCCAGAAAGGATTTGGTAAGAATCGCATGTCGGCAACTAGGTCGGCATCGGTTGGTAGCCCGTACTTGAAACCAAAAGACATCACGGTAATCTGAAGTTTGCGGCCCTGCTCAAGAGAGAAACCATCGGCGATCTTGTTGGAAAGCTGGTGCACGTTGAGTTCGCTGGTGTCAATGTTCACGTCGGCTGATTCGCGCAGGCTCAGAAGGCGAACTCTCTCTTCAGCGATGCCATCCAAGATGGTGCCATTACCCTGCAGCGGGTGAGGGCGACGAACCGATTCAAAACGCTTAACCAGTGCCGAATCCGTTGCCTCAAGAAATAGCAGCCGCAAGTTGATGTTGCGAGAACGCAGCGAGGCCAGGTGTTCGGTGAGTTCGCCGAAGAATTCACCACCGCGAACATCGATAACTACTGCAAGTCGTGGCAGCGGTGTTTTGGCTAGCGTGAATAGGTCTGCGATTGGGCCAAGCATTTGCGGCGGCAGATTGTCTACGACGTACCAGCCAAGATCCTCAAGGGCGTTGCCAACGGTAGAACGCCCGGCACCGGACATGCCAGTGACAATCAGCAGCTCGTGCTTCCTGTCTATGGTCATTGGTCCCCCAACCGTATCGGCGTGTTGCCCGCTGTGACGCGGATTACCAGAAGTCTAGCCCCTTGCGACACGCCGAAGATGCGCTTTTAGGAAACCAGTGCGTGAACAATCTGCTCGGCCAAAACCGGGCCGATTCCGGCAACCTGGGCGATCTCGTCGGCTGAGGCTAGCTTTAGCCGCTTGGCCGAACCAAAGTGCTTCAATAATGCCGAGACTCGCTTTTCACCCAAGCCCGGTATCTCGCTCAGGGTGCTGGCGATGCTGGATGCCCGCTTTTGACGTTGGTAGTTGATGGCAAATCGATGTGCCTCGTCGCGAATACGTTGCAGCAGAAATAATTCGTCAGTGGCACGCGGAAAAATAACCGGGAAATCGGAACCGGGACGCCATACTTCTTCGAGTCTTTTTGCCAACCCAATAACGGTAAGCCCAGTTACACCGCTGTCGCTGACCGCACGTTGCGCTGCATTCACCTGCGGTAAACCACCATCAACAATTAGCAGCGACGGTCGATAGGCAAACTTGCTGTGGTTTGTTGATTCAGTTTCGTTCAACTGAGGTTCTCGAAGGTATTTGAGTCGGCGACTTAAGACTTGGTAAATCGAATCGGTGTCGTCTTGAGTGTTCTCAATTGAGAAGCGACGATAGTGATCCTTCTTTGGCAGGCCATCCTCGAATACCACCATCGAGGCAACCACGTTGGTGCCGCTCAAGTGTGATACGTCAAAACACTCAATGCGTAGTGGCGCCTCGTCAAGATTTAGTGCTTTTTGAATGCCGGCAAGCGCATCGGCGCGAGCCGTGAAGTCGGCGCTTCGCCTGGTCTTGTATAGCATCAGCGCGTGCTTAGCGTTAGTCAGAGCTGTTCCAGCAAGTGCTGCTTTGTCACCACGCTGTGCGATGTGTAGATCAACCTTGGTTCCACGAATGTTGGAAAGCCATTTAGCAACTTCTGGTTTGTCGGCCGGTTCTATTGGCACAATTACCTCGCGAGGCACCTCTTGAGGTTCGGCGCCGTCGATTGGCGCGTAAACATTTTGCAACACGTACTCAACTAACTCGGCTGGATCGCGTTCAAGTTCTTTGTCGATAACCCAACCGCGAACACCGCGAATTCTTCCGCCGCGAACAACGAACATCGACACCGCGGCAGCGAGTTCATCATCGGCAATTCCGAATAGATCTGCATCAGTTTGATCGCTGAAAACCACCGCACTTTTTTCGAGAACGGTTTCCAGTGCCTCCACGTCGTCGCGATACTGAGCGGCAAGTTCGTACTGCTGATCGTTCGAGGCCTGCTGCATCTTGGAGCGCAAGAGTTCAACGTGCTTTAGGTCACCGCCGGCCATGAAGTCAATGAACTGCTTAGCTATCTGCTTGTGATCGGCAGGTGTGACTCGTTGCACACAGGGTGCGGCGCACTTACCAATGTCGCCAAGTAGGCAAGCGCGATTGCTTGATTGCGCGCGTTGGTAAACGCCCTTGGTGCAAGAGCGAACTGGGTAGACCTTTAGTAGCGTGTCAAGTGTTTCGCGCACGGCCCAGGCCTGGGTGTAAGGCCCAAAATACTTAACGCCTTTTAGTTCGCGATTTCTGGTGATGAATGCTCGAGGAACTGCTTCACCAATTGAGACCGCAAGGTAGGGGTAAGACTTATCGTCTTTGAATCGCACATTGAATGGTGGGTCAAACTCCTTAATCCAAGTGAATTCAAGCTGCAGCGCCTCGTACTCAGAATTGACGATTGTCCATTGCACATCGGCTGCAGACGTGACCATTCTTCGAGTTCGCTCGTGTAGCGAATCAAGTGGCCCAAAATAATTGCTGAGTCTGGCGCGTAGGTTTTTTGCTTTGCCCACGTAAAGCACGCGGCCGTTGGAATCTAGCCAACGGTAGACACCCGGTTCAGTTGGGATCTCCCCCGTTTTTGGGCGGAAAGGGAGTTCGTTGGCCATTAGCCCAGGATTTCCTTGAGGAAGCCACCGGTAAAGCTCTTGGTATTTCTTGCAACCTGCTCTGGTGTTCCAACAGCAACAACTTCGCCACCGCGAGAGCCACCTTCGGGCCCCATGTCCACAATCCAGTCGGCACATTTGATGACGTCAAGATTGTGCTCGATAACCAGAACCGTGTTGCCCTTTTCTACCAGGCTGTTAAGAACGAGTAGAAGTTTACGAACATCTTCGAAGTGCAAACCGGTAGTAGGTTCATCGAGCACGTAGATGGTTCTACCATTCGAACGACGCTGAAGTTCTGTTGCCAACTTGACTCGTTGTGCTTCACCACCCGACAGCGTGGTTGCACTCTGCCCAAGGCGCACATAACCAAGGCCCACTTCAACAAGGGTCTCTAGGTAGCGAGCAATTGAAGTGATGGCAGCAAAGAATTCAGCGGCTTCGGCGATTGGCATCTCAAGAACTTCTGCAATGTTTTTGCCCTTGTACTTAACCTGCAAGGTTTCGCGGTTATAGCGTTCACCGTGGCAAACTTCACACGCAACGTAAACGTCTGGCAAGAAGTTCATTTCAATCTTCAGTGTTCCGTCGCCAGAGCATGCCTCACAGCGGCCACCCTTAACGTTGAACGAAAAACGGCCCTGCTGATATCCTCGAGCTTTTGATTCCTGTGTCTCGGCGAATAGTTTGCGAATGTGATCGAATACACCGGTGTAAGTTGCCGGGTTGGATCTAGGCGTTCTGCCAATTGGATTCTGGTCTACGTGCACTACCTTGTCGAGCAGATCAAGACCTTCAATGCGAGTGTGCTTACCGGCGACGCCCTTTGCACCGTTAAGTTTGTTGGCAAGCACTTCGTAAAGCACGTCGTTTACCAATGATGACTTTCCAGAACCACTCACACCGGTTACCGCAGTAAAGGTGCCCAGTGGGAACTCAACATCAACCGTCTTTAGATTATTTTCTCGGGCGCCAACAACCTTGATTTTGCGCGCTGGGTCAACCTTGCGGCGCTTGCTGGGTGTTTCAATCTTTTCGCGACCAGACATGAAAGCGCCGGTTATTGATTTTTGATTCTTTAGAAGGTCTTTGTAGGTTCCGCTATGTACAACCTCGCCGCCGTGCACGCCGGCGCCAGGGCCAATGTCTACTACCCAGTCAGAAGCCTTGATCGTATCTTCATCGTGTTCAACAACGATAAGCGTGTTGCCCAGGTCTCGTAGTTTGATCAGAGTTTCAATCAGCTTGCGATTGTCGCGCTGGTGCAAGCCAATGCTTGGCTCATCCAGCACGTAAAGCACGCCGGTCAATCCGCTTCCGATCTGAGTTGCCAGGCGAATTCGCTGGGCCTCGCCACCAGAGAGACTGCCGGCTGAACGTTCAAGGCTTAGGTAATCCAGGCCAACCGCCATTAGGAACTCAAGACGTCCGCGAATTTCACGCAATACCTGTGCAGCAATTTTCACGTCGCGCTTATCTAACGTGATGTCCTTGAAAAACTTCACAGTTTCGCCAAGACTCATCGAGGCAACTTCTGCGATGGACTTATCTGCAACCTTCACTGCCAAGACCTCTGGCTTTAGTCGCTGACCGTTGCAAGATGGGCATGGAATCTCGCGCAAAAAGTCAGACCACTTTGCACGCGCATAGTCATTCTCAGATTCTAAATACTTGCGCTCGATGTAATTGAGAACACCCTCGAAACCGGTGGTGTACTTCATTTCGCGGCCGTATCGGTTCTTCCACTTAACCTGAACATCAAAGTTGTTGCCATACAGCACTGCCTCTTGAACCTCGGCAGAAAGCTTGTTCCATGGTTTGTCTAACGAGAACTTCAGATCCGCGGCAAGACCCTCGAGCATGCGCGAGAAATAGTGGAACAATCCCTTGCCCTGAGTTGACCAGGGCAAGATCACGCCACCATTGATCGTTTCGTCAGGGTCGCCAATAACTAGTTCGGCATCTACTGCTTGCTTTACTCCCAATCCAGAGCAAGTTGGGCAAGCGCCGAACGGAGCGTTGAATGAAAAAGTTCGTGGTTCGATCTCGGTTAGGCTCAGCGGGTGCTCGTTTGGGCATGACATCTTTTCGCTGAAGACGCGAGTCTTCCCCGGGCCCTCTTTTGCATCCACCAGGTCAATAACAATTCGTCCGCCGGCAAGTTTTAGTGCGGTCTCAACTGAGTCAGTAAGTCGACCAATGATGTCTGGCTTGTTTACCAAGCGGTCAACCACGACCGAGATGTCGTGCTTGAAGGTTTTCTTGAGTGGCTTGGCCTCGGCTAGTTGAATCAATTCGCCGTCCACCACTGCGCGAGCAAAGCCCTGCGAGTTTAGGTCACGGAAAAGCTCTTCGAAGGCACCCTTTTTTTGGTCAACGACCTGCGCCAACACCAAAAACTTCGTGCCCTCTGGCAATTCAAGAATCTGATCCACGATTTGCTGTGGAGTCTGTTTCACAATCTTTTCGCCACACTCGGCACAGTAAGGCACTCCAATGCGCGCCCACAAAAGACGCAGATAGTCGTGGATTTCTGTGATTGTTCCCACGGTAGAACGCGGGTTTCGGTTGGTGGATTTCTGATCAATAGAAACTGCCGGGCTCAGCCCTTCAATGAAGTCAACATCTGGTCGATCAACCTGGCCAAGAAATTGGCGTGCATATGCGGAAAGCGATTCAACATATCGCCGCTGGCCCTCGGCAAAGATTGTGTCGAATGCAAGCGATGATTTGCCGGAGCCACTCAAACCGGTGAAGACAACCATTGAGTTTCTAGGAATCTCTAGGTTTAGATTCTTTAGATTGTGGACGCGAGCGCCCTTAACAATTAGCTTGTCGTCGCTGTGGTTTAGAGGTTTAGGCACGCTAAAAGTCTAAGCGTGGCCAGCCTTCTCCATTTGCCGCAGCTCATGCTTCAATTCAGAGATTTCGTCGCGTAAACGCCCGGCTAACTCGAATTTAAGCTCCTCGGCGGCTGCCTTCATCTGCTGATCTAGGTCAACAACAATGGCCAGAATCTCGTTGTAGGCCATTCCAGCGATTCCCTTTCGAGCCCGCATAGGAATAACCGATTTGCCATCGCGCAACTTTTTGTTTTTTGCGGCCTTTTCCAAAAGTTCCGCAGTGTCTTCCTCTTCGCGCAGGATCTGATCGGTGATGTCGGCAATCTTCTTGCGCAGCGGCTGTGGGTCTACACCGCGCTCTTTGTTGTAGGAGATCTGTTTGTTGCGACGTCGCGTGGTCTCATCGATTGCGCGCTTCATGGAATCCGTCAGGTTATCGGCATACATGTGCACCTGACCATTGATGTTACGAGCGGCACGACCAATGGTTTGAATGAGTGAGGTGGTTGAACGCAGAAAACCCTCTTTATCGGTGTCCAAAATGGCAACCAGTGAGACTTCAGGCAGGTCTAGGCCCTCGCGCAGCAAGTTGATTCCTACCAGCACATCAAAAATTCCGCTTCGCAACTCTCGAAGTAGCTCAACGCGACGTAAAGTGTCAACGTCAGAGTGTAGGTAGCGAACGCGCACGCCAGCCTCGGTAAGGAACTCGGTTAGCTCTTCGGCCATTTTCTTGGTCAGTGTGGTGACCAAAACGCGCTCGTCTTTAGCGGCACGTACTCTAATTTCCTCAAGCAAGTCATCGATTTGCCCAGCACTTGGCTTAATCACAATTTCTGGATCGACTAATCCGGTTGGGCGAATAATCTGCTCTACGATTCCCGCGCCCAGTCCCATCTCGTATTTGCCGGGGGTTGCCGATAGGTACACAGTTTGACCAACTCGTTCTTTGAATTCTTGCCACTTTAGCGGTCGGTTATCTAGAGCGGATGGCAAACGGAAGCCATGTTCTACCAGTGTGCGCTTTCTGCTGGAGTCTCCCTCATACATTGCACCAATCTGTGGAACCGTTGCGTGCGACTCGTCAATTACGGTTAGAAAATCTTCGGGAAAATAATCCAACAGACAGCTAGGTGCCGAACCAGGTTCCCGGCCATCAATGTGACGTGAATAGTTCTCAATTCCTGAACAGAAACCTATTTCGCGAATCATCTCAAGGTCAAATGTGGTGCGCATCTTCAGTCGCTGTGCTTCAAGTAACTTGCCCTGCTGCTCGAGTTCTTTAACTCGCCAGACCAGCTCCTCTTCAATGCCCTCGATGGCCTTACCCATTCGTTCCGGGCCGGCCATGTAGAGCGAGGCAGGAAAAATAGAAACCGCGTTGATGGTCTGTGCAATTTCGCCGGTTAGCGGGAACAGAGTGTGCAGCGCCTCAATTTCGTCACCAAAGAACTCAATTCGAATTGCCATTTCCTCATTCACCGGAATGATTTCAATGGTGTCGCCCTTGACCCTAAAGTTTCCACGAATAAATTCGTAATCGTTGCGGCTGTACTGCATCGCAACGAGCTGTCGAATCAAATCGTCGCGATCGATGTTTTGGCCAACCTGCAGAGCAACGCGACTGTTCAAGTACTCCTCTGGCGCACCAAGGCCGTAGATACAAGACACGGTGCTGACCACAACCACGTCGCGGCGACTCAACAAACTAGTGGTTGCCGAGTATCGCAAACGCTCGACTTCCTCATTGATGGATGAGTCCTTCTCTATGAAGGTATCGGTCTGCGCTACGTAAGCTTCTGGCTGGTAATAGTCGTAGTAGCTTACGAAGTATTCAACAGCGTTGTTCGGCAACAATTCGCGGAATTCATTTACCAATTGGGCGGCAAGAGTCTTGTTGTGCGCCAAGACCAAGGTTGGTCGCTGTACAGCTTCGATCAGCCAAGCGGTCGTAGCCGACTTTCCAGTACCGGTAGCGCCAAGCAGCACAACATCTGTTTCACCGGCATTGATGCGCTGAGCCAAATCGGCAATTGCAGTTGGTTGGTCACCCGATGGTTTGAATTCGGAGATGACCTGAAAAGGTGCGAAGGACCTAGTTGCTTCCACTGAGGGCCTCGTGCTCGATTTGTTGCCAAAGTTTGCGTGCGTCCTTAAGGAGCAAATGTAAGTCTTGGTTGGAATTCAATATGACGTCGGCGGCATTTGCCCGCTGAACTGGTGAAGCCTGTGATGCCACGCGCTTTTCTGCTTCCACGCGGTTCATTTTGCGGATTGAGACTAGGCGTTCAATTTGTTTCTCGGCCGGTGCTTCGACGGTCACCACCTTATTGAAATCAAGGTCAACGGCCGCTTCTACCAAAAGCGGGACGTTGTAGATGACTATTGAGTCGTTAGGTAGCTGGGCCATTCGTTTTGCGGCAAGTTGCTTTACTAGTGGGTGCACAATGGCCTCGAGCTGCTTGCGCCTATTGGTATCAGAAAAAACGATTGCGCCCAGCGCCGCACGATCAAGAGCGCCATTGGCTATTACCGTGTCGCCAAATTCACTGTGGATCGCTGCTAGGCCAGGCGTTCCGGGCTCAACCACTTCACGGGCAAGTTGATCGGCATCGATCTCAATGCCACCCAACTCAACCCAGGCGGCAGCCACCGTGGATTTGCCCGAGGCAATTCCCCCGGTGAGCCCAACTAGATACATACCCTTAGCCTAAACAAAAAAGGAGGCCAACCTTTCGGCTGACCTCCTTTTTGAACTTGATCTTTACTCAGCGCTCTTTAGCTTGTCGCGAAGTGCTGCAAGTGATTCGTCAGCCGCAAGAGTTCCTGCATCTGATGACTCGCTTGAGTAGCTTGAGCTTGAAGCAGCTGGTGCTTCTGCTGGAGTTGCTGGAGCGTCAGGAAGCTTGGCTGCAGCTTCGTTAGCTGCCTTAACCTGCTTCTTGTGCTCTTCCCAACGAGCGTGTGCCTCAGCGTATTCCTTTTCCCACTTGGCGCGAGCTTCTTCGAAGCCTGCCTTCCATTCGTTGGTCTTAGGGTCGAAGCCTTCTGGGTACTTGTAGGTTCCGGTCTCGTCGTAGTCAGCAGCCATACCGTAAAGAGCTGGGTTGAATTCGGTGCCCTCTGGGTCTACCTCTTCGTTAGCCTGCTTTAGCGATAGTGAAATGCGGCGACGGTCTAGATCGATGTCGATTACCTTTACGAATACGTCCTGGTTAACCGATACAACCTGCTCAGCAAGCTCAATGTGCTTTGAAGAAAGCTCTGAGATGTGAACTAGACCTTCGATGCCGTCTGCAACGCGAACGAATGCACCGAATGGAACCAACTTGGTGACCTTACCTGGCGCGTACTGACCAATTGCGTGAGTACGTGCGAATACCTGCCATGGGTCTTCCTGAGTTGCCTTTAGAGATAGTGAAACGCGCTCACGCTCTTGATCAACTTCAAGAACCTCAACGGTAACTTCCTGACCAATCTCAACAACTTCTGAAGCGTGCTCGATGTGCTTCCATGAAAGTTCTGATACGTGAACTAGACCGTCCACGCCACCAAGGTCGATAAACGCACCAAAGTTTACGATCGATGAAACAACACCGGTACGGATCTGGCCCTTTGCAAGGTCAGCTAGGAAGGTGCTGCGTGAAGCAGATTGTGATTCTTCAAGTAGAGCACGACGTGAAAGCACAACGTTGTTGCGGTTCTTGTCTAGCTCAAGAATCTTGGCTTCAACTTTCTGGCCTAGGTATGGACCAAGGTCGCGAACGCGACGAAGCTCAATAAGTGATGCAGGAAGGAATCCACGAAGACCAATGTCAACGATCAGACCGCCCTTAACAACTTCAATAACAACACCGGTAACGGTGCCATCGGCTTCCTTGACCTTCTCAACGTCGCCCCATGCACGCTCGTACTGTGCGCGCTTCTTAGAAAGAATTAGTCGGCCTTCTTTGTCTTCCTTCTGAAGAACAAGCGCCTCAACTGTGTCGCCTACTGAAACGATCTCTGATGGATCAGCGTCGTGGCGGATAGATAGTTCACGTGAAGGGATTACACCCTCAGTCTTGTAACCAACGTCTAGTAGAACTTCGTCGCGGTCAATTTTTACTACGGTTCCAGCAATTAGGTCGCCGTCATTGAAGAACTTCAGGGTTGCTTCTACTGCTGCAAGGAAGTCTTCTGCAGATCCGATGTCATTTACAGCGATCTGCTTTGTTGTTTTGGTGGTCATATAGGTATGTACTCTTAACGGGCATTACTCGGGTCGCGACAAAATCACACAGATTTTCCATGGATTCCACCGCAACGATGGATAGGGATTTGCGTGAAAAACACGCCCCCTAAGCCTATCTGATTACTGGCCCTAGTGGGCGGCTTGATCCCAGCTCTTGCCAATGCCAATCTGCACTTCAAGAGGAACCGATAGCTCGACTACCTGTTCCATTTGCTGAGTTACAAGTGCCTTTAGAGCCTCAAGCTCACCCTTGGCCACCTCGAAGACCAGTTCGTCGTGCACTTGAAGCAGCATTCGGCTCTTTAGGTCTGATTCCTGCATCTTTTGGTCAATCGAGTTCATGGCCAGTTTCATGATGTCGGCCGCGGTCCCCTGAATTGGCGCATTTAGCGCTGCGCGGCGGGCATTTTCGCGAACCTGGAAGATTTTGCTGTTTAGGTCATCGAAAGGGCGTCGGCGGCCAAAAGTCGTGGCGGTGAAGCCCTTGGTTCTGGCCTCTTCAACCACCGACGCCAGGTAGCGTTTTACCCCACCGAATCGGGCAAAGTAATCGGCCATAAGTTGTTTAGCTTCGGCATTTGAGATGCGCAGTTGCTTTGCCAAGCCGTATTCGCTCAAACCATAGACCAGTCCATAGCTCATGGCTTTTACCGTGCCACGCATTGATGTGGTCACGTCTGCCGGCTTTACGCCAAATAAGCGCGAGCCAACGAATCGGTGTAGGTCTTCGCCAGTCTTGAAGGCCTCGATTATTCCCGCATCGTCTGAAAGGTGCGCCATGATTCGCATTTCAATTTGCGAATAGTCGGCACTAAGCAGGGTCTCGAATTCCTTGCCGGCAATAAATGCATCACGAATCTCGCGACCGCGCTGACTGCGAATTGGAATGTTCTGCAGATTTGGGTTTTCCGATGAAAGTCTTCCGGTTGAAGTTCCGGTCTGAACGTAGTTGGTGTGAATGCGCCCATCTTCGCCAACCGACTTCAACATGGTCTCAACGATCTGGCGAATCTTGGTGACCTCGCGGTGCTCAAGCAATCTCGCCAGGAATGGGTGCTGGGTTTGTTCAAAAAGCTCGGTCAGTGCTGCAGCGTTTGTCGAGAAGCCAGTCTTAACTTGCTTTGTTCCGGTCATGCCAAGCTCGTCAAACAGCACGGTTTGCAATTGTTTTGGCGAGGCTAAATTAATTTCATGCCCGATGATCTCGTAAGCACTCTTGGCGATGCTGGCAACTTCACCGGAAAGTCTCTCAAATAGCTCGCTGAGCTTCTTGGTGTCAACAGTGATTCCGTAGTGCTCCATGCGGGCCAAAGAACTATTTGTTGGTAACTCAACCTCGCCGTAGACGCGAAGTTGGTCTTGTTGCTGGACTTGTTCATACAACTTTGGCGCGAGCGCAATTGTTAGCCATGCATCCAATGACGCGTCAGTCGAGTCTTCGGCGAGTAGTTGGTTTGGGTCACCACGTTTTACAACCGTGCCAAGGTACTCAAGTGCTAGCTCGTCGAGACCAAAATCTTTGCGAACGGGATTCAACAGATATGCAAGTAGCAAAGTGTCGTAATCTAGGCCAGCAAAATCTACGTCCAGGTCAAACAGCAGCTTGGAAAAATCCTTTGCTCCGTGAATAGCCTTGATGCACGCCGGATCAGCCAACCAAGGTTGCAGAGTTTTCTTTAGGTCCTCGGTTGAAGTTGGCTCCCATATTTTTCGTGTTGACTCAGAAGCAAGGCCAACGCCCGTGATTTGGCCGTTAGCAATCTCGAATGAAAGGCCCACGGTACCATTGGTCGTCTTTAGCCAGGCGCTAAGTTTTGCCGCGGTAAGTTTTTCGACTTCAGGAATGGCGAGCTCTTCAAAAACGGCGTCGGACTTTGTGGTTTCGAATGCGTCTTCGAATGCTGCCACTGCTGCACTCGTGTCGCCCGTTGCAGCGGTTGCCGCATTACCAGGCTTGGAGCCGCGCAAACGTAAAACGCGTTCGGTTAGCGTCTTAAATTCAAGCTTCGCAAAGACTTCGCGCACTGCAGCCTCATTTACGCCACCAAGCTCAAGGTCTTCCTGATTGAAGTCAAAATCCAAATCGCGAACTAGATGATTCAAGCGGCGATTTCGTTTAGCCAGTTCTTGGTGCTCTCGAAGGCTTTCTCCAACCTTGCCGGTAATCGAATCCGCTGCCGCCAAAACGCTTTCCAAATCCCCGTGCAACTGCAGCCATTTTGCAGCGGTCTTAGGTCCAACCCCAGGAATTCCAGGCAGGTTATCTGATGTTTCGCCAACTAGGGCGGCTAGATCCGGGTATTGGCGCGCGTGAATTCCATACTTCTCTAATACCGCAGCGTCGTCCATGCGAGCTAGGTTCATCACGCCCTTGACCGGGTAAAGAATCGTGGTGTTGTCAGAGATCAATTGGAAGGTGTCGCGGTCACCGGAAACCACGTAAACGGCGTAGCCCTTGTCAGCACTCTGGTCGGCCAAGCTAGCCAACACATCATCAGCCTCGTAGTTCTCACGAGTAATGGTCTTAATATTCATGGCCGCAAGCGCCTCTTGCAGCAGCTCAGTTTGACCAATGAATTCTGGCGGAGTCTCGCCACGAGTTCCCTTGTACTCCGGATATTCCTCTGTGCGGAAAGAGCTGCGTGAAAGGTCAAAAGCCACAGCAAGATGGGTAGGTTTCTCCGCTTGCAAAATATTTAGCAGCATAGAAATGAAACCGTGAACCGCGTTGGTGTGTTGACCGTCTTTGGTCTTGAAGTTATCGGGGTTCAGTGCGTAAAAGGCACGAAATGCTAGCGAATGCCCATCAATCAACAGGAGGGTAGGCTTTGGACTAGCGTTCATGAGGCAAGCCTAACTGCCCCGCTACCCGTTTTAGGAGCATTGATGTCTTCACCAAAGTTGAGCCCAGCCGCCGCTGAATTGATGCAGTCACGAGGCCTTGGCCCCCTAGCGGAGAAAATGGGAATCGAATTACTAGAACTAAGTGCAGAACGCGCTGTAGCGACAATGCCCGTTGAAGGTAACACTCAGCCGCTTGGAGTGCTACACGGCGGAGCACACGTTGTATTGGGCGAGAGCCTGGGAAGTTTTGCTGCAAATGTTTGGGCCCACCCCCATAAAGTTGCCGTTGGCATCGAGGTAAACGCTAGTCACAGTCGCTCAGCAACCAGCGGAAAAGTTACTGCGGTTTGTACCGCCATCAACTTGGGCAAGAGTCTTGCGGTACACGAGATCGTGATTTCAGATGAAGCTGGTCGCAGATTATCTACAGTGCGAATCACCAACTACTTGAAAGAAAAAGCGAACTAGTCCTTCTTGGTTTCGGCCGCGACATCAGGCTTAGGAGCTCCAAGTTGCTCGATCACGGTGATGGCAACCTCTTGCATGGTTAGCCGTCTGTCCATGGAAGCTTTTTGAATCCAGCGGAAGGCCTCTGGTTCTGACAGATTCATCTTCTCGTTTAGTAGACCCTTGGCGCGATCAACTAACTTGCGAGTCTCGAAGCGTTCGTTTAGGTCGGCAATTTCGTTTTCAAGTGCCGTGAACTGTGCGTGACGACTCAGTGCAATTTCAATTGCAGGCAAAAGATCGTTTGGCGTGAAGGGCTTGACCACATAGGCCATGGCTCCGGCTTCGCTGGCGCGATCCACAAGTTCCTTTTGGCTGAATGCGGTCAACAAAACAATTGGGGTCTTTGAGTCAATAAGTTTCTCTGCTGCCGAAATACCGTCAAGGTTTGGCATCTTGATGTCCATGACCAAAAGGTCTGGCTTGTGTTCGTTTACTAGGGCTACTGCCTGTTCCCCATCGCTTGCTTCGGCGATTACATCGAATCCGTGTTCGATTAGGGTCTCGACAATGTCCATCCGAATCAATGATTCGTCTTCAGCCACAATCACCGTGCGCTTCTTCGCTGCATCTGCCATGGGGTCAACCTTATTAGATTTGCAGTGAATTTTATGAACAAAGTCTCTTCGACTAAGATTGTCAGGTTAGCCGAAGTGGCGAAATGGCAGACGCGGAGCACTCAAAATGCTTTTCCGAAAGGAGTGCGGGTTCAAGTCCCGCCTTCGGCACTAGCAATAAAACGGACCCCAATTGGGGTCCGTTTTATTTTGTGCAGGTCTTTTGATTGCCCCGTTACTGAGGAATTGAAGATCCAAGCTTGTGAACGCGCAGGGTGTTGGTTGATCCCTTTACGCCTGGTGGGGTTCCGGCTACTACTACAACTTCTTCGCCGATCTTGCCCTTGCCGGTGGCAAGCATGAGCTCGTCAACCTGGTTCATCATCTGGTCAGTGTGCTGAACCGGCGCAACTAGGTAAGAATAAGCTCCCCAAACAAGGGATAAGCGGTTACGTACAGTCTCGCTAGGAGTGAAGGCCAGGGTTGGAACAGAACTGCGCAAACGAGCCACGCGGCGAAGTGAGTCACCGGACTCGGTGAATACACAAACGTACTTTGAACCAAGTAGCTCGGCAATCTCAACAGCAGCAAGTGAAACGGCTCCAGCGTGAGTGTGCGGACGAGTACCAAGTTCGGGAATGCGGTCAAGGCCGTTAGCCTCAGTCGATTCAATGATTCGTGCCATTGCCTCAACGGTTTCTACCGGCCACTTACCTACCGATGTCTCACCAGAAAGCATTACCGCGTCAGCGCCATCAAGAATTGCGTTTGCAACGTCAGATGCCTCGGCGCGGGTTGGACGCGAGTTCTCAATCATGGTCTCGAGCATCTGAGTTGCCACGATTACCGGTTTTGCCCAGCGACGGGCAAGTTCAACTGCACGCTTCTGGACCAGCGGCACGTCTTCGAAAGGAAGCTCAACACCAAGGTCACCACGAGCAACCATGATGCCGTCGAAGGCGTCGATGATTTCTTCTAGTGCTTCAACAGCCTGAGGCTTCTCAATCTTGGCAATAACCGGAAGGAATTTACCCTCTTCGTTCATGATCTCGTGTACGCGAACGATGTCGCTTGCGTTACGCACAAATGAAAGCGCAATCATGTCAACGCCAAGACGAATGCCCCAACGCAGGTCGTCTTCATCTTTTTCAGACAGAGCAGGAACGTTTACGGCAACACCCGGAAGGTTAATTCCCTTATTGTTCGAAACAAATCCAGGAACCTCAACCACAGTGGTCACAGTGTCGCTGGATACGTCTGTTGCCTTGAGCGTAACTTTTCCATCGTCGATCAAAAGTAGGTCGCCAACCTTGACGTCACCACAAAGACCCTTGAAGGTTGTGCCACAGATTTCCTTGGTACCTTCAACCTCGTTGATGGTGATCTTGAAGGTGTCACCCTTTTCAAGCATGTGAGGACCATCTGTGAAACGAGCAAGACGAATCTTTGGCCCCTGTAGGTCAACGAAGATTCCAACGGCCTTGTCTACATCAGCTGCAGCCTTGCGTACAGTGCGGTAGATCTCTTCGTGCACGTCGTAGCTACCGTGGCTAAGGTTCATGCGAGCAACGTCAACACCTGCCTCGATGATGGCACGAATGCTTTCGTAGCTAGAGGTTGCCGGACCAAGGGTGGCAACAATCTTTGCGCGTCTCATTTATTTCCTCTGTTTGATTTAGATGGAGATTGGTCGATCGGCTGGTTTCACCGGTCGTGGTAGTTCACTTGTACCTTCTAGGTATTCATCGATGGCGGCCGCCGCGCTGCGACCTTCAGCGATTGCCCAAACAATCAGGCTTTGCCCGCGACCAGCATCACCGGCAACAAATACGCCATCGGCGTTGGTTGACCAGTTAGCTTCGCGCTGTACATTGCCTCGATCGTCGAGGGCGATTTTTGATTGATTGTGCAAGTCTTCACCTTCAACGCCGGTGAAGCCAAGAGCTAGTAGCACCAAGTCGGCAGGAATGATTTGCTCAGTTCCAGCCTTTGGTAGGCGCTTTCCATTTACGAATTCGGTCTCGGCAACTTTAACTCCAGTTACCTTGCCGTTTTCGCCAACAAATTCCACAGTTGAAGCCAAATAGGTACGATCACCAAACTCTTCATGAGCAGACGCAACTTCAAACAAAGTTGGCATGATTGGCCATGGCTGGTTTGCTTGACGCTCAACTGGAGGCTGCTTACCAATTGCCAGAGTCGTTACCGATACCGCACCCTGGCGTGTAGCTGTTCCAAGACAGTCGGCCCCGGTGTCGCCACCACCAAGAATGATCACATTTTTACCACCGGCCAGAATCTGGCCTTCAACGGTTTCGCCAGCAACAACGCGGTTTGCAGGAACCAAGTAGTCCATTGCAAAGTGCACGCCGTCTAATTCACGTCCAGGAATGTTTAGGTCACGAGGCTTGGTCGCACCGGTGGCAATCAGCACGGCGTCGTAACGTGAACGCAAGTCTTCCCAGGTGATGTCAACGCCAATGTTCACGCCGGCACGGAAGCGAGTTCCTTCTGCTTCCATCTGCTTGAGGCGAAGGTCAATGTGCTGCTTCTCCATTTTGAAGTCTGGAATACCGTAGCGAAGTAGGCCACCAATTTTGTCGTCGCGTTCGTAAACGGCAACCGTGTGACCTGCACGAGTCAACTGCTGCGCAGCTGCAAGCCCTGCAGGACCAGAACCAACAACGGCAACGGTCTTGCCCGTCAAGCGCTCAGGTGCGTGTGGCTTTACCCAATCCTTGTCGAATGCCTCGTCAATGATTGAGACCTCGATTTCCTTGATCGTGACTGCCGGCTGATTAATACCAAGTACACAAGAACTCTCGCAAGGTGCTGGGCAAAGACGGCCAGTGAACTCTGGGAAATTATTGGTTGCGTGTAGACGCTCGATTGCATTCTTGCCTTCGCCGCGCCAGGTTAGGTCGTTCCATTCGGGAATCAAGTTTCCAAGTGGGCAACCGTGGTGACAGAAAGGCACGCCGCAGTCCATGCAACGACTTGCCTGAGTCTTTATAACTCCGGAGTCACGCTTTTCATAAACTTCTTTCCAGTCCATGATGCGAACCGATACCGGACGGCGTGTAGCCGTCTCGCGCTCGGTGGTCTTTAAGAATCCACGTGGATCAGCCATTGGTGACCTCCAAAATCTGCTTCCAAACGGTATCGCTGTCTGGGTCTACCCCATCTGCGGTTGCCTTCGCGCGAATCTTTAGCACGTTGGCGTAGTCGCGTGGCAGCACGGTGGTGAAGTTCTTAACTTCAGCGTCGAAGTTATTCAGCAAGGACTTAGCTAGGGCTGAGTCAGTTTCAACCACATGTTGCTCAAGTAGTCCGCGCAACTGCTGTGCCTCCTCAGCCGAGAGCTCGTTCATGTGCAACTCGCCAGCCGCTAGTGCCTCGTGGTTCACGTGGTCGGCACGTAACTTGTAAACAAATGCAACACCACCAGACATACCGGCACCAAGGTTTCTACCGGTTGGGCCAAGAATTACCGCAACACCACCGGTCATGTATTCAAGAGCGTGATCCCCACATCCCTCGGCGATTGCTGTGACGCCAGAGTTTCGAACAAGGAAGCGCTCCCCAACGATTCCGCGAAGATACATTGCACCGGAGGTTGCGCCGTAGCCAATAACATTTCCGGCGATGATGTTTTTCTCAGCCGGGAACACACTGGCGCGGTTCGGACGAACCACGATGGTTCCACCTGACAGGCCCTTACCTACGTAGTCGTTTGAATCGCCCTCAAGGTTTAACTTGATGCCCTTAGGTACGAACGCACCAAAAGACTGACCAGCAGAACCAGTCAGATTGATGTTGATTGTGCCATCAGGTAGACCGTCGGCGCCGTATCGCTTGGTTAGTTCGTTACCCAACATTGTTCCAACGGCTTGATCTACGTTAGTGATCGGCAATGCAAACTCAACCGGTTGTGCGTCTTCGAGCGCAGCTGTTGAAGCGGCAATCAACTTGTGGTCGAAGTGCTTTTCAAGCTCGTGATCCTGCACTGTTGTGCGACGACGAGATGCTCCCGGTGCCAACGTTGGTGAAGCAAGAATTGGTGACAGGTCTAGGCCGTCGGCCTTCCAGTGTTGAATGGCACGGTTTACGTCAATCAGTTCGCTGTGACCAATTGCCTCATCCAGTGTCTTGAAACCGAGTGCGGCTAAGTATTCACGTACTTCCTGGGCTAGGAACTCAAAGAAATTAACCACGTGATCTGCCTGACCGGTAAATCGCGCGCGCAGAGTTGGATTCTGAGTTGCTACACCAACCGGACAAGTGTCTAGGTGACAGACGCGCATCAAGATGCAGCCCTCAACCACAAGTGGCGCCGTAGCGAAACCAAATTCTTCGGCACCAAGTAACGCGGCAATGATTACATCGCGGCCGGTCTTCATTTGTCCGTCTACCTGTACCGATACACGATCGCGCAAACCGTTAATCAAAAGAGTCTGCTGCGCTTCGGCTAGACCAAGCTCCCACGGGGTGCCGGCGTGCTTCAAAGAGTTGAGCGGGCTCGCTCCGGTTCCTCCATCGTGACCCGAAACCAAAATAACATCAGCCTTTGCCTTGGCAACGCCGGCGGCAACGGTTCCGATACCCACCTGTGAAACCAACTTAACGTGAACACGTGCTGCGCGGTTGGCGCGCTTCACGTCAAAGATCAATTGCTTCAAGTCTTCAATCGAATAGATGTCGTGGTGCGGCGGCGGAGAAATCAAACCCACACCCGGAGTCGAGTGACGAGTCTTGGCGATCCATGGGTATACCTTGTTGGGCGGCAACTGGCCACCCTCTCCCGGCTTTGCACCCTGTGCCATCTTGATCTGGATGTCATCGGCGTGAGTTAGGTACATGCTGGTAACTCCAAAGCGACCAGACGCAACCTGCTTGATTGCTGAACGTCGAGTTGGGTCTAGAAGACGTTCAACGTCCTCACCACCTTCACCAGTGTTCGACTTTGCACCCAGGCGGTTCATTGCAATAGCTAGTGTCTCGTGTGCCTCTGGAGAAATTGATCCGTAAGACATCGCGCCGGTAGAGAAACGCTTCACGATTGATGCAACAGGTTCTACTTCGTCAATTGCAACTGCCGGACGAACACCATCACGCAACTTGAACAGCCCACGCAGAGTCATTAGGTTCTCAGCTTGTTCGTCTACAGTCTTGGTGTACTCGCGGAAAATTTCGTAGCTCTTGCTGCGAGTGGAGTGCTGAAGTTTAAAAATAGTCTCTGGGTTGAACAAGTGAGCAGGACCATTGCGACGCCACTGGTACTCACCGCCGGTTTCAAGTGACTCGTGTGGATTCAAAGCCTCGTCAACTGGATATGCGCTTGAGTGACGATCAGCAATTTCGTGAGCGATTACTTCAATTCCAATGCCGCCGAGTTGGCTTGTTGTTCCGGTGAAGTAGGTGTCAACAAATTCCTGACTCAAACCAATTGCCTCGAAGCACTGGGCTCCGGCGTATGAAGAAACTGTTGAGATACCCATCTTTGACATGATCTTCAGTACCCCCTTGCCAAGCGCCTTGATCAAGTTCTTCTGTGCGTACTCAATGTCGATGCCAACAATCTGACCAGACTTAACCATTTGCTCAACTGATTCCAGAGCTAGGTATGGGTTGATAGCCGCTGCACCGTAACCAATCAGAGCTGCAACGTGATGAACCTCACGAACGTCACCGGCTTCAACAACTAGACCAACCTTGGTGCGCAGGCCCGCACGAATCAAGGCGTGGTGAACCGCAGAGGTAAGCAGCAGCGATGGAATCGGAGCCATGTCGCGGTTGCTGTCTCGGTCAGAAAGAATCAGGTATGTAGCGCCATCCGCTATTGCGGTCTCGATCTCTTCAAAGATTTCACGAATGCGTGCAGCAAGTGCCTCTGCCCCGCCCTCAACTCGATAGGTTCCGCGCACGGTGTACGCCTGGCCAACGCCGGGGCGTTCATCAATGTGCTGAATCTTGGCAAGCTCATCGTTGCTGATAACCGGGAAGTTGAGAATTACCTGCTGCGCATGTTCAGGAGTTGCACTCAGCAGATTGCGCTCTGGGCCAATGCCAGTGCTTAGCGAGGTGACAACCTCTTCACGAATTGAGTCCAGCGGCGGGTTGGTGACCTGTGCGAATTGCTGAACGAAGTAATCAAAAAGCAATCGTGAGCGGTCAGAAATCGCTGCGATTGGAGTGTCAGAACCCATCGCACCCAGCGGCTCGATGCCATTGCGCGCCATTGGTGCAAGCAAGATGCGCAGTTCTTCATCGGTGTATCCAAAGGTGCGCTGACGACGGTTCACCGATGACGCGGTGTGAGCAATGTGTTCGCGCTCAGGAAGATCTTTCAGGTTGATGCGGTTGCCTTCAAGCCACTCGCCCCAAGGCTCAAGCGCAGCAATCTCTGCCTTGATTTCGTCGTCATCGATTAAGCGCCCATTAACCGTGTCGGCGAGGAACATGCGACCAGGCTGCAAGCGCCCCTTGCGAACGATCTTGCTTGGGTCAATTTCTGCAACACCGATCTCCGATGCCAGCACAACTAGTCCGTCTTCGGTTACTAGGTAGCGACCAGGTCGCAAGCCATTGCGGTCAAGAGTTGCACCAACCAGCGAACCATCGGTGAATATCACTGCGGCCGGACCATCCCACGGCTCCATCAGCATTGAGTGGTACTCGTAGAAGTTCTTACGTGATTCGTCGATGTCGCTTTGCTTTTCCCAAGCTTCCGGAATCATCATCATCATTGCGTGTGGCAAACTGCGGCCAGACATGTATAGCAACTCAACAACCTCGTCGAACGAAGCGGAGTCAGAACCATCTGGAGTGATGATTGGAGTTAGTTGATTGATGTCACCAAGAACATCAGCAGCAAGTTGCGATTCTCGAGAACGCATCCAGTTTCGGTTTCCCTTAACTGTGTTGATTTCACCGTTGTGCGCAATCATTCGGAACGGGTGTGCCAGAGGCCATGATGGGAACGTGTTGGTTGAGAAGCGTGAGTGCACCAATGCAAGAGTCGAATCAAAAAGTTCGTTGCTTAGGTCTGGGTAGAACGGCTCCAACTGAAGAGTTGTGACCATTCCCTTGTAAACGATTGTTCGTGAGGAAAGCGATGGGTGGTATGCGCCAAGCTTGCGTTCAGAGCGCTTACGCAGTCGGAAGGCACGACGCTCAAGGTCCATACCGGTTACGCCATCCGGTGCAGAAACAAAAACCTGTCGAATGGTTGGCATTGCTGCGCGAGCCAAGTCGCCAAGCACACTTGGGTTGATTGGAACCTCGCGCCAGCCTAGAACTTGAAGCTGTTCCTCTTTGGCTAGGCCATCGAATGCAGCTTCTAGTGTTTGGTCTTCACCGGATTCGATAAAAACTAGACCGGCTGCGTAGCTGCCTTTTTTCGGGAGGTCAAAGTCGGTGACTGATCTAAAGAATGTGTCTGGAATCTGGGTGAGAATACCCGCACCATCACCAGTACCGGCATCTGAACCAACCGCACCGCGGTGTTCAAGATTTGTAAGTGCTGTAAGTGCGGTTTTGACGATGTCATGTCCTGGAGTTCCGCGAAGCGTGGCAACCATCGCCAAACCACACGCGTCTTTATCGAAAGCAGGGTCATAAAGGCCCTGGGCCGCAGGTGCGGTACCAAATCTTTCGAACGGCGACATTTCGGACATGCCACACTCCAATCATTTATAGGGAGGGACAACATTGGCCCAAAATGCCCGACCAAGAGGGGTCGGTTGCAAGAATTACTTAGAGGTCGAGTCTATCGCATTGGCTTTATAAACACTGGCCTCTGGGCCCGGGTGCTGTCGCTTTTGCCAATAGACAATGGCTAAGCCAACGACTATTCCACCGATAGCCGACCAGACATTTGTTCTGAGGCCCAAAATGATGTCGCTTGGATCAATTCGAAGGTTCTCGGTGATCAGTCGGCCCACCGAGTAATAAGCCAAATAAGCACCAAACATGGAGCCCCAGCGCAGGTCAAAGCGCTTGTCGAGGGCCAGCAACAGGGCAACCCCAATAACACTCCAGATTGATTCGTACAGGAAAGTGGGATGAAAAATCGTTGCAGCCGGCAGACCCTGCGGAAAGGCGGGGTTATCGGGGTTGATTTCTAGGCCCCAGGGCAAGATAGTTGGTTTACCGAAAAGCTCCTGGTTGAAGTAGTTGCCCCAGCGGCCGATTGCCTGGGCCAGCAGAATTCCGGGTGCAACGGCGTCGGCGTAAGACCAGAACTTCAGCCCATAGCGGCGGGTGGCCAGCCAGGCGCCAAGTGCCCCACCGATCAAGCCGCCATAGATTGCAATGCCGCCCTCCCAGATTCGGAAAACCGCAGTTAAGTCGGCGCCCGGGTAAAAGTAGTCGGAGCTGTGGGTCACCACATGAAATGCGCGGGCGCCGACCACGGCGATTGGCACTGTCCAAAGTGCAATGTCCAGAGCTAGGCCCGATTTTGCTCCGCGTGCGACCAGGCGGCGATCCGAAAGCCAAATTGCGGCAATGATGCCAGCCAAAATGCAGAGTGCATAAAAGTGAATCTTGAATGGGCCAACGCTGAAGAAGCTGATTTGTGGGCTTGGGATGCTCAGAAGCAATTGCTGCATTAATTGATCTCGATTACTTTATGTTTGCTGCGAGCTCTTGGACTTTGTTGGTAAGTGCTGCAATGCCGCCCTCTGCATAGGCGCGAACAAAAGCAGATCCAACAATAGCGCCGTCGGCATAGCCATTTACGTCATCAACCTGTGCCGCAGATGAGATACCGATGCCGACTGCGGTGTTTTGGGAACTTGACTCTTGACGCACTGATGCGACGACTTGCTTCGCAAGATCATCGACCGTGTCTCTGGTTCCGGTGATACCCATTGTGGAAACTGCGTATACAAATCCTCGACTGAGTTCGCAGGCTCTGGCGACTCGTTCTGAAGATGAGGTGGGTGCGGCTAGGAAAACTCGATCAAGTTCATACTTATCGGATGCACTCAACCACTCGCCTGCTTCATCAGGTATTAAGTCCGGAGTGATAAGTCCGGCTCCACCGGCAGCCTTCAAATCTCGAGCAAAGTTTTCAACGCCGTAGCTAAGAACCGGATTCCAGTAAGTCATAACCAAAACCGGGGTATCAACGGCGTCCGTAATTTGCTTCACCGCCTCAAAAACTTGGCGAAGTTTGAAACCGTTTGCTAGTGCTTGTTCGGTTGCGTGCTGGATCACTAGGCCATCCATCACAGGGTCAGAGTAAGGAACACCAAGTTCCAGAACATCAATTCCGTTTTTACACATTGCTATCGCAGCTTCGACCGACTGATCAAGAGTTGGATAACCGGCAGGAAAATATCCAATTAGTGATCCCTTACCGGAGACTTTTCTTGATTCAAGAACCTGGGAGGTGGTCTGACGCATTCTTTAGCTATCCTTCTTTGCATCTAGCAAGCCAAAGTATTTTGCTGCTGTTTCCATGTCTTTGTCACCGCGACCAGACAGATTCACCAGGATCGATGAACCCGGCTTTAGCGTCTTACCAAGCTTTAGTGCACCGGCAAGCGCGTGTGATGTTTCTATGGCGGGAATTATGCCTTCGGTTCTGCTTAGTAAACGAAGCGCATCCATTGCCTCGGCATCCGAAATGCCCCAGTAGTTCGCGCGACCGATGTCTTTTAGCCAGGCATGTTCTGGGCCAACCCCTGGATAATCAAGGCCGGCGGAGATCGAGTGGCTCTCAAGGGTTTGGCCGTCCTCGTCTTGCAGCATGTAACTCTTGGCACCGTGCAAAACGCCAGGGCGTCCATAGTTCAGTGTTGCAGCATGACGGTCGGTGCCCATACCTTCGCCAGCCGCTTCGAAACCGTAGATAGCAACATCGGCGTCGTCTAGGAATGCGTGGAACAGGCCGATTGCATTTGAACCGCCACCCACGCAGGCAGCAAGTGCATCTGGTAGAAAACCGAATTCATCAATCATTTGCTGACGCGCCTCAATACCAATAACGCTGTGGAAATCGCGAACCATGGTTGGGAACGGGTGTGGGCCGGCAACGGTGCCAAGCAAGTAGTGGGTGTCGTCGACATTAGCAACCCAGTCGCGCAGCGCCTCATTGATTGCATCTTTGAGCGTGCGACTTCCGGTGGTTACCGGAATAACAGTTGCACCAAGCAACTGCATGCGGGCAACATTTAATGCCTGGCGCTCTGTGTCTACCTGTCCCATATAGACAACGCACTCAAGTCCAAATAGCGCAGCAGCGGTTGCGCTGGCAACACCGTGCTGACCAGCGCCGGTCTCGGCGATGATTCTGGTCTTGCCCATTCGCTTGGCTAGCAGGGCTTGTCCAAGTACGTTATTGATCTTGTGTGAACCGGTGTGATTTAGGTCTTCGCGCTTCAAGAAAATTCGCACATCACCAGCGTGAGATGCAAAGCGCTTGGCTTCGGTGATGATTGATGGTCTACCGGTGTATGTGCGGTGTAGTTCTGCAAGCTCCGCCTGAAATAAAGGATCAGCCTTGGCGGTTTGATAAGTTGCCTCAAGCTCATCGAGTGCCTTGATCAGTGACTCGGGAACAAATCTTCCGCCGAACTCACCAAAGTACGGCCCAGCCTGTTCCCGAAGATTTGTCATGACTAAATTCTAGGACGCATCGACCGCAAGAAATGACTTCAGCATGGCGGCTGGATCGTTGGTAACCAGTGCCTCGCCAACTAGAACCACGTCTGCCCCGGCGTTGCGGTAGTGCGCTACGTCATCGGCATTTCGGACGGCCGATTCTGCAACCTTAATCACACCGGCAGGAATGCTGTCAACGAGCTTGGCGAAAAGATCACGATCGGTTTCGAACGTGGATAGATCTCTAGCGTTTATGCCTACGAATTCCGAACCAAGACCAAGGGCGATCTTGAGTTCCTCGGCACTGTGTGTCTCAATGAAAGGTGTCATGCCAAGTTCAAAAGTGAACTTCATCAGCTTTGAAATCTCGTTCTCTGCAAGACCGGCAACGATGAGCAGAATAATGTCTGCACCAACGGCGCGTGCCTCAAGAATCTGCTGCTCATTGGCAATGAAATCTTTTCGAAGCAGCGGCACCGATACAACTTCGCGAACCGCCGACAAATCTGCCAACGAACCTTTGAACTTGCGTTCTTCGGTCAATACACTGATCGCGCTGGCGCCGTTATCGGCGTAGGTTTTAGCAAGAGCTGCCGGATCGGCGATTGTTGCCATTTGACCCTTTGAAGGAGAAGCGCGCTTAACCTCGGCAAGAATGTGAATTTGTTTGCGAGGCGCCAGAGCGCTCATTGCGTTGAGAGCCGGAGTCTGTGCAAGCGCTAAGCGCTCAATCTCGCTAAGCGAGGTTGATTCGAGTCTTCTTGCTGCGTCTGCAAGTGATCCGGCATAAAGCTCGGATAGCACTAGTGGTTTTTCTTAGACTTCTCGCCGCCGACGCCGTAGCCCGCACGCTTTAGGTAGATGCCCACCGGAACACCAAGCACTGCAACGACTGCTGAACCCCAGACCACTGCCGCCTGATCAAACCAAAATCCAAGTGTTCCAACTGCAACTGCAACCATAATGATGATTACTGCAGTCCATGCGGCAACTGAGTCGCCGTGGCCTGGGTCGTTTAGGTTCTCTGACATTTAGTGCCTTTCTGGGTTTATCTAAATCTTACCAATGGCTCTGCTGACTAACGCTGCTCATCCCAGAGTGAAATTGAGTCCTTGACTGGGCGACCAGCTTGGCGAGACACTTTCACGGCTCTGGCTCGCCAGTGCTTGCTGGCTAAAATTGCCAAAATAAAGACCAGGCCTAGCGCCCCAAAAACACCGATACTCAACGGCGCCAACGCTTGCGTGGCAATGTTGAGTCCATTAATTCCATGGGTGGCGGCAATGCCGGTCGCGGCTTCAAGTTCCTTGGCGACACCCGACAGATCCTGGCGCGAAATTGAGACGGATGATAGCAGCGTCAGGCTAATCGAACTCAATGCGCCAACCCAGAGGCTCACTGTGCGGCTTGCCGAAGTGGAGATTGCCGAAGTGGCCATGGCGGCTAAGCAAACTAAAAGCAACGGCGAAACCCATGCGTAGCTCGAGTAGCCGTCAAAGTTTCTTAGTGCCACGGTTTCATTATTTGGTGACATGGAGACTATGAACCAGGTTTGACCGGCCAAGGCGAAAGAGCCGATCAGCATCAGCACGATTAGCCCCAGCGAGCGGCCCTTAGTGAAGTTAGTTAGCAATTTCTATTCCAACTATTAGTTAGTGCGGCGAACCATCGCGTTAGCGGCAGCAATGGCTCGAAGCGGGGCGCCAGCCTTGGCCAGGGTTTCTTGGTACTCGGCTTCGGGCACTGAGTCAAGCACGATTCCCGCTCCGGCCTGAACATGGGCAACTCCGTCACGGATGAAAGCGGTACGAATTGCAATAGCAAGATCTGCGTTGCCGGCAAAGTCAAAGTAACCAACTACCCCACCAAAAATTCCACGGTTAGACGTTTCTAGTTCATCGATGATCTCTAGTGCTCGCGGTTTTGGAGCACCAGACAGTGTGCCTGCGGGGAAAGTTGCCTTAAATACATCAATCGGTGTGCAATTGGCGGCCACCTTGCCCTCGACCGTGGAAACAAGGTGCATGATGTGACTGAATCTGTGCACTTGCATGAACTCGGTGACCGTGACCGAGTTAGGTTCGCAAACCTTTAGCAGATCGTTTCGCGCAAGATCAACCAACATTAGATGCTCTGATTTCTCTTTGTTGTCTGCGAGAAGCTCTGATTCAAGTTTTTGATCGGCGTCGTGTGTTGCGCCACGTGGACGCGAGCCGGCAATTGGGTGCGTAATGGCATTTCCATTGGTGACTGAGACCAGGGCCTCTGGTGAAGACCCAACAACCGCGTATGCGCCATTTTCATCTTCAAAATTCAACAAGTACATGTACGGGCTTGGGTTCAGTGCGCGAAGAACTCGGTAAGTGTCTAAAGGGCTAGCGCTTGTCTTGAGATCAAAGCGTTGCGATAAAACGACTTGGAAAACATCACCAATGCGAACGTAGTGCTTTGCACGTTCAATTGCATCCAGAAATCCGGCTTTCTGCGTTGCGTGCTGTGCCGAATAATCGGTGTTGAAATCAATGTCTGCAATTAACGAAGTGATTGGCTGTAGCAGCTGCGCGCGCATGTCATCGATGTGTTTAACTGCGTTGTCATAAAGGTTTTTCACGTCTTCGCCATCAGCAGCAAAAATATTTGACACCAAAAGCACGCAGTTGGTTTCGTGGTCAACAATTACTAAGTCGCGGAACATGGCTAGCGCCAAAATTGGCGATGGAAAATCCTTAGCGCTGGCTGGCGGAAGATCTTCAATCTCACGAATCAGATCCCAGCCCATTACGCCAACCAGTCCACTGGTGAGTGGTGGAAGTTCGCCAACGGCAACTGACGTCCACGACTGCTGAATAAGTGCAACCGCATCTAAAGCAGAACTAGGCAAATCAAATGAGCCATTGGCAAGCGGCGACTGACTGGTAGCCGAACTCCATTGCACCTGGCCGTTAGAATCCTGAGTCAGCAAGCCCCGATTGTTCACACCAATAAAGCTGTACCTAGCCCAAACACCATGCTGAGCGGATTCCAGCAGGAAACTTCCAGGTTTGTTGGCGGCCAACTTTTCAAAAATAGAGATTGGGGTCTCTGTGCCCGAAAAAAGTGTCTCAATAAGAGGGATCACTCGGTGCGATGCGGCCAGCTCAAGAACTTGCTCGGCTGTGAACTGTACCTTAGCCATGGTTGGTACCTGTTTCCCCAAGCACCGTGGTATCAAAGCAAGATTCTGTTCCGTTGTGGCAGGCAGGGCCACTCTCTTCAACTTGAATCAGTAGGCAATCACTATCGCAATCAACTTCAACCTTTAGAACACGTTGGGTGTTGCCAGAGGTCGCTCCCTTGTGCCATGGTTCGGAGCGTGACCTTGAGAAGAACACGGTTTCGCCAACTGCAAAGGTTTGCTCAATAGATGCAAGGTTCATCCAGGCAACCATGAGCACTCGGTTACTCTGCGCACTTTGCACGACGGCAGGGATTAAGCCCGCTTCATTGAAGCGCAACTTCGCTAGTTGTTCCCGGTTTGCAATCATGGCTATCTCGTCTCGTATCCAGCCAATTTTAGTTCAGCCTTGGCATCGGTAATCGAAACCGAGCCCTCGTGGAAAATGGACGCGGCAAGTATGGCGTTTGCCCCGGCAGCTGCGGCAGCAGGGAAATCACTGGCTTTACCCGCTCCGCCCGAGGCAATGATTGGAATCTCTGATATTTCCCGCACCGCCTGTAGCATCTCAGTGTCAAAGCCGGCTCTGGTGCCGTCTGCGTCAATGCTGTTAACCAACAGTTCTCCGGCGCCACGTTCAATGGCCTGACTAATCCAAGCAAGTGCATCCAGAGATGTCTCCTCGCGTCCTCCATGACTCGTCACGACAAATCCTGATTCGGTTTTATCAGATCTCTTCAGATCCAGTGAGATAACCAGAACTTGATTTCCAAATCGATTGGCGATATCGCTAAGTAGTTGTGGCTTGGCAATGCCAGCTGAACCAACACTGATTTTGTCTGCACCAGCACCAAGAAGCTTGGCGACATCTTCAACCTCGCGAATTCCTCCGCCAACAGTAAGTGGAATAAAAACTTGCTCTGCACAGGCAGTCACCAATTCGTACATTGTTGAACGATTGTCGACGGTGGCGTGTACATCTAAGAACGTCAACTCATCGGCGCCGTCGGTGTAGTACTTTGCGGCAAGCTCGATTGGGTCTCCGGCATCGCGAAGATTCAGGAAGTTAATTCCCTTTACCACGCGACCATCGGCAACATCTAAGCAGGGAATAACCCTTACTGAGAGCGACATTAGATTCTCGCGGCGTGAATTGCGCTTACTAAAATTGCACGTGCGCCAATTTCGTAGAGTTCATCCATTTTTGCGTTGATCTCTGAAGTTTTGACTAGCGCGCGCACTGCAACCCAGTCGGCGTCGCGAAGCGGAGAAATGGTTGGTGATTCAATGCCCGGCGTAATTGCTGATGCTTGATCAACCAAATTTGTTGGGCAGTCGTAATCGAAAATCACGTATTCACGTGCCACCAATACGCCCTGCATGCGGCGCAAGAGTTGAGTGTGCTCCCCTTGCTTACCTGGAGCAACAATAAGTTGTGCAGAACTTTGCAAGATAACCGGGCCAAAGATTTCGAGCCCAGCCTGGCGCAATGTATTTCCAGTGGAAACAACATCGGCAACTGCGTCGGCAACACCAAGCTGCACGGCAACTTCAACCGCGCCATCAAGTTGAACTAATTCCACCTTGATGTCTTGGTTCTTTAGAAAGTCTTCAACCAGGTGTGGGTAGGCGGTTGCAACCCGCTTGCCAGCCAGGTCGCTCAGGCGGCTGAATTTACCTACCGGACCCGCGAACCTAAAGGTTGAGCCACCAAAGCCAAGGTCGGCAACGGATAACGCCTTTGACCGACTGTCTAGTAATAGGTCCAGTCCGGTAAATCCAACATCCAGCGAACCTGAGCCAACATATGTGGCGATGTCGCGTGGGCGAAGGTAAAAGAACTCAATGTTGTGTGTCTGGTCAACAACGTGCAGATCCTTTGGATCACGACGAACTGTGTAGCCAGCTTCTTTAAGCATGAGAATGGCGGAATCAGAAAGGATTCCTTTATTGGGTACAGCTACTCTAAGCAAGGTTTTTATCTTTCGAAAGAAGTGTTTAAAAGTTTTTTTCTAGGTCTTCAAGGGTGAGACCCAAGTTCACCATCATTACCTGCAGATGGTAGATCAGCTGGGAAATTTCCTCGGCGCTTCGCTCTTTGCCTTCATGCTCTGCGGCCATCCAGACTTCAGCCGCTTCTTCGACAATCTTCTTACCAATTGTGTGGGTGCCAGCGTCGAGCCACTTGACGGTTTCAGAACCGGTCGGGCGAGTTGCGGCCTTTTCGCTGATTTCGGCGAAAAGCTGTTCGAAGGACTTCATTTGAATAGGTTACCTGCTGAACGCTTGGCAACCAAGGCTAATGTCGGTGTGAAATGCCGATTTCGGCCAATTCGCGCAGGTTTTGGATTTGCTTAGCGCGATCTGCAGATTTGAAGACGGCACTACCGGCAACAAAAGTATCTGCCCCAAGTTCGGCAACTCGTTGAATATTGCTCTCATCTATTCCACCATCAACCTGAAGCCAAACATCAAGTTTGTCTTGATCAATTCGACGGCGAGCGTTGCTTACCTTGGTTAGCGTATCTTCGATGAGTGCCTGGCCGCCAAAGCCTGGTTCAACGGTCATCACCAACAACTGATCAAATTCTGCCAGATCGTCAAGGAATCCTTCTACGGCAGTGCCAGGTTTAATCGCCACACCGGCGCGAGCACCGATAGACCTGAGCTTTCTTGCTAACTGCACCGGGTTTTCGGAAGCCTCTGCGTGGAAGGTGACCGAGAAGGCCCCAGTCTCTGCATAGCCGGGTGCCCATCGGTCAACATTGGCAATCATTAGGTGCACATCTAAAGGTTTAGGTGTGATCTGCTGCATTCGCTGAACCATTGGCAGGCCAAAGGTTAGGTTGGGCACAAAATTGTTATCCATTACATCCACGTGTATCAGATCACTATTGGCGATGGAGACAAACTCGGACTGGAAGTTGGCAAAATCGGCGGAAAGAATACTTGGATTAATTCTTGCGCGGCTCATGAAACCAGCCTAGCGATTTAGTTGGATGTCTTGGCTAACAGCGCGATGAACATGGCGTCGGTTTGGTGAATGTGCGGCCAAAGTTGAGCGGTCTTACGGTTGCGATTCAAGTGCAGATTTGGGTTGATGCCGGCCAAGACTTCATTCGTATCAAGTAGTTCTAGCCCAGAAAGCTTCTTTTTTGCCCAATCAACAATTGCATTTGTTTCGGCCAGGTGCGGTGAACATGTCACATAGGCAAGTACGCCCCCGGGCTTAAGGCAATCCCAAGCGCTTTGCAGCAATTCTTCTTGCAAGTGGCTAAGCTCGGCAACGTCTGACTGCGCTTTGCGCCAGCGAGATTCCGGACGGCGTCGCAGGGCACCAAGCCCGGTGCACGGAGCGTCAAGCAAAATTCGATCAAACTTTTCACTGTGATTACTCGCGTAGGTTCGACCGTCCTCAACGGTCACCTGAATCTTGTCGTCAATAATCGCTAGTGCTTGACGAACCAGTTTTGCTCTGTGGGGCGCAACCTCATTGCAAGTGAGCTGTGCTGCATTGACCTGAGCCTCAGCTGCAAGCAAGGCTGCCTTGCCGCCAGGACCAGCACAAAGATCTAGCCACTCTTCGTTCTTGCCTATTGGCTTCGCATCAACAAGAGCAAGTGCCGCCAGTTGCGAACCTTGATCCTGCACGCGAATTCTTCCCTCGCGGAATGCAACCAGGTTATTTGGATCACCAGAATCCAATTGAGCACCAATCGGGCTTGCTGGGCCTATTGACAAGTCCTCGAAATCGGATTTCCTAGCAAGACCTGGTAGGGCAACCAGGCTAACTAAGGGCGCGATGTTGTCGGCAAGTAGTAAATCCTGTAACTCGGATTCACGACCGTCTAGCGAAAGAGATTGCTGCAGCGCCTTAACAACCCAAATTGGATGTGAAAACTCAACCGCAAGTTTCTCGGTTGGGTTCTCTAAACCAGTAAGGACAATGGTCAACCATTCATCGCGTGTGCGTTCGCTAACTCTACGCAGCACTCCGTTAACAAAGCCTGCGGCTCCCCTGCTTACAAATTGTTTTGCCAGCTCTACGGTTTCGTCTAGTGCAGCGTGGGCTGGGGTTCGCATTCCAAGTAACTGGTGCGCGCCTAGTCGCAACACAATTAGGGCTTTCAGGTCTATTTCATCTGCGTAACGTTTGGCACACTCCTCGATCACGCGATCATAAAAGAGTTGCCAACGCAG
>JBDLVL010000002.1:0-98210 GCA_039804765.1 Actinomycetota bacterium | reverse complement strand
AATATGGGGATGATCGGTTTCGACAGTGCATGTGTAACTGGATGAAGCGGGTCGAGAATGTAGCGTCAACTCGTAAATGTCCGCTGCAAACTATAAGTGCTAAATCATCACGCACTGACTTTGCCCTAGCTGCTTAATAGCACCTAGCCTCGAAGTCCGTTAGACCAGATCTGATTTCGTTCTGGGTTCTAGCGTCATTTAGAAATCTTGCTTTGTAGTTATGCCTTAGGGCTACAAGGGACTCAAACTAAGACTGGGCCCGTCGGTTATGTCGCTTCAAGCTAGCACCGGGGCCAAGTAGAACCTTATTGAAGCTACACCCGTAGAAGAGTCAGAAACTCTGTATTGGACGGGGGTTCAATTCCCCCCATCTCCACTCAGACTTTGGTCTATGAGTTCATCCCATATCAAAAAACCCACCAGCGATGGTGGGTTTTTTATTTAAGTCTCTACTTGAGTAGCAAACCAACGGCTAGCGCCAGAATCAGAATCGCGCCTGCGTATTGAATGCGGTGCTGCACGCGAACATCGGTGAATGATTTGGTCAGGTGAGCCGCGAATACAAGTCCCAGTTGCCAAACCACAGATCCAACAAAAACACCGATAGCAAAGATTGCAATACTCCAGAAGCCAGAGCCTTGCGAAAGCGCTGCAACGCTTGGCGTGATGCCGAAGAAGTAGAAGGCGGTTGCCGGGTTCAAGACTGTAAGGCCAAAGAACTTTGCATAGGTCTTGAATTTGGAGGCAGGGGAGTTGGTTAGATCTGGGTTCTCAATTTTGGAACTCTTGCGGGCATCCAAAAATATTTTGATGGCAACGTAAGCCAGAATCGCTGAACCAAGCACCCGAAGCGGGAATACCCATCCGGTAAGCAGGTTGATGATTACGTTGCCAAAGGCAAACACCAAGGCCGCGTAAGAGAAGTCAACGCTCGCCATTGCAAGGGCTCCAAAGATTCCGATGCCGCGTCCGTGCTTTAGCGTGGTGCTAATCAGCAGGATGGCCATTGGACCCAGGGGAATAGCTAGCGCAAGACCCGCCAGGGCTCCGGTAATCAATACGTCCACGGGGCAATCTTGGCATACTTGGTGCATGACCTCAGGAACCTCAATCACGGAATGGTTTGTTGCTTATGGCAGCACCGGATTTGAGATTATTGGCACCCTGGCGTTTGCGCTTTCTGGCCTGCTTGAAGCTGCTCGTAAGAAGTTAGACATCGTTGGCATGGCCATGGTGACTTTTCTGGCAGCGTTTGGTGGCGGAACTCTTCGCGACATCTTGTTAGACAGACGTCCATTCTTCTGGGTGCAGAATCAGTTTTGGATTTGGGTAATTCTTGGGCTGTGTGCGTTCGCGCTTATCTTTATGCGTGCTCGTCACCTAGAACCAACTCAGCGAGCAACTGCCTGGCCCGACGCTATTGGCCTTGGCATATTTAGTGCCGGCGGAACTCAGATTGCCTTGCAATCCGGGGTGCCGGCAATCGTTGCTGTAATCATGGGCGTAATTACCGCTGTGTTTGGTGGAGTGCTCCGTGACGTTGTGGTGAATGAAATTCCACGAGCCTTTGTTGATCACCAGCCCTACTCAGTGGTCGCTTTTGCCGGCGGTTGGGTAGTGGTTGCCCTTGATGCAGTGAATGCTGGAGCCTTTATCGCCGTTGGTGTGGGTGCTTTTGTAATTACCGCACTGCGTGTTGCCGCAATGATTTTTGGTTGGCGATTGCCAACCTGGCGGGTTTAGCGCTATTAGTCAGTCGCGCAGGGTGCCAGCTGGGCCACTCGCTGAGGTGTAACACCTAGCAAGATAGCAATGTCACGCATGGTGAGTCCCTGGTCGCGCATGCGAGAAACAACGTCGCGAATTTCATTCGAAGCCTCTTCTTGAAGTTTGGCCGCGTCGCGCATTTTGGTTTGTGCCGACTCAATGTCGCAAATGATGCCGGGCATGACTGCCTCTACCTTCACAACGATGTCGCACTTTGATTCGCCGGTTTCTTTCTCGGCAAGAATCTTGATTTGCTCGGTTGCCTTGTCTAGGCGCTTAGAGGTGGTCTTGTAGTTGCCTAGTGAAGGAACAGCAATTAGCCAGCCATCATCTTGACGTTCGGCGCGAGCCTTGATTTCCATGACCATATCCTCTCAGTCAAATTGTTTAGCAAATGAAGTAAAGGGCTACTTGACAATTCTTGTCAACCCGTGCTTTACTAAATAACTGTAAGTCCGAACCTGCGGATAATCAAGACAATAAGGGATATCAATGAACATCGTTCTAGCAATTGCCGCACTTGCGGTTTCAGCATTCACCGCATTCGGCTTTTACAAGGCTGGATCATTCAAGGCCAAAGCAAACAAGGAAACTCTTTTGGCTGCCGGCTTCGGCTGGGTATCAAAGATTCCTTTTGGACTAGTAAAGCTAATTGCGTGGCTTGAGATCCTTGGCGCTATCGGTGTTGTTGTTGCTCCAATCGGCGCATACGTGACTGGTTTCACTTGGTCTCAGTGGATTGGTGTTGCAGCTGGTGCTGGTCTAGCGCTAACCATGGTTGTTGCGTTCATCGTGCACGTTGCGCGCGGCGAGGCAAAGTACACCTGGAAGAACAACCTAGGTCTGTTCGCTGCTGCTGCTGTTGCAACCGTTCTTCAGGCACTTGTAGTTCTGCCACTGTTTTAAGAACACTGGTCTAAATCAAAACTTTTTGATACCAGCCCTGTTGGCTGCTCTTCGCAGAGTGGTTAGCAGGGCTGGTGCCGTTACGGTTATCAAAATGCTGGTGGTGATTGCGCGACCGGTGTCCCAAACTAAGCCACCGGTAAGAATTTCGTAATTCAGAAATCTAACGAGGTTTTCAACTACACCGGCACCGGCCACGTAAGAAACATCGGAACCCACGCCAGCCAAGAATGGCCAATTCCATAAAGTCATTAGCGCGCCGTAAACATAGGCGCCAATCACGCCGTACAAAATCATTAGGCCTATTTGCAGCCAAATTCTTTTTGACTTGGGTAGTAGCCCCGCACCAACACCAATAATCCCTGCGGCCATCATCTGAAATGGCAACCAGGGCCCAACGCCACCGGTGATTAGCGCAGATACCAACAGCGAACACGTGCCCATCAAAAAGCCAAAACCAGAACCAAACACGTACGCGCTGACAATGATCAGGAAGAACGCGGTCTCAACTCCGGCTGCGCCGGCTCCAAGCATTCTGATGAAGGCGTTAACAGCGGTTAGCACGCCAAGCATGGCAAGTTGCCGTGAATCAATGCGACCGCTGGTGAATTCGGTAATTGTGAGAATTAAAATGGCAGGCATCAAAATAATGAACGCAAGCTGAGCAAACTGAATCTCAGACTGGTTTTGTGCAGAAATAAACAGCGGCCAACTAAACAGCAGTAGCGCGGCAAGCGTGATGAGCGACACAAAGCTGAATCTTTGAATCAAGTTAGTTTGCATTTTGCCCCAAGCTGATCACTTGATCGCACACCAAAGAGACAAATTCCTCATCGTGACTTGCGAGCAGTATTGTCTTGCCGGCTGCCGCTAGTCTCTTGAGCTGGTTGGCCAGGTGATCTTTGGCAACGTAATCCAAGCCTTGAGTAGGTTCGTCCAGCAAAAGCACGGGTGCATCTTTGACCAGTTGACTCGCAAGCACCAGGGCAAGTTTTTGGCCGGCCGATAAGTCTCGTGGGTGCAGGGATGGATCAATTCTTCCAATGAGGCTTTCAAGAATTTTTGCTGTGCTTCCGGCGGCGGCACCACTGGCTGCGTCGGACTCGTAAAGCTCTGCAGAGACGGCGTTAAGAAACAGTAAGTCCGTTGCGCGCTGTGGAACTTTGGCAACTAAAGCCAATCGGTCCTTAGCCTTCAGGCTGGCAGGATCAATTCCGTTTACCAGCACGGATCCGGCTGAACGAACTCCGGATCCTTGAATAGCCCACAAGCACGAAGACTTACCTGAACCATTTGGCCCCATCAGTGCGGTAATCGAGCCCCTGCTTAGTTTTAGGTTCAAATCGCGAAACACTGTTTCGCCGTCGAATTCAATTGAAAGGTGCTCTATTTCCACTGAGGGGGTTTCCTGCTTAAGCGTATTTTTGGATACTGGCACGAAGGTTGTCGTTGGCGCCTGCACAGGGCCCTTAATCACAGAGCCATCGGCGTGCACAGTCACCATTGAATCCACTAGCTTCAGCACTCGCTCAAGCCTGTGCTCGGCAATCAAAATAGTAATGCCGTGGAGTGCTGAGAGTTCCTTTAGTAGGGCCAGAACCTCGGAGGCGACTGTTGAATCAAGCGATGAAGTTGGCTCATCTAACAGCAATACCCGCTGACCGGCAACCAGAGAAGCAGCAATCGCCAGTCGTTGTTTTTCTCCGCCAGAGAGTGTGGCAATTTCTCTGCAAAGTAGGTGAGTGATTCCCACTCTTGAAGCAATGCTCTCAATACGCTGCTGCATTTCATTCGGCGCAATTCCAAGCTGCTCCATGCCAAAGGCCAGCTCATCAATCACGTTTTGGGCTACAAAAGATTCGTCGGGGGATTGCGGTACATAACCAACTAGCTCTGCAATCTTCTGGGGATTCTGGTTAGTGACATCTATTTGGTTGATCACTACCTCACCCAGAAACGTGCCTGGCGAAAAGCTTGGCACTAGTCGGTTAATTGCTTTCAAGAGCGTCGTCTTACCGCTTCCTGTAGCACCAGCAATCAAACTAAATTCCCCGGGCGCGAAATTAAGATTTACTCGCTTCAAAACAGCGGCATCTGCATGTGAGTAGCTGAACGAAACCCCGCGAAGTTGAATCATGCAATCCACCCGCGGCTAACGGCATAAAAGAAAGCAACCCCAATGGTCAACAGCAATACATCTTGCATGCCAAGCTTTTTTCGGTTTAGAGCCGTTCTTATCTTTTGGCTATCTGATATTCGAAGGACTAGCACAGAAAAAACCAGGCTCAGAGTCAGCGCCGCGATGCAAGCGCCATTGAAAAGCCCCAAAGTAAGGATCAGATAGGTTGCGATGATTGTTAGGGCAACGGAAGTCAACGAAAATGTTCTAAGCCACAAGCTTTTGGCAAGTGAGGTTTCACCCGTTCGACCAAAACCCCTAGTTGCCATGCTGGCTGCCAGGTGCATCGAGTTTTCTAGGGCATCTTCAAGTACCGGAATGGTCAGACTGCGCATCGCGCCCAATCCGTGGCTTCGCCCTCGAAGAGCGGCAGCCTGCTTAACTCTTTGAATGCTCGTGCTTAGTTGCGGAGCCAAATTAATGGCAATCGTTACCGCAGTAGCTATCTCGTAGACAGCCGCAGGGGTGTACTTGAGTAACTGGCTGGGCTTTGCCAATGTGCTGGCCACGCCAATTGCCAAAATTATTACCGCGAGTCTTAATCCGTCAACAATGGCCGCATCGATTGCAGCGTAACTTAGCGATCCAAGTAAATGCACCGGGTTGCCAAGACCTAAATCAATTTCAAGCAATGGCAGTTGCAGGGCGATGTCTTGATTCGCCGAAGCGAAATTGAATAGCACTCTGAAAGCCAATCTGGTTAACAGAACCACCGCCGCCAATGTGGCGTAAAGCCTGATTGATCTTGCCCAATTCTTTTCGAGCAGCATCACGCTTACTAGCGAGGCGATTCCAATAATTAATAGCGGTGCTACCGAGCGGCTGATAACGGCGGTTGCTATGGCGATTAGAGCAAGAGTCCACCAGGTCACCGGGTGCAATTCGTTGCCCATGCGTTTTTGATTCATCGGCAAATAAAAGGACTTGGCAGAATTTTTGGCGATGCAAATCTTTGGTCGTCGGCTTGTTGGTTTACAAAAAGCCAGCCCTCAGCTTCACCGCAAAGTGGCGTGCGAGTCGCTGCACCAACTGGGCTGCGAAGCCAACCGTTGCTACCGGGTTTTGAATAAAAATAAACCCAGCTTCCGCTAGTCAAACCAGGCGTTCCCGCACAGTCTTCAGCTTTCTGGCTTGGCCAATCGTTGATTCGGCAGACGAAAGCATTTGGGTATTCCGAAGTTCCAGTTACTTGCAAGCCCGCAGCTTGCAGCACTTGCCAGCCCGATGCACCTCTCGCAACAACACATCGCTGAATGGGTGCGAGTTTGGAGTCGGCACCAAAATCAACAATCAGCGTTGTTCCTTTTTTTGTGCAGGCGCCATTAGTTGAAGTGTTCTGGTTTGGATTATCTGTAGTTGGTTCGTTTTGTAAGTTGGGCACCACAAGTCCGCCAACTGCCACAATTGCAATCAGCGAAATAAGTACTGCGCGAAACGGAACCTTGATCATTAAGGAAGTAGGTCTAGGTAACTCTTGCCGAGTAGCGGAACAATTGCCTGTGCTGTCGCAAACTTGTCGCCAACACCGTTTGACCATGAGGTCAGGAATCCACCCTTAGGTGCCAGCTGTAGTTTTAGCCAATCTGAATACAACGTAATCTTTTTGCCGGCGGCCTTCAGCCCCATTGCTGCGTAGGCAGTTGAATTAACAGATGCCTCGCCGTAGGCATTCCAGTGATTCTTGTCAACACTGACCGAAATCAAGTAGGCAATGGCCTTCTTTTCAGCAAGTGCTCGCTTCTTGTCTTGGGAGTCAGTGCCAAAATCCTGACGCAGGTTGATTGCCTGCAGTGCAAGTCCGGTTGAATCTGGGGTAGAGGCAATTGGGTCCACTTCGCCAAAACCACCATCGGTGTTTTGCAGCGTCAGCATCTTTTGAACAACTTTGTTAGCTAGCGTGTGTTCTTCAAAGCTGTTTAGGCCCAGAGCTACCCAAGCGTAATCAATTGCGCCAGAAGAAACGTTTGAAATTTCTCCGGTCCGACTATTGATGCGAGCGGAAAGTTTTTTGAATACATCAAATCGAATTGAGTTATTTGGCACGTTAAGGGCTTCGCTGACGAATAGGAACTTTCCTGCGCGACCAACATTTAGCGAGAGCGACTCATCTTTATTGAATAGGTATCCGTTTGACGCGTTACCAAGCGGCTGTGAACGAGTGCCAAGCATGTAATTCACGGCTGGTAGTTGTTGAACCAGAGACTTGCCGCCGGCCTTGAGCTGCAACATGGCGTCTAGCGTGAAGCCGTATTCCATAGTTCCAGCGGTGAAGCCTTCCAGGGCTTTGCCATTTAGGAATGACTTGGAAAGAAAAGAGACCGTGCTCGAGTGGTTGTCTGCGGCACTTGCCATGTTTATAGCTGAAGCACTGATCGTAATTGTGAGCGCAGTAAGTGCTGCCAGCTTTCGCAAAGCGGATGGAAATGAAATTGGTCCAAACATATGGAGCCTTTCGCAGGGTGCGATCAACGTGCGAAGGCGAAAGGGTGCGCAAACACCAATTCGACTCCCACCGTAGACCTCGACGGTAAATATGGAGTCAGTTGCGGCTCTGCAGGCAATCCGACTTTCGATTGAATCGATCACGGTTGCGGGTCAGCGTTGGATTTTCACCAACTTCCCCTGCAGAATGCAAAAGCTGTTGAAATTTCTTTCAACAAGGCAAAGATACCAGCCGATCGGAAATTGCGGGCTAGGGAAGCGGCAGCGACTTGCCAATCAGCGCGTATCCCACAAAAGAAACCGCATCAAGAATGAAGTGAGCAAAAACCAGCGGGATCACGCGACCCCACCTGCGGTATGCCCAACCAAATGCAAGTCCCATTGCAAAGTTGCCAACGAAACCGGCAAACCCTTGATACAGGTGATAGCTGGCACGAAGCCCGGCACTAATCAGCATTTGATTTTTCACCGATACTCCCATGCGTTCGAGTCGGTCAAACAGGTAGCCCACCACTAATACTTCTTCGACCAACGCCGCTCGAACAGCTGCCAGAAGTAGCACCGGAACCGCCCACCAATAATTTGGTAGTTCGGCTGGTACGACTTTTGAAGACCACCCCAAAATGCGGGCTACGACATAGAGGCCAATTCCAGGAACTCCAATCGCGGCCGCCAAGAAGAATCCGCGGATTAGCCAATTAATCGGTGAATCAAGCGTGAGGCCAATTGCGCCGAACGGCCTGCCGGTTGATTGCCACAATAAATAAAGAGCCAGGGCCACGGGCGCCAAACCAAAAAACACCGATAACAACTGATAAGTAAGGTCCAGCCACTCCCGCTCAGCCAGCGCACCGTTAATAAGTGTGGTTTGTGCGGCTAGGCCAGATTTTGCGGTTAGCTTGGCAATCAACGAGACCACTGAGTAAACCGCCGAGGCGCCAAGACTCAGGGCGAATACGATCAGTAATTCAAGTCTGAAGTTTTTACGGCCGGTCATGGATTGTGCATTCTTGAGTTCCACCAGGCAATCGGTGGCGATTATTTGCTACCCATCTATATGCAAGGGCAGAAATCGGTGAGAACCAATCAATCAATGCGCCCAAGGTTCGCCAGCCCAGGGACTTCTGCTGCCTGAATAGCCAGCTAACGGCACGGTGACCGCCAAGGCGTTTTTCACCCTCGATTAGCCAAACCTGAGACTGCACATCGCTAAGTTGCAAGCCAAATTCGTTGAAATCCACTTTTTGAAAGGCCACATAGCGGCAAAACTCCGGCAGCGTTTCGAGCGCCCATTTGAGGCTTTGCTTGCAGAATGCGCAATCGCCGTCGTAGATCAACAGGGCATCGGTTTTCACTCACTTAGGCTAACGCCGATTCCGGCCATTTATCCCCGCACTTTGGGGGCTTTCGCAGGTAGACTGAAACTGCAGGGGCTCAAAGATGCAGTTCTGCACCCCCTAATTCACAAAATGCGCCATCAATGCTTGGCGCGCTCACAATGAGGATGTTCCTATGGCTCAGGCCACCAGAGATGACTTGCGCAACGTCGCAATTGTTGCCCACGTAGACCACGGTAAGACCACTTTGGTCGATGCCATGCTTCGCCAGACCGGTTCGTTTAGCGACCACGCCGCAGTAGGCGAGCGCGTTATGGACTCTGGCGACCTTGAGCGTGAAAAGGGAATTACGATTCTCGCCAAGAACACCGCAATTGCCTACAAGGGTGACCACTCAGGTGGCAAAGAAATCACCATCAACGTAATCGACACCCCAGGTCACGCCGACTTTGGTGGCGAGGTAGAGCGCGGTCTTTCAATGGTTGACGGTGTTGTTCTTCTTGTAGACGCATCTGAAGGTCCACTGCCACAGACTCGTTTCGTTCTTCGTAAGGCACTTGAGGCCAAGTTGCCGGTTGTGCTTTTGGTTAACAAGACCGACCGTGCCGATGCGCGTATCGATGAAGTTGTTGAAGAAACTCATGACCTATTGCTAGGCCTTGCATCAGATCTTCACGACTCTGTTCCAGATCTAGACATCGATGGAATTCTTGAACTGCCAATCATCTACGCTTCTGGCCGTGCGGGTATTGCATCGCTAACCAAGCCAGCAGATGGAACTCTTCCTGAGGGTGAAAACCTTGAGCCGCTTTTCGGTGCAATCATGAAGTACATTCCAGCTCCAAAGTACGACGACGAAGCCCCGCTACAGGCACACGTCACCAACCTTGACGCGTCTCCATTCTTGGGTCGTCTTGCATTGCTACGTATCTTCAACGGAACTTTGAAGAAGGGTCAGCAGGTTGCTTGGGTTCGTCAAGACGGCACAACTCAGAACGTGAAGATCACTGAGCTGCTAAAGACCAAGGCGCTTGAGCGCTTCCCAACCGAAGAAGCAAACCCTGGTGACATTGTGGCGGTTGCTGGTATCGAAGAGATCACCATTGGTGAAACTCTTGCTGATCCAAACGACGTTCGTCCGCTGCCAATGATTAGCGTTGACGATCCAGCAATCTCGATGACCATTGGTATCAACACTTCACCAATGGCTGGTCGCGTAAAGGGCGCAAAGGTAACCGCACGTTTGGTCAAGGATCGCCTTGACAAGGAACTAATCGGTAACGTGTCGATCAAGGTTCTGCCTACCGAGCGTCCAGACGCCTGGGAGGTTCAGGGTCGTGGTGAACTTGCCCTTGCAATTCTTGTTGAGCAGATGCGCCGCGAAGGCTACGAGCTAACCGTGGGTAAGCCACAGGTAGTTACCAAGCGCATCGATGGCAAGCTGCACGAGCCATTCGAAGACTTGACCATTGACGTACCAGAGGAATTCCTTGGTTCAATGACACAGCTGCTGGCTGCACGTAAGGGCCAGATGAAGAACATGGTTGCTAACGCAACTGGTTGGACTCGCATGGAGTTCCGTGTTCCTAGCCGCGGTCTGATCGGTTTCCGTACCGAATTCCTAACTCAGACCAAGGGAACCGGTATTGCTAACGCAATCTCAGCCGGTTACGACGCATGGGCTGGCGAGATAACCACACGCAACAACGGTTCGCTTATCGCCGACCGCGCTGGTGTGGTTACTCCATTTGCAATGATTGGTTTGCAGGAGCGTGGTTCATTCTTCGTTCAGCCAACAAGCGAGGTTTACGCGGGTATGGTTGTGGGCGAAAACTCACGTGCCGACGACATGGAAGTTAACATCACCAAGGAAAAGAAGCTCACCAACATGCGTGCGGCATCATCTGATGAATTCCAGTCACTAACTCCACCGCGCACCTTGTCACTTGAAGAGTGTCTAGAGTTCGCTCGTGAAGATGAGTGTGTAGAGGTTACCCCTGAGGCAACCCGAATTCGCAAGGTTGAGTTGGACTCAAACATTCGTGCCCGCCTGTACTCACAGCGCAAGCACGCAAGCGAGAAGAACTAATTGATTCAGGCGAAACCCTCGGCTTCTAGCCGGGGGTTTTGTTTTTAACCTAAAGTTGAAGCATGGCCAAAGCTAAATTTGCCCCAAAGCGACTTCTAATTGTGCACGCGCACCCAGATGACGAAAGTCTTTTTACTGGGCATGTAATTGCCGACCGCATCGCAGTCAAATCAGAAGTAATGGTGTTCACTCTTACCCGCGGAGAGCGTGGCAAGGTAAAGCTAGATGAGTTGAAGCCGCTTGAAGGTGACTTAGCCGCAATGGGTTCGTTCAGAGCAGCTGAGCTAATGGAAGCACTCAAGGCATTCGGAAACGTACAGCATGCATTTGCCGGCACCCGCGCCTATATAGATTCTGGAATGCGAATCAATCCATGGGGAAAGCCAGCAAAGCCACGTGATCTTGATGAACTTGCACTCGCAGCTGCAGCAACCACAATCATCGCCGATGACATCGCTGCCAAGATTAAAGAATTTAAGCCTGATGCAGTTTTGACTTACAACCGTCGCGGAGGTTTTGGTCACCCAGACCACAAGATGGCACACGACGCAACCGCGATGGCAATTAGAAAAATTTCCAAACAAAGCCGCACTCGCGCTCCAGAATTTTGGGTGATTGCCGAACCTCGCGAACAGTTTGACGCCGAAATCGGTAATGCCAAGACTGCACCAATCAAGAAGGCTGCGCTCGAGGCTCATGCCAGCCAGGTTGCCGTGAATGCCGAGACCTACTCTGTTGTTCCTGGAAAAGAAATTCGCTACGACCGTCCAGAACGCATTCGCAAGTCTTCCCCAAGCGCCTTCGTTGGTGTTCGTTCAGCGTTTACCTTCTTATGGGCAATGCCACTTGGGGTTTTGCTTGCTCTGGCAGGCACGATGATGCACCAGGTGAAGGCAAACAATGGCGCAGAGCAACCTATCGGGTTGATTGTTGCCCTGGTGATGACCATTTCATTGGCGATTGCCCTGCGGTTGCTTCGCCGCAGTCGAGGTGCGCTTTACCTAGTAACCGCAACTCTGGCTGCAACCATTCTCTGGCTGGCGCAGCGTCAGCCGGGGGGAGAGCTTTTCATTCCTGGCAACGAAGCAGGCAATATTTGGGCCTATGGCTCGATCGGAATTTTTGCGTTGGTAATCATGTTTCCAAAGATTCAACCTGGGGCGTGGCGCAGAAGTTCACGCGGTCATCGTTAAACTAGACGCAGTTCCCGAAAGGATTCACATTGACTTACGTAATCGCGCTTCCTTGCGTTGATGTTAAAGACAAGGCTTGCATTGAAGAGTGCCCGGTTGATTGCATCTACGAGGGTGACCGCATGCTATACATTCACCCCGATGAATGTGTTGACTGTGGAGCTTGTGAGCCAGTGTGTCCGGTTGAGGCAATTTATTACGAAGATGACCTGCCATCGCAGTGGTCTGAGTATTACAAGGCCAACGTTGAATTCTTTAGTGAGATTGGTTCACCTGGCGGCGCTGCCAAGGTTGGCTTGATTAAGTCAGACCACTCAGTAATCACAGCACTTCCTGCTCAGGCTTAGCCGAAAGCCTCGCATGTTTGATGGACTGCCGGAATATCCGTGGGAGCAGCTAAAGCCTTACGCGGCTAAAGCTGCACTGCACGCCGGTGGCGCAGTAGATCTTTCAGTCGGTTCACCAGTTGACCCAACTCCAGCAATCATTCAAGATGCACTGAATGCATCTTCAAATGCTCCCGGCTATCCATCAACTGGCGGTTCGCCAGAATTCAAAGCCGCAGTAGTTGAGTGGTTTGCCCGCCGTCGCGGAGTTGCCGGTCTCAAGCCAGAGCAAGTTATGCCAACGATTGGTTCAAAGGAATTAATCTCATGGCTCCCGTTGCTGATGGGCCTTGGTCCTGGCGATGTTGTTGTGCAGCCAAAAGTTGCCTATACCGCGTACGTGGTTGGCGCTGCGCTATGCGGTGCCGAAATTATTTCTGAAGATGACCCGGCAAAGTGGCCAGCCAATGCAAAACTAATTTGGATTAACTCACCCGGTAACCCCGATGGCCGCGTGATGGATGTTGCTGAGATGAAGGCTGCGGTTGATCGTGCTCGCGAGCTTGGCGCACTTTTGGCAAGTGACGAGTGCTACGCAGAACTTGGCTGGGGCGAGTGGAGTGACAAATTAATTCCAAGCGTGCTTGACCCGCGAGTTTGCGGTGGCAGTCACGATGGTGTGCTTGCGGTTTACTCGCTCAGCAAGCAATCAAACATGGCCGGTTACCGTGCGGCATTTGCTGTGGGAGAGGCCTCACTAATTAAGGGCCTTGTGAACCTGCGTATGCACTCCGGCCTAAACACGCCGGGTCCGGTTCAGCGTGCAATGGTGGTTGCCTTGGGTGACGAAGAGCACGTCCGTGTGGAAAAAGAAATTTACAGAGAGCGCCGCGAAGTGCTGCTTGAAGCAGTTCGTGCTTACGGTTTCCGTCTTGCAGAAAGCCAGGCCGGCCTGTACCTGTGGGCAACTCTTGGCGAAGACTGCTGGAAGACCGTGGACCGCATGGCCGATCTTGGCATCGTGGTTGTGCCGGGAACTTTTTACGGCGAACATAGCACCCAATTTGTTCGCTTCTCAATCACAGCTACCGATGACAAGATTGCCGAGGGAGCGCGCAGGTTGCGCGATGCCATAGGCTTATAAAAGGCCTAATCAGGGCGCAACCAAAGCACTAGGAGCTTCGATGACCTCGAGCGATAAAGTAACAGTCACCTACGGTGAGATCACCGCAGACCTTCCTGTAATTGCAGCCGTAGACGGCCACGATGCAGTTGACATCTCAAAGCTAACTTCACTGACTGGACTTACCGCCTACGACCAGGGCTTCGTAAACACCGCTTCAACCAAATCTGCAATCACTTTCATTGACGGTGAAAAGGGAATTCTTCGTCACCGTGGTTACCCAATCGAACAGCTTGCCGGTTCAAAGTCATTTCTAGAAACCGCTTGGCTACTTATTTATGGTGAGCTGCCAACTCCTGCCGAACTAAAGAAGTTTGAAGAAAAGATTCAGCGTCACACGTTGGTGCACGAGGACCTTAAGAACTTGTTCCACGCAATGCCGCAGAACGCACACCCAATGGCTGTGCTTGCTGCCGGTGTATCGGCGTTGTCTACTTTCTATCAGGATTCACTAGATCCACACGATCCTGAGCAAGTTGAACTTTCAACCATTCGCTTGCTTGCCAAGCTTCCAGTTCTTGCTGCCTACGCACACAAGAACAGCATGGGTCAAGCTTTGCTTTACCCAGATAACTCGCTTAACTATGTAGAGAACTTCTTGCGTTTGAACTTTGGCAACATGGCCGAAGACTACGTGCAGAACCCGGTGGTTACCAAGGCGCTTGACACCCTGTTGGTGCTGCACGCAGACCACGAGCAGAACTGCTCAACCTCAACCGTTCGTTTGGTGGGTTCAAGCCAGGCAAATCTGTTCGCTTCTATTTCTTCTGGCATCAATGCTTTGTTTGGTCCGCTACATGGTGGTGCAAACGAGGCAGTGCTTGAGATGCTGCAGCACATTCAGGATTCAGGCGAGAGCGTTCAGGCTTTCATTCAGCGCGTAAAGAACAAGGAAGACGGAATCCGATTGATGGGATTCGGTCACCGCGTTTACAAGAACCTAGACCCGCGTGCGCGAATTGTTAAGGCAACCGCCGATCAGGTGCTTGCTGAACTTGGAGTGAAAGATCCGCTACTTCAGATCGCCAAGGAACTTGAGGCAGCTGCACTTGCTGATCCTTACTTCCAGGAGCGCAAGCTTTACCCAAACGTTGACTTCTACACCGGCGTGATTTACAAGGCACTTGGATTCCCGCCTCGAATGTTTACCGCGTTGTTCGCAATGGGTCGACTGCCTGGTTGGATCGCGCACTGGCGCGAGATGAATGTTGATCCGGCCACCAAGATTGGTCGCCCTCAGCAGATTTACGTTGGTGAAGCAGAGCGCCAGCTAAAAGGTTTCTTTAACTAACCAGTACACAAGGGTATCTCCGTAAGATTTTTCTTCGTCGAGAACTAAACCCGTTGGAATTGCTAAAGCTTCTGAGCGACTTGATCGCTCCACCATCACGATTGCATCTTTTGCAAGCTTTGGTAGCAGTGCCTCAAGGTTCTCAATAACTTCGGCGTTTGAAATGTCGTAGGGCGGATCAATGAACACCAGGTCGTATTCGCCGGTATCGGTGCTTAGAAAACTTGAGACCGCCTTGTGTGCCACCTTGGTGATGGCGTCAAAGAAACCTTCTTTTTCTAGAGCCTTCTGAATTAGTTGAGCGTTCTGATTGCAAACAGCAGCGGCCTTGCCATCCTTTTCGACCAGAATGGCCGAATCAGCACCGCGACTAATGGCCTCAAGAGCCAGCGCTCCGGTGCCGGCATAAAGGTCAAGCACTCGTGCGCCATCAAGACGATCGCGGGAGGCCAGGCGGTTGAAGATAGATTCGCGAATGCGGTCGCTGGTTGGTCTGGTTGCTTTGGCCGGGCTGGTGAGTTGTCTCGAACCTGCAATGCCACCGATGATTCGTGTCATAAGACTCCAATCATAAGTGCCAGCCCCACAGCCATGCCTACCGCTGTGCCCGATGCCAAACAGCGAAGATAGATGAATGCTGCTTCCAATCGAACCGCTAGCCCGTGTGCTGGGTGACCGCACTGCAAAGTCGTTCGCCAAACACCTTGGGTTGCGAACAGTCTCTGATTTGTTGTTGCATTTTCCGCGCCGCTACTCAACCAGGGGAGAGCTAACCCCAATCAGCGAAATTCCACTGGGCGAACCGGCTACCGTAGTGGCCGACATCGTTCAGGTAACAGAACGTCGCATGAAAGGCCGTAGCGGCAGCATTCTTGAAGTACGAATTACCGACGGCCATGGATTCATGACGCTCTCGTTTTTTAACCAGGCTTGGCGTCAAAAGGAATTGCGCACCGGTGCGCGTGGTTTGTTTGCCGGCAAGGTAAGCAGCTACCAGGGCAAGCTGCAACTTGCGCACCCGGATTACGAACTCTTTCCAGAGGAAATATCTGATGAAGACGCCAAGCGTTGGGCCGAACTTCCGATTCCGATTTACCCGGCAGCGTCCACAGTTACCACTTGGGCAATTCAGCGATCGCTTGGGGTAATTCTTGACACTCTTGGCCCAATCGCTGACGAGCTACCAGCCGACATCGTCAAGCAAAATAAATTGCTTTCACTAGATGATGCAATCAGGAACATTCACCGCCCAGAAAAACATGCCGATTGGCAGGCAGCGCGTGACACTCTAAAGTTCCACGAAGCATTTACCTTGCAGGCAACTTTGTTGCAACGCCGTGCCGAGAATCAGCACGTCAAGGCCACACCGCGCATTGCGGGTAAGGGTAACTTGCTGGCAAAGTTCGACGCTTCATTGCCGTTCACGCTTACCAGTGGCCAGGTTTTGGTTGGTCAAGAAATCACAAGCGACCTTGGAAATTCGCATCCAATGAATCGTTTACTGCAGGGTGAAGTTGGTTCCGGTAAAACTTTGGTTGCACTTCGCGCCATGATCACTGTTGCCGACTCCGGTGGCCAATCGGCTTTGCTCGCGCCAACCGAGGTACTTGCTGCGCAACATTACAAATCAATTGAAAAAACTCTTGGTGAAGATTTAGCGAAAGAGCTTGGGCTAACGTTGCTCACCGGTCAGCTGAACACCGCAGACCGCAAGCGTGCCATGTTGCAGCTAGTCAGTGGCAAAGCGCAGATTGTGGTTGGCACTCACGCGCTAATTGCCGACAAAGTTGAATTCCTTGACCTTGGTTTAATCGTTATCGACGAACAACACCGATTTGGTGTTGAGCAGCGAGAAGCCCTTCGCCTAAAAGGTAAGCAACCGCCACACGTTCTCACCATGACCGCCACTCCAATTCCACGCACACTTGCCGTCACTGTGTTTGGTGATCTTGATGTTTCAACACTCACCGAACTTCCGGCTGGTCGTCAGGGGATTACCTCACACGTGGTTCAGCTTTCACAGCCGGCACTAGTTGCACGCACCTGGCAGCGCATTGCTGAAGAGGTTGCCAACGGTCGCCAGGCTTTCGTGGTTTGTCCGCGCATTGACGAAGACGACCCTGGCGAAGAATTAATCGAATCCGGCGGAGCCGCCGAAGACGATTTAACTTTTCTTGATGGCTCCGACGCTCAAGCGGCCGAATTCGCTAAAAAGCCAAAGCAGTTACTTGCCTCGGCACTTGGTATGACCGATTCGCTCAGAAAAGTTCCAAGTCTCGCCGGCCTAAGCATCGAAACCTTGCACGGACGCATGAGTTCGGATGAAAAAGCCAACGTCATGGCGCGCTTCACGGCAAAAGAAATTGACATTCTGGTTTCCACCACGGTGATTGAGGTTGGCGTTGACGTTCCAAATGCAACCGTGATGGTAATCCTTGATGCCGATCGTTTTGGCGTTAGCCAACTTCACCAGTTGCGCGGCCGCGTTGGTCGTGGTGGCAACCCTGGTCTTTGCCTACTGCTTACTTCTGCCGAAGAAGGTTCGCTTGCCCTTGAGCGAGTTAATGCGGTTGCCAAAACTCTAGATGGCTTTGAGCTCAGCGAGATTGATCTGGAACTTCGCCGAGAAGGTGATGTGCTTGGTCAATCGCAATCCGGTGGCCGTTCCAGCCTCAAGTTGTTGCGCGTGCTACAAGATGCCGCGCTCATCCAATCGGTGCGAACCCAGGTGGAAGCACTAATGACCGCCGACCCAACCCTAGAAAAACACCCAGATCTTGCCGAATCTTTGGCCCGCCAGGATCAAGAACGCCAAGCCAACCTAGCCAAGGGGTAATCCGCTCGGCTAACCTAGAGCAATGCCTACAATTGCGGTTTACCCTGGTTCGTTCGACCCAATCACTTTGGGTCACCTGGATATTTCTGCCCGAGCAGCCAACCTTTTCGACGAGGTACACATTCTGGTCGTGCACAATCCAAGCAAGTCACCCCGATTCTCCAGCGAAGAGCGCGTAGAGCTTATCCGCACCAGCTTGGCCGAAAAGAAAATTACCGGACCAGCCAAGATCACTGTAGACACGCTTGATGGTGGCCTTTTGGTCAACTACTGCAAGATGATTGGCGCAACTGCCTTGGTCAAGGGCTTCCGCACCAGCGTTGATCTTGATTACGAGCTGCCAATGGCCCAGGTCAACCGCGACCTTGCCGGCGTTGAGACCGTGTTCATCCCGGCCGACCCAATTCACGGCCATGTCTCAAGTTCTTTGGTCAAGCAGGTTGCCGACCTAGGCGGCCAGGTCTCCAAATATGTGACCCAGGCCACCGCAAATGCACTTTCTGCCTCTGCTGCTAATCGAAAGGCCCAGGACTAATGGCCAATAACAACACCGATTACGTCCTCGCCGTGCATGACCTCATGCATAAGCCGGGTCAAATGCGTGAACTAAAGCTAGATATCGTGACCCCAGACCAGATGGGTGAGGGTATTGCCTTGATTCCAAAGGGTGCCGAGCTTGATCTAGACGTTCGTTTGGAGTCAGTTCACGAGGGAATCCTGGCCACCGGCGAGGTCTTCGTAGACGCGGATGCCGAGTGCAGCCGCTGCCTAGAGCCCCTAACCGTGCCAGTTGAGGTGGATTTTCAGGAACTTTTCGCCTATTCTTTAACCAACGAGGATGAACACGTTGTCGAAGACGAGCAAATCGATCTAGAACAAATCATCCGTGACGCGGTAGTACTAAATCTTCCGTTCCACCCACTTTGTAGCACCGACTGTTTAGGTTTGTGCGCGGAATGCGGTGTGAAGATGGCTGACAATCCGCACCATGTGCACGAAGCTCCGATTGATTCGCGGTGGAATGCATTGCAAGAACTTCAGGATCCATCGCTTCAGAAAAAGGACAAGTAAATGCCAGTACCAAAGAGACGCCTATCTCGTGCACGCACACACGCACGTCGTTCACAGTGGAAGGCCGCTGAAGTTACTTTGGTGAAGACCGTTGAGAACGGTAAGACCGTTTACTCAATGCCTCACCGCGCGAAGCTTGTTTCAGACTCAGCCGGCAACGCGCTGTTCCTTGAGTACAAGGGCCGCAAGGTCGCTGACGCTTAAAACTTTCTAAGTCGCGATGAACCTCAACGTTCTATGCACTCGCTTAGGCGTTGAGATTGAGCCACAGCTGCTTGAACTCGCACTTACTCACCGTTCGTATTCATACGAACACGGCAATACACCCAACAACGAACGCCTCGAATTTCTCGGGGACTCGGTGTTGGGTTTTGTCGTTACGGCGCACATTCACGACCTTTTGGTTGAGCTTCCAGAAGGCGAGCTCACCAAAGTAAAGAACGCCGTGGTTTCTGCTCGCGCGCTCGCCGCAGTTGCCAGTGAACTTGGCCTTGGCGAATTCTTGCGCCTTGGCAAAGGTGAAGATCAAACCGGTGGCCGCAACAAACTTAATTTACTGGCCGACACCTTTGAGGCAATCCTGGGTGCGGTTTATGTTTCAAAGGGCCTCGACGAAGCACGCGGCATTGTTGAGCGTTTTGTTTTCCCATTGCTTCAAGACACCGATGCACTTCGCGAAAACAGTGACCCTAAGACCACGCTTCAAGAGCGCGTTCAAGAACAAGGCAAGAGCGCACCCATTTACGAAACGACTTTTGAAGGACCGGATCACGATCGCGACTTTCATGCCACGGTTCTTGCCGAAGGCATCGTGATTGGCGAGGGAAACGGAAAATCTCGCAAGGGCGCCGAAACAGAGGCAGCGATTGACGCGCTAGCCAAAATGCACGGCAAATAAAAACCAATGCCTGAATTACCAGAGGTCGAAACCGTTCGAGCCGGACTGGCTCCAGCGCTAACCAACGCAACCGTTATGGGTGTTGATGTTTTGGATTCCAGATCGCTAAAGCGTCACCCTGGTGGTGTTAAGGATTTTCAGCAAACCATGATTGGCGCCAAAGTTCTTGGTGTTGTTCGTCGTGGCAAATTTTTGTGGCTACCGCTTGAGGTCAAAGGCGAGCACCGTTCGCTAGCAATGGTTGGCCACTTGGGCATGAGCGGGCAAATGTTGCTGCGCAAGCCAACTGACCCAGAAGACAAACTGACTCGCGTGGTAATTCATCTAAAGACTTCGCGAGGTAAGGAAGTGGAATTTCGTTTTATCGACCAGCGAATTTTTGGCTCACTGGCAATCGATGAAATGCAGCCAACTGCCGATGGCAAGCCGGGTGGATTCAGTGCCGGCGTGGGCAAGGGCAAACCTTGGCAAACTCTGATTCCAATCCAGGCTGCCCACATCACCCGTGATCCTCTCGACGCCGATTTCGATGAAGCAGCGGTGCTGGCCAAATTCAAGAAGAAGAACTCCGGCATCAAGCGAGTGCTGCTGGACCAGCAAACCCTGAGTGGCATCGGCAATATCTATGCTGACGAGGCCTTGTGGCGATCAAAGTTGCACTACGACCAGCCTGCCGCCAGTCTTTCGAGCGCCAAGGCTAAAGAATTGTTGGAACACGTTCGCCAAATTCTGGCCAAGGCGGTCGAAGAAGGCGGAACTAGTTTTGACGAGCAATACAAGAACGTAAATGGTGAAACTGGGTATTTTGCCGTCTCGTTGAACGCCTATGGAATGACCGGAGAACCGTGCAATCGGTGCGGCCGCGAAATAAAACGAGATTCTTGGATGAATCGGGGCAGTCACTTCTGCCCGAATTGCCAGAAACTCAGGGCCTAGGGCCTGGTTTGGCGCCCCTGCGGCTATGGGTGTGGCAAGCGACCCCTTGGAAATAAGGTATTTTTGATAGTCGCGGCAGTTGGTCCGCGGTCAAATAATCGGCGAAGACGGGGGAGTTAGCTTGTATCTCAAGAGCCTCACCCTAAAGGGATTTAAGTCTTTCGCCCAACCAACCACCTTTGCTTTCGAAAAGGGTGTGACCGCAGTTGTTGGTCCAAACGGTTCCGGAAAATCTAACGTTGTAGACGCGCTTGCCTGGGTAATGGGTGAGCAGGGCGCCAAGAGTCTTCGCGGTGGAAAAATGGAAGACGTTATCTTCGCCGGTACTTCTACCAAGGGTCCGCTGGGTCGTGCCGAGGTAATTCTTACTATTGATAACGCCGATGGCGCATTGCCGATCGAGTACGCCGAGGTAACAATCTCACGTACCTTGTTCCGCAACGGCGGTAGTGAGTACGCAATCAACGGCGAGCCAGTTCGTTTGCTTGATGTGCAAGAACTTTTGAGCGACTCCGGTCTTGGCCGAGAGATGCACGTAATCGTTGGTCAGGGTCAGCTTGATTCAGTTCTTCGTGCCACTCCGGAAGAGCGTCGCGGATTCATCGAAGAAGCCGCTGGTATTTTGAAGCACCGTCGTCGCAAAGAAAAGACTGAGCGCAAGCTCGATGCGATGCAGGCAAACCTAACTCGCCTGAATGACTTGGCCGGTGAAGTGCGTCGCCAGTTGAAGCCGCTGAGCCAGCAGGCTGAGGTTGCTCGCGAGGCACAGGGAATTGCAGCAGTTGTGCGTGATGCAAAGTCACGGTTGCTGGCCGCCGATATTTCTGAACTTCACCGCGGGCTAGAAGAGACTGCAAAGTCAGAGGCAGATCGCCGTGGCGAACGAAACATTCTGCAGAGTTTGCTTGCCGAGAACACCGCGCGTCTTGGTCAACTGGAAGCCGCACAAGTTTCTACCGAGCTTGATCAGGCTCGTAATCTTTCATACCAATTCGACTCGCTAGCCGAACGTTTGCGTTCACTGCTTTCGATTGCAAACCAACGCGTTGCACTTTTAAGTCAACAGGCAGAGGTTGCGGCCGGTCAGATTGACCCGGCTGCGCTTGATTCAGAGGCAGACCAAGCCATTGCGACTGCAACTGAGTTGCAGGCGACTGTTGAAACTTTGAAGCGCGCTTTGCAAAGCGCCGAGGAATCTCGCAGCGAAGCACGCGATGTACTTGAGAAGTTTGACAATCAGGTTGCCGAGCAGAACGCACTTATCTCCAAGTTTGATCTTGATAAGGCGCGCTTGGCTAACGAGGCCGCGGTTGCAGAATCAAAGTTGGTCAGCGTTCGCGGCGAAGTAGTTCGTCACGAGAGCGCACTAGGTGAAGCACGCGACCGTCACGCTGCCCGCAAAGCAGAGTACGACGCAGAACTTCAGTCGCAGAATCAGCAGAGCTCGGCAGACAGTGCACTGGAAAACCGATACGAAGCTGCACAAAAGGCTGTATCTGAAGCCGCGACTCGAATTGATGCGTTGCGCGATGAGTTGCACAAAGCAGAGCGTGAGCGTGACTCTCTTGCTGCTAAGCGTTCTGCGTTGAATCTGACTCTTGAGCAAAAAGACGGTGCGTCTGAGATTTCCTCTGCTGGCCTGCGAGGTATTCGTGGCCTAGTAGCAACCCACATGAAGATTCAAAATGGTTTTGAGGCTGCGATTGCCGCGGCGCTTGGACCGTTGGCCGATGCGCTGGTTGCGGATTCACGTGATGAGGGGCTTGCAGCGATTGAGCACCTTAAGAAGAGTGACGGTGGTCGCGTTGAACTTATCGTTGCAGACGTTGATGCCAAGGGCGCTGCGGCTAACCTGCCAAAAATTACCGGTGCTCGTTCGGCAGCAGATGTCGTTGAGGCACCAACCGGGATTCTTGCGTTGCTATCAAGCGTGGTTATTGTTGACGACCTAGATGCAGCTCGTGAACTATATTCACGCGACTCATCAACCTTGAAGTTGACTCTGATTACTCTTGACGGCGACGTGCTTACCGAAACAGTAATTCGCGGTGGTTCATCGTCAGCTCCATCAAAGCTTGAGTTGGTGGCTGAGCGTGATGGCGCAGAGAAGCGCTTGACCCAAGTCAACAACATCATCGAGAAATCAAACTCAGAACTTGCCCAGGCTCGTTCCACAGAGGAAGCAGCTAAGGCCTCTGAAAAGCAAGCACTCGCCGCGCTTAACGAGCAAGACGCAACCTTGGCTGCAAATGCCGAGAAACTTGGCCGCCTGCGCGTGCAGGTAGAAGCATCAGAGGCAGAGCTTGAGCGTTTGGCTTTGGTAGCTGAAACTGCTGCCGAGGGAATCGCTGCTGCCGAAGCCGCGTTGAATGCTGCAATTACCGCACACGATGAATTTGCTGCGCAGGAACGCCCGGAACTTGATCTGGCTAACCGTCAGACCCTTGCCGACAATCTTGAGCAAGAGCGCCAGCGTGAACTTGAACTTCGCATTGAACTTGGTGCTGCAATTGAGCGCGTTCGTGTTGAGCAGGAACGTGCAACCGCACTTCGTTCTCAGGTTTCTGAAGCCAAAGATGCAATTGCTCGCTCTAGGGACGCCGCCGCGGTTCAGGCTCGCCAGCTTGCATCTGCAAAGCGCGTTCTAAACGTGCTTCCAACTTTGATGGATGCGGTTGCCGATAGCGCTTCAAAGGCTAAGTTCAAGCTGCACGAACTTGAGTCACAGCGCCAGAACCAAAACACAGAGCTCGTAAAACTTCGTGGCGAGACTGCAGAAATTCAGATGAAGCTATCGGGGTTGACTCAAAGCGTTCACGACATGGAACTTTCAAACCATGAGAAGCGTTTGACCTTGGCAAACCTAGTAAGCCGAGCAAACGAAGAACTTGGCTTGGAACAAACCGTTCTACTCGAAGAGTATGGCCCAGAGGTTCAAATTCCTGACGAAGAAGCCGATGGCGGATTCAAGCCGTTCGTTCGCGAAGAACAGCAGAAGCGTCTAAAGGATGCCGAGCGCTTGTTCGACAAACTTGGCAAAGTAAACCCACTTGCACTAGAAGAGTTCGCAGCCCTTGAGCAGCGACACAAGTTCTTGACTGAGCAACTTGCCGATTTAACTCAGACTCGCAAGGACTTGCTGCAGATCATCGAAGATCTTGACGTCAAGATGCAAACCATTTTTGGTGATGCTTTCGAAGACACTCGCAAGGCTTTCGAAACGGTATTCCCAACCTTGTTCCCAGGCGGAACCGGTTCAATCTTCTTGACCGACCCAGACAACCTGCTCACCACCGGCCTTGAAGTAACTGTCAAGCCTGCAGGTAAGCGAATCGAACGTCTTTCATTGCTATCGGGTGGTGAGCGTTCGCTGGCAGCCGTAGCACTTATGGTTGCAATCTTTAAGGCGCGCCCTTCACCGTTCTACGTAATGGACGAGGTTGAGGCGGCCCTTGACGATGCAAACCTTGGTCGCCTGCTCCAAATTTTTGAAGACCTGCGCACTAACTCGCAGCTGATCATCATTACCCACCAGAAGCGCACCATGGAAATCGCCGATGCGCTATACGGTGTATCCATGCGCCAAGACGGTGTCTCTGCAGTGGTTGGGCAGCGCCTGGCCGAAAAGGAATAGACCTTGGCTTTCCAGTTCTGGAAAAAGAAGAAGCAGGATTTCAGCGAAACCTCCGTCGAGATTGCTGACGCAAAGTTCTCCTCCGGAATCGCTGCAAAACCTGCAATTGCTCTCGAAGAAGAACTGGAAGCAGTAGTTCTTCCGCAGAGAAGTGCGAAAAAGGGGATTCGCTCGCTGTTTAGTCGAGTGAAGTTTGATCCCGAAAATCTTGATGAGCTTGAAGATACTTTGATTCAGGCAGACTTTGGTGTCGATGCAGCTGCAGCAATTGTTGCCGAGGTAAAGGCACGCGCCAAGAAACAAGGCGCCAAGACAGACACTGAACTGAAAGAAATTCTTGCGGCAGTGCTAGAAGAAAACCTAGAGCACTTGGGCAAGGCCTTAAACCTGAGCGATGGCAAGACTCCTTACGTGATTCTTGTAGTGGGCGTCAACGGTGTTGGTAAGACCACCACCATCGGCAAGCTAGCAAATTGGTTGGTACAGGGCGGTTTCAAGGTCGTTATCGGGGCTGCCGATACCTTCCGTGCTGCTGCAGTTGATCAGGTTGCCACCTGGGCCGATCGTGCTGGCGCAACTTTGATTCGTCCAAAGCAAGAGGGTCAAGATCCTGCATCGGTTGCTTTTGAAACGGTTGACGAGGCAATCAAGCAAAATGCCGACATCGTAATTATTGATACCGCTGGGCGCCTGCAAAACAAGGCAGACCTAATGCACGAGCTAGACAAGATTCGACGCGTGATTGAAAAACAGGCCGCAATTAGCGAAGTTCTTTTGGTGCTCGACGCAACGACTGGTCAAAACGGATTGACACAGGCCAAGGCTTTTGCCGAGGTTGCAAATGTTTCAGGTGTCGTGCTGACCAAGCTTGATGGCACAGCCAAGGGTGGAATTGTTTACTCAATTCAGCGTGAGCTACAAATTCCTGTGAAACTTGTAGGAGTAGGCGAAGGCATTGATGACTTTGCTTTCTTTGACGCCAAAGAATTTGCCAACGGTCTAGTGAATTAAGGAGGGGAGTAATGTTCGGAAATCTTTCAGATCGTCTCATTGAGACTTTCAAAAACCTGCGCAGCAAAGGCAAGCTAAGTCCGGCCGACATTGACGCAACTCTTCGCGAAATTCGCCGCGCACTACTTGAGGCAGACGTTGCGCTTGACGTTGTGAAAAACTTCACCACCGCGGTGCGCGATCGGGCGCTTGGCGACGAGGTTTCAAAGGCTCTCAACCCGGCACAACAGGTTGTGCAAATTGTTAACGAAGAGCTCGTCAAGATTCTTGGTGGGCAGCAGCGAAAGCTTTCATTTGCGAAGACTGCACCAACCGTAATCATGCTTGCCGGTTTGCAGGGTTCTGGTAAAACAACACTTGCCGGAAAACTTGCCAAGTGGTTGAAAGACCAAGGTCAAACTCCAATTCTTGTTGCGGCCGACTTGCAGCGACCAAACGCAGTTAACCAACTTCAAGTCGTTGGCGAAAGAATTGATGTTCCGGTTTTTGCACCAGAGCCTGGCAACGGCGTTGGTAATCCAGTCAGCGTTGCCAAGGATTCCATCAAGCACGCAAAACAAAAGATGTTCAGCGTTGTCATCGTCGATACCGCTGGTCGTTTGGGTATTGATGAAGAGTTGATGACCCAGGCCAAAGATATTCGCAAGGCAGTTGACCCTGACGAAGTCCTATTTGTAATTGACTCGATGATTGGTCAAGACGCAGTCAACGTTGCCAAGGCATTTGACGAGGGCGTTGGAATTACCGGTGTCGTGTTGACCAAGCTAGATGGCGATGCTCGCGGTGGTGCGGCGCTATCGGTGGCCTCTGTAACTGGCAAGCCAATTCTGTTCGCATCAAACGGCGAGTCGATGGATGCCTTCGAACCGTTCTACCCAGACCGCATGGCCAGCCGAATTCTGGATATGGGTGACGTGCTGACTCTGATCGAGCAGACCCAAAAGAATTTTGATGAAACAGAAGCTCGTGCCATGGCCGAGAAACTGGCCAAGGAGACCTTCACACTTGAAGACTTCTTGGATCAGATGCAGCAGCTAAAGAAGATGGGCTCGCTCAAGAGCATGTTGGCCATGATGCCGGGCGCCGGTCAGATGCGTCAGCAACTTGAGAACTTTGACGAAAAAGAGATCGACCGCACCGAGGCCATAATTCGCTCGATGACCCCAGCCGAGCGTCGTCAGCCAAAGCTTTTGAATGGCTCTCGCCGTTCGCGCATTGCCAAGGGTTCCGGCATGACAGTCACCGATGTGAACTCGCTGGTGAACCGTTTTGAGCAGGCAGCCAAGATGATGAAGACCGTGGCCAAGGGCGGCGTGCCGCAAATGCCTGGAATGCAGGGAATGCCGGGATTGCCGGGCATGGGTGGCGGCTTCGGCGGCGGTAAAGCCAAGGCTAAGGACAAGAAAAAGGGCTCAAAGTCGGGTAATCCGGCAAAACGTGCAGCCGAAGAAGCTGCTCGCGCGCTGGGGCAGAAGCCTGGCGAGGGTTCATCGGGGTCCGGTTCTGCATTTGGCTTGGGTGGCTAGGCGGGCTAAACCCCTTGCTAACTAGCGCCATGCCGGATTTTCTGGCAGAATAGAGCGGTTGTCGCCGTTTGACCCTCTAACCAAACGATTACGACAACCCACAGAGCTTTTTCTTCCGAGTGTGCCCCCACGCTCACGGTAGATCGTTCGCCTCAATACGAATAATCAGGAGCAATACGTTGGCTGTAAAAATCCGCCTAGCACGTCACGGAAAAATCCGTACCCCGCACTACCGCATCGTTGTGGCTGACTCACGTACACACCGTGATGGTCGCGTGATCGAAGAAATCGGTCGTTACGTACCCACCAACAACCCATCAATCATTGAAGTTAACTCTGAGCGCGCTCAGTACTGGCTTGGCGTTGGCGCACAGCCAACCGAGCAGGTTGCAGTACTTCTAAAGCTGACTGGTGACTACCAGGCATCAAAGGGTGACAAGACCGCGAAGAACACCGTAAAGCTTGCAGAGCCTAAGGCCGTTTTCGAGATCGACACCAAGAAGAAGACTGTTCTTGTTCCTAAGGAGCAGGTTGCTGCAAAGAAGGCTGCACCAGTTGCTGAAGAAGCACCTGCTGCAGAAGCTGAAGTTAACACACCTGCCGAAGATGTTGTTGCTGAGGCTGCAGATGCAGCCAACGAAGCAGTTGCATCAGTTGAGGACGCAGTAGCTGACGCTGCTGACGAAACTCCAGAGGCACCAGCGGCTGAAGAAGCTGCTGTAAACGAAGAGGCTTAATAAGTGTTAGCCGCTGCGCTCGAGCACCTAGTCAAAGGCATCGTCGACAATCCTGAAGACGCTACCGTGACTGCACGCACAACTTCGCGAGGAGACTTGCTTGAGGTTCACGTGCACCCAGATGACCTGGGTCGTGTGATCGGGCGCAACGGCCGCACAGCCAAATCACTGCGTACTGTCGTGAATGCTCTTGCCGATGGCAAGAAGGTACGCGTCGACGTGGTGGATACCGATTTCTAGTAAGACCACGCTCCGTGTTGGCCGATTGGTCAAGGCCCACGGTCTAAAAGGAGCGTTCAAACTCGAGCTCTACACCGACAGCCCTGAAACTCGTTTCAAGGTTGGCGCGGTATTGATGCTCCAAGTTCCAGAGTCTTCACCTTGGTTTGGAAAAACCGTATCGGTTAAGGAACTTCGCTATTACAACGCAGCCCCGGTTCTGTTTCTTAATGAGGTAGAAGACCGCAATGGCGCAGACACATTAGTCAAAGCAATACTTTTGGTTGATGCGGATCTTGAAATTTTGCCTGAAGAACCAGACGCCTGGTACGACCACCAACTTGTTGGACTAAAAATCATTCGCGATGGAATTCAAATTGGTTCTGTAATTCGCGTAGAGCACCTACCTGCTCAAGACTGCCTAGCGATAGAGACAGCAACCGGCGAAGTTCTGATGCCGTTCATTAAGGCTTTTGCACCAACCGTTGATATCGCAAAGGGCGAGATCACAGTGACCCCACCTGGCGGTCTCTTCGAAGAATTACCAGAGGACTAAAAATGCGCATCGATCTAGCACTGGTAGAGCGCGGCCTAGCAAGATCAAGAAATCACGCATCCTCTTTGGTGGAATCTGATCGAGTACTGGTTAACGGCAAGGCCGCCCGCAAATCATCACAAAACGTTGAAGAGAACGACAAAATTTCCGTTCTTGATGCAGTTGACTATGTTTCACGCGCAGGGCACAAGCTTGCCAAGGCGCTTGATGTTTTCACCCAGATTGACCTGGTTGGCAAGACCGCACTTGATGTGGGTGCCTCAACCGGTGGCTTCACCGATGTGTTGTTGCGCAGGGGAGTCGAGAAGGTTTTTGCAATTGACGTTGGCCACGAGCAAATGGTTGAGCAACTATTCGAGCACCCAAAGGTAATTTGTGTTGAGGGCTTCAATGCCCGCGAATTAACTCCGGAGACTCTCTCTGAACGCACCGGTATTCCTCAGTCGCACATAAACATTGATGTTGTGGTTGGCGACCTTTCGTTCATTTCTCTGACTTTGGTGTTGGCGCAAATGTTGTCTGTGGCCCCTCGCGCCGAGTTCGTTCTATTGGTCAAGCCCCAGTTTGAAGTGGGCAAGCAATCGCTGAGCGCCCACGGATTGGTCAACGACCATAATCTTCGCGCCGGCGCAATCAAGCAGGTTGCCGACGAGGCGGCCAAGCTAGGTATGGGAATTCGCGGGCTAGAGCGCAGCGAACTGCCTGGTACTCATGGGAATGTTGAGTATGTTTTGTGGATTAGTCCAAATGAGCCTGTAAATCAGTCAAAATGGACAGACAGGATTGAGTCGGTAGCGAAGGAGAGCAAATGAGCCAGACCAACGCGTCTCGCTATGTTCTAGTCGTTGCCCACACCGGGCGCACCGATGCCGTCGCGGCGGCCCAGGTCGCCATCGAGCAATTGCACTCTGCTGGAATTACTCCGGTGTTAACCGCAGCTGATCTTGATGACCTGCGAACACACGTTGCCAACCAGGTTCTCACCGCAGAAGCGTTGGAAAATGTAAAAGTTTTAGACGCAGATTGCAAGATGAGCCAACTTGAACTGGTCGTTGTGCTTGGCGGTGACGGAACAATTCTTAAGGCCGCAGAGATCGTTCGCGAACATTCAATTCCACTTATGGGAATCAACCTTGGTCATGTGGGCTTCCTTGCCGAGTCCGAGCGCGAGGAATTCACAGAGGCAGTGCACCGCGTGGTTGAGCGCGACTACGTAATCAAGGAACGTCTAACTCTTGATGTTGCAGTAATCGTTGACGGCAAAGAGGTTTTCCGCACCTGGGCGCTGAACGAGGCAACCGTTGAGAAGAGCGCCAGTGAGCGCATGCTTGAGGTTGTTATCGAGGTAGAGGGCCACCCACTTTCAAGTTTTGGATGCGACGGAATTGTGATGTCAACGCCAACCGGTTCAACTGCCTACGCGTTCTCCGCCGGTGGTCCGGTGGTTTGGCCATCGGTTGATGCCTTGTTGGTCGTACCAATCAGTGCCCACGCACTTTTTGCTCGTCCACTAGTGATCAAACCAAACGCAATGGTTGCCGTTGAAGTTCTTCAGCGCAGTTCAGGTGATGGTGTGCTTTGGTGCGATGGCCGCCGCAGTTGGAAGCTACCAACCGGTGCGCGAGTTGAAGTTACCAAATCAGAGACTCCGGTAAAGTTGGCTCGTCTTCGCACCAGCACATTCACCGATCGTCTTGTAAAGAAGTTCTCACTTCCAGTCGCCGGTTGGCGTGGACCAGAAGATTCTGCCAACTAGGTTTCGGAACTTATCGTGATTGAAGAAATTTACATCCGCGATCTGGGTGTCATTCAAGAAGCACGGCTTGCCTTTGGCCCAGGACTCACCGTAATCACTGGCGAAACCGGCGCCGGAAAAACCATGGTGCTGTCTGCTCTTGGCTTGTTGCTTGGCGAGCGTTCAGACACCGCTTCAATTCGTCGTGGTCAACACCAATCCTTTGTTGAAGGTCGTTGGTTTCTAAAAAACAACACCGATATTTCCTCACAGATAACCGAGCGGCTTTCCGAGGCTGGTGCAGAAATTTCCGATGGCGAACTAATCATGAATCGTTCGGTATCCAGTGAGGGGCGTGGCCGAGCATCGGTGTCTGGAAAAGCCGCACCAATTAATTTGCTGAGTGAACTAGGCGAGAAGTTGGTCGTGGTGCATGGCCAGTCGGATCAGATTCGTTTGAAGAGTGCGTCCGCTCAACGCGAGGCGCTAGATCAATTTGCTGGTGTTGCCGGTCAGCTAACCGAATACCAAAATCACTTTCAGACTTGGAAGTCTGCGACTGCTCAGTTGGTAGAAATCCAATCAGCCCTTGATGCGCGCGCTAGAGAAGCTAGCGAACTTCGTGCCGCGGTTGATGAGCTTGAGGCGGCTGATCCGAAGCCGGGCGAAGACCAAGAACTCACTGACAAGGCCAACCGACTAACCCACGTTGAGGAACTCCGCATTGCGGCAAGCTCCGCACACGAAGCAATCTCTAGCGAAACTTTTGACGGCGCTACCGATGCAATTGGTTTGATTGGCGTTGCTCGTCGTGCGCTAGAGCAGGTTTCGGCACATGACCCTGAGCTAGAGAAAATCGCCGAGTCACTGAAACAACTTGGCTATCAACTAAACGACGCCGCTGCCGAGATATCCGGTTACCTAGATGGGCTTTACGGCGATTCGGCTCGTGAGCTTGAAGCAATTCAAGAACGCCGCGCAGTCTTGAACGTTTTGATCCGCAAGTACGGCCCAACGCTTGATGATGTGATCAAACTTCGCGAGAGCGCAAGCGATCGCCTGCTTGAACTTGATTCATCATCTGATCTGATTGAAAAACTCACGTTGCAGGTAGAGCAGGAGCACCAGGCAGTGACCGCGGCGGCCGAAAGGCTTTCTGCCGCACGCAAGAGCGCAGCGGTGAAACTTGCCGATCAGGTGACCGCCGAGCTCGCCGCACTTGCGATGAGTGGTTCAACCCTGGTGGTCGATGTTGCCCAGGCTCCGGAATTTGGATCATTCGGGAAAGACCTGGTGTCTATTCAGCTTTCGTCTTACCCGGGTGCCGAGCCAAGACCACTTGGTAAGGGTGCCAGTGGCGGCGAGCTTTCGCGCATCATGTTGGCGATTGAAGTTGTATTGGCGCAAACCGAGCAAGCACCAACCTTTATCTTCGACGAAGTTGATGCCGGAGTTGGCGGTGCAGCCGCAATTGAGGTTGGCCGTCGTTTGGCAATGCTCGCAAAACAGGCTCAGGTAATCGTGGTGACTCACTTGGCTCAGGTTGCCGCATTCGCAAATCAGCATCTGCGCGTGCTCAAAAACAGCACCGATGAATTCACCGCTACCGACGTTGTTGCCCTAGACACTGAAGACCGGGTAAACGAGCTAGCGCGAATGCTATCGGGAATGCCAGAGTCTGACTCGGGGCGCACCCACGCCGCCGAATTGCTTGAAAAAGCGCACGCCGAATTCGCCTAAATCCCCATATTTAAAGGCCGTCAGCATGTCGCTGGGTCATTGGTGTTGCGGTTCGCTGGTAGGGTTAAATTCCATGGCAGAAGCAATGGATTCCGGTATCACACGTCACATTTTCGTCACCGGAGGTGTTGCATCATCACTCGGTAAGGGCCTTACCGCCTCGAGTCTTGGCAACCTACTTCGTGCCCGCGGCCTAAAGGTCGTAATGCAAAAGTTGGATCCGTACCTAAACGTTGATCCAGGCACAATGAACCCTTTTCAGCACGGTGAAGTTTTTGTAACCGATGATGGCGCCGAGACAGACCTGGACATTGGTCACTACGAGCGCTTCCTAGATATCAACCTTGGTCAATCGGCAAACGTAACCACCGGTCAGATTTACTCAACTGTGATTGCGCGTGAGCGCCGCGGCGAGTATTTGGGCGACACCGTTCAGGTAATTCCGCACATCACTAACGAGATCAAGCGCCGCATGCGTTTGCAGTCACACGATGTGCCTGCGCCAGATGTAATCATCACTGAAATCGGTGGAACCGTTGGCGACATTGAGTCGCAGCCATTCATTGAGGCGGCCCGTCAGATTCGTCACGAAGTTGGCCGCGACAACGTTTTCTATATTCACGTTTCGCTGGTCCCGTACCTTGCCGCATCTGGTGAGCTAAAGACCAAGCCAACCCAGCACTCGGTGGCAACACTTCGTTCAATTGGTATTCAGCCAGACGCAGTTGTTTGCCGCACCGATCGCGCGCTTCCAGACTCGATCAAGAACAAAATTGCCTTGATGTGTGACATCGATAAGAAGGCCGTGATTACCGCCGCTGACGCATCAAGCATTTACGACGTGCCTACCGTACTTAACGAGGAGGGCCTAGATACCTACGTAATCGAACGCCTGGGCCTTAAGGAAAAGGCCGGCGAGGTTGACTGGAGTCGCTGGCAGGGAGTGCTTGATGCAGTTCACCACCCTAAGCACGAAGTTCGTATTGGTCTTGTTGGAAAGTACATTGACCTGCCAGATGCCTACCTATCGGTTACCGAGGCAATTCGTGCCGGTGGTTTCGCCAACATGGCAAAGGTCAACATCAAGTGGATTGCATCCGACGACTGCGAAACAGAAGAAGGCGCACGCGAAGCCCTTGCCGACGTTGACGCCATCTGTATTCCTGGTGGTTTTGGTGTTCGCGGTATCGAGGGAAAGCTTGGCGCATTGAAGTTTGCGCGCGAAAACAAGATTCCGGCGCTTGGTCTTTGCCTTGGCTTGCAGTGCATGGTGATTGAGTATGCCCGCAATGTTGTTGGTCTCGAAGGCGCTTCGTCAACAGAGTTCGATGAAGAAGCCAAGTACCCAGTCATCGCAACCATGGCCGAGCAGGTAGACATTATCGCCGGTGGAGACATGGGTGGAACCATGCGCCTTGGCCTATACACCGCAAAACTAAAGCCGGGCTCAATCGTGGCCGAGGTTTACGGCGCTGAGTCAGTTGAAGAACGTCACCGTCACCGCTACGAAGTTAACAACACCTACCGCGATCAGATCTCGGCAAAGGGATTGGTTTTCTCTGGTACCTCACCTGACGATCACCTAGTTGAGTTTGTTGAGCTTCCGCGCGAAGTTCACCCTTACTACGTGGCAACTCAGGCTCACCCTGAATTCCGTTCTCGTCCAACCAACGCACACCCGCTATTCAAGGGTCTAGTGGTTGCTGCGATTGAACGCCAGGCTTCGAACAAATTGTTCGAGGTATCTGGCTCATAAGCCCTATGCCTATTGACCAAAACGCCTCGCTTAGTGTTTCTAAGCGAGACGTTGTCTTTAAGGGAAAAATCTGGGACGTCGTCAGCGAAAGTTTTGATTACAACGGCACCACACTGGTCCGCGAATTCGTGGCGCACCCAGGCGCGGTTGCGGTAATCGCACTAAACGAGCAACAAGAGATCTTGCTGATCAAGCAATACCGTCATCCGGTACGCGAATACCTCTGGGAAATTCCGGCAGGCTTGTTAGATGTTCCAGGTGAGGCTCGCCTTGAGGCAGCCAAGCGCGAACTGCTGGAAGAAACCGGCTACATTGCTCAGGCTTGGCAAGAGCTAATCGAATTTCACACCACACCAGGAGGCAACGATGAAACCATCACTGTTTTTGTGGCGCAAGACCTGCGATTGCAGGGGCACGATTTAGAACTTGAAGGTGAAGAAGTTGATCTTGAACTTCGCTGGGTTCCACTTACTGATGCTCTAGCCAGCGTCTTGAAATCTGAAATGCGCAGCCCAAGTGCCGGATACGCAATCTTGGCACTGGCTCATCAGCTTGGTGTTGCCGCAAATGGCTGAGAATCAAATCCCGCAACTGATTGATGCCTATCTAAGGCACCTAACCATCGAACGCGGAATGGCCAAGAACACCATCGCAGCATATCGGGCTGATTTAAACCGATACGCCGCGTTCCTTGAGGCCAAGGCCTTTACTGCACCGGAACAGATCACCGAACTTGTGATCACCGATTTTGCTGAGTCGCTCAAAGTTACATCGGGGTTGATATCAAGCTCCGTTGCCCGAGTATTGGCCGGCGTGCGTGGACTGCACAAGTTCTGGTTGCTAGAGAACATCACAGTCGGCGATGTGGCCGCCGCGGTCAAGCCACCAAAGAGCCCGCGAAACCTACCAAAGGCCATCACGGTTGAGCAGATAGAGAAGCTCTTGGCCGCCGCTGGGCCAGACCCGGCTGATGAAAGCGCAATGGCTGCCGACCCGGTAAGAGTTAGGGATCGCGCAATGTTGGAGCTGCTTTATGCCACTGGTGCCCGTATCAGTGAGCTAATCAACCTAGACCTAGACGACCTGGTTGATCCAACTTTGGTTCGGCTGTTTGGTAAGGGGTCCAAGGAGCGCATTGTGCCAGTGGGCGGTTATGCTCAACGTGCACTTGAGGCGTACCTGGTGCGAACCCGGCCAACTTTGGTAGGCCAGGGCAAGGGAACGCCGGCCCTGTTCTTGAATCAGCGCGGGGGCAGGCTAAGCCGTCAGAGTGCCTGGCAGATCATCAGCGAGGCCGCCAGGGTAGCCGAAATCCCGGGGGAGATCTCACCCCACACCTTTAGGCACTCGTTTGCCACCCACCTGCTTGAGGGCGGGGCCGATGTGCGCGTGGTTCAGGAGCTGCTGGGCCACTCATCGGTGGCCACAACCCAGATTTACACGCTGGTCACGGTAGACAAACTGCGCGAAATCTACGGAACAGCCCACCCTCGGGCCAGAAGGTAGGCTAGAACCCGATTCAAACGTAATTTCGGGAGGAAATCATGGCTAAGGCATCTGCGGACACCCGCTTCGCCACCCCTAAGCCGTTGAAGTCCCATGGCCCAGCGCGCATCATCGCGATGTGTAATCAAAAGGGCGGCGTGGGTAAGACCACCACCTCAATCAATATGTCAGCAGCGCTCGCCGAATATGGCCGCAAGGTTCTGCTCATCGATTTTGACCCACAGGGTGCGCTTTCTGCCGGTCTTGGTATCAACGCACACGATGCCACCACAATTTACGACCTAATGCTCGATCGCACGATTGATCCTTCAAGCGCGATTCAGCACACCGATAATCCAAACCTCGATGTAATTCCGGCAAACATCGAACTTTCTGCAGCCGAGATGAAATTGGTTAACGAAATTGCTCGTGAACAAATTCTGGCCAAGATCTTGAAGCAGCTTTCCGCCGATTACGATGCAATCATTATCGACTGCCAGCCATCACTTGGTTTGTTGACCGTTAACGCTTTGACCGCCGCTCACGGTGTGATTATTCCGTTGGCAACCGAATTTTTTGCATTGCGCGGCGTTGCAATTCTCGAAGACATTATCGGCAAGGTGAAAGAGGGCTTGAACCCAGCGCTGCAGCTTGATGGAATTTTGGCCACCATGGTTGACACTCGCACTTTGCACTCGCGTGAGGTTCTTGATCGCCTAAAAGAGGCATTCGGTGAAAAGCTGTTTAAGACTGTAATTCCTAGAACTGTAAAGTTCCCCGACGCAACCGTTGCCCAGGCACCGATAACTGAATTTGCACCCACATCAGATGCGGCTGAGGTTTACCGCACGGTAGCAAAGGAGTTGGTTGCCCGTGGCGGTGTTGCTTAACTCTGACCTAACTCACGAATCAGACAAGGGTTCAGGATTTGCTGTAAACCTTGGCAACTTCGATGGCCCGTTCGACCTTTTGCTTTCGTTGATTTCAAAGCACGAGATGGACATCACTGAGATCTCGCTTAGCAAGGTAACAGATGAATTCATCTCGTACCTAAAGACTCTCGACGAAGAAGAAGAGATGGACCAGGCCAGTGAGTTCCTGGTGATCGCGGCCACCCTGCTTGACCTAAAGATTGCCGGACTCTTACCAAAGGGTGAGGTAGTCGACGCCGAAGACGTAGCGCTGCTTGAGGCCCGCGACTTGCTGTTTGCTCGTTTGCTTCAATATCGCGCGTTCAAAGAAATTTCGAGTTACTTCAGCACTGCCATGGCACTTGAGGCAATGCGTATTGCGCGTGATGTTCCGCTTGAGGAGCGTTTCCGAAAGCAGCAGCCAGAGTTGGTTTGGAAGATGACTCTCGAAGAGTTCGGAGTGTTGGCACAAGACACCCTCACTCCGCGCGAGATTCCATCGGTTGGTCTAACTCACTTGCACGCGCCACGCGTCAGCATTCGTGAGCAGGCTCGCGAAGTGGTGATGATGCTTAAGCGTTCGGTGCGCATGACCTTCCGTGAACTCATTGGCTCAATTAAGGACCGTGCAATTGTGGTCGCCCGATTCCTGTCGGTGCTTGAGCTTTACCGACTTTCAGCAATTTCTTTTGAGCAAGATGAGCCACTAGGCGACATCAAACTTGCTTGGAGTGCCGAAAACTTTGATGATGAAAAACTAGCCAACCTTGGAGCTGACTATGACTCTTGATGATGTAACACCAGAAGCGGAAGAGTTAGCCGCTCAAGACGTGGTGGTTGAAGAGGTAAGTGAACTTTCACCGGCCGAATTCGTTGAACAACTTGAGCCGGTGAGTGCCGACAACCTACGTTCTGCGGTTGAGGCGATCCTTATGATCACTGATGCGCCAATTTCAATCATCGCTATCGCTACCGCTTTGGAGCGCCCGGTTACAGAAATTCGCGATGCGATTAATTCTTTGAAGGCAGACTACGACGGCGCGGAAGGCGAGACCCCTCGTGGTTTTGAACTTCGCGAAGTTGGCGGCGGCTGGCGCATGTATGTGCGCGCAGATTACGACTGGGCAGTAAAGATGTTTGTGGCAAACGAGAACCCAACCAAGTTGAGTCAGGCTGCGCTAGAGACCCTTGCAGTTATTGCCTACAAGCAGCCGATTTCTCGCGGTCAGATTGCATCGATTCGTGCGGTGAATGTGGATTCAGTTGTGCGCACTCTGCATAGTCGCGGATTGATTACAGAGCTTTACACCGATTCAGAATCTGGTGCGATTCACTATGGAACCGCACCGCTGTTGCTTGAGGTGCTGGGTATCAACTCTCTGGATGAGTTGCCGTTAATTAGCCCTTACCTGCCTGATGCGAACAGCAACTTCGATGCAGTTTAAGGATGAGCCGGAGGGCGTAAGACTCCAGAAGGTTATGGCCGCCGCGGGCGTTGCCTCTCGTCGCGTTTGCGAAGACATGATCACTCAGGGCCGCGTAAAAGTTAACGGCAAGGTTGTTACCGAACTTGGCACTCGCATTAATCCAGAGGTAGACAAAGTCACCGTTGGCGGAACTCCGGTTCAGCTAGACAACTCGCGTGTTTACTTGGCGCTGAACAAACCGCAAGGCGTGGTTAGTTCAATGGCCGATGAAAATGGCAGACCAGATCTTTCTCAGTTTGTTGTAGGTTACGACCGCGTTTTCAATGTGGGTCGTCTTGACTCAGAGACCACCGGCCTAATCATCATGACCAATGACGGTGACCTGGCTCACAAGCTAGCGCACCCAAAGTTTGGCGTCACCAAGACTTACGTGGCTCGCGTTGAGGGTGTGGTTACTCCGGCAATCATTCACAAGCTGCTCAGTGGTTTTGAGCTTGAAGACGGAATGATCAAAGCCGATAAGGCTCACGTGGTTGATGTTCAACCGGGTGAGAGCTTGGTTGAAGTTGTTTTGCACTCTGGTCGAAACCGAATCGTGAGACGCATGTTTGAGTTTGTTGGACACCCTGTAGTTGGCCTAGTGCGCCGACAGTTTGGCCCAATTCAACTCGGCCCGCTAAAAGAGGGGCGAATCCGCGAGCTAAGTAAAATAGAGGTCGGTGCGCTTTTGAAAGCAGCCGAAGGTGAAGTAAAGCGCGCGCCAAGGCCAGCAAACAAGAAAGCTGTTGCCCAAGCCGCTCGTGGGAAGAGGAAGTAACATGGCGATCCGCGCAATTCGTGGTGCGATTCAGCTTGACGTCGACGAGCGCGAGCACCTTCTAAAATCAACTGCCGAACTACTTACCAAGACCTTGCACGCCAATGATCTTGATGCCGGTCAACTTATCTCAATTTTCTTCACCGCTACACCGGACGTAACTAGCGAATTTCCAGCAGTTGCCGCGCGTGAACTTTCGCTTGGCGATGTTCCACTGATGTGCTTTGTTGAGATGGATGTTGTTGGTGCGCTGCCTCGCACGGTTCGCATCATGATCATGGCCGAAACAGATAAGAGTCGTGCAGAAATCCAGCACGTTTATCTTCGTGGCGCTACCGCACTCCGTCAGGACATCGCACAGTGACAAGCCTCACCGGTGAAGTCCGCATCGTAGGAGCGGGACTACTCGGAACCAGTATTGGGCTAGCCCTCACCAAGCAGGGCATTGATGTTGCAATTTCTTCGAAGTCAACAAAGAGCGTTGATCTTGCCGTCAGTTACGGTGCAGGGCGCGCTGTTCGTGAAGATGACTCACCAAAGTTGATTGTGGTTTGTGTTCCTCCACAGCTAACCGCGCAAATTGTTGCCGAAGAACTAATTTCATTTCCGGATGCAATCGTCACTGATGTCGCCAGCATAAAGGCGGGCATCCTTGCCGAACTTGAAAGATTAGCTGCACCAGTTGAGCGCTACGTGGGTTCACACCCAATGGCCGGGCGCGAACGCGGGGGAGCAATCGCTGGGCGAGCAGATTTATTTGTTGGTCGCCCCTGGGTAATTACGCCAAATTCAAAATCCGATGCGACCGGAATCCAACTCGTTGCAGATCTGGCTAACTCGCTTGAGTCATCGGTGGTAACTGTTTCTCCAAAAGATCACGACCGTGCCGTTGCTTTGGTCTCTCACGTGCCGCAGTTGGTCTCTAGTTTGTTGGCGGCCCGATTAGTTGACGCCAAGAACGATGACGTTGCACTTGCTGGTCAGGGACTACGCGACACCACCAGGATTGCAGCCAGCGACCCTGATCTCTGGGTACAAATTCTTCAGGCAAACTCTGTTGAGGTACTGCAGGTTCTTGAATCACTTTCAGTCGATCTCGCCACCGTGATCGGTGCACTGAGCAATTTGGAATCAGATAAATCTGTTGGTCAGCTTCGCCATGCACTTGAGGCAGGCAATATCGGTGTTGAAAAGATTCCGGGTAAGCACGGAACCAAGCACTCAACCTACGCTCAAATTATTGTGATGATTGATGACCAACCAGGAGAGTTGGCTCGCTTGCTAACCGAGGTAGGCGAAATCGGCATCAACCTTGAAGAACTTAAGTTGGAGCACTCACCAAGTGCGCAGATTGGTTTGGTTGAACTTTACGTAGTTCCATCTGCAGAAGCTGCACTAATTGCCGATCTGCAAAAACGTGGCTGGCGAATCGCGTAATGGCCACCAAAATCATCGCGATTGATGGACCAGCTGGATCTGGTAAATCAAGCGTTAGTAAGCAGGTTGCTCGCGAGTTGGGTTTTGGGTACCTAGATACCGGAGCCGCTTACCGCGCACTAGCCTGGGCCTGCCTAAACTTGCCGGAATTTTCAATTGAATCGCTTGCGAGTCTGAACCTTGACCAAGCCTTTGACTACCAAATCTCTACTGATCCCGATAATTTCTGGGTAAAAGTGGGCGATGTTGACCTCACAGCCGCCATTCGTGAGCCGCAGGTTGCCGAATTCGTAAGTCAGGTTGCTCGAATTCCCGAGGTCAGAAACTTCATGAATGACCTTACTCACCGCCTGGTTGCTAAGTCTGGCAAGGCGGCGGTAGTCGTTGAGGGCCGCGATATAACCACCGTGGTGGCACCCAATGCCCCAATTCGCCTCTTACTCACAGCCAGTGAAGCGGTTAGACTTAAGCGACGATCAGCGGAACTTTCTGAAAGCACTGCTGCAAGCGTTATGCGTCAGGTTTCGGAACGTGACGCCAGCGACTCAAAGGTCGTTGACTTTATGACACCAGCTCCTGGTGTCCAACTCGTGGATACATCTGATCTCAATTTCAATCAGTCGGTTTCGGCCGTGATTGCGCTGATTGAGCAGGGTTTGTCCTAAGGATTAAGAATGAATGAAGAAGAATTCCTAGCGGAACCTGCAGCACCGGAGTTCATCGAGCGCCTGCAAAGCATGAGCACTGATGAAGAAGAGTCGCGCGCACGAGTTTTGCGCTCTGGCCTAGAGGACTACGACCTAGACGACGAAGACTTTGACGTTCTTGACGGCGGCGAAGATCTTGCGGACGGCCACTATTTCTTGCCAGCCCTGCCGGTACTTGCAATTGTGGGTCGCCCAAATGTTGGCAAGTCTGCATTGGTCAACCGAATCCTTGGTCGCCGTGAGGCAGTTGTCGAAGACAAGCCCGGTGTTACCCGTGACCGCGTTTCCTACAAGGCCGAATGGAACGAGCGTAAGTTCACCCTGGTTGATACCGGTGGTTGGGAGCCAGACGCGCGAGGCATTGATAAGTCGGTTGCGATTCAGGCGGAAATCGCCGTTGAACTTGCCGACGCGGTTTTGTTTGTGGTTGATGCAATGGTTGGCGCTACCAGCACCGATGAACGCGTTGTAAAGATGCTGCGTGCATCTGGCAAGCCGGTTATTTTGGTCGCCAACAAGATTGATGATGTGCGTCAAGAACCAGAAGCCGCAAACCTATGGTCACTTGGGCTGGGCGAGCCTTACCCGTGTTCTGCGGTTCACGGTCGTGGCGTTGCCGATCTTCTTGATGCAGCCATGAAGGTTCTGCCAAAGATTTCAAATGTTGCCAAAGAAGAAATTGGCGGCCCACGCAGAGTTGCACTTATTGGTCGTCCAAACGTTGGTAAGTCATCGCTGCTAAATAGAGCAGTTGGTTCTGAACGTGCAGTGGTTAACGAACTTGCCGGAACGACTCGTGACCCAATCGACGAACAAGTTGAACTTGGCGGCAAGGCTTGGCGCTTTGTTGACACAGCCGGTATTCGTCGCCGTGTGCACTTGGCGCAGGGTGCTGATTTCTACGCATCGCTTCGCACAGCTGCCGCGCTTGAGCGTGCAGAAGTTGCAGTAGTTCTATTTGACGTAACTCAACCAATCAGCGAGGCAGACATTCGCATCGTTGACATGGCACTTGAGTCCGGTCGTGCACTGGTTCTTGCCTTCAATAAATGGGACGAGCTAGACGACGAGCGTCGCAAGTATCTTGAGCGTGAGATCGAGCAAGACCTTGCACACGTTGACTGGGCACCGCGCGTAAACATTTCTGCAAAGACCGGCCGCCACCTAGAAAAGTTGGTTCCTGCTCTTGAGGTTGCTCTGGACTCATGGGATCAGCGCATCGCAACGGGAAAACTCAACGCATTTGTGCAAGAGCTGGCAATGGAGACCCCGCACCCTGTGCGTGGTGGCAAGCAGCCACGCATCTTGTTTGCTACCCAGGCAAGCAGCCGCCCGCCAAAGTTTGTCTTGTTCACCACTGGCTTCTTGGACCCGGGCTACCGCCGCTTCATCACGCGTCGCCTGCGCGAGACCTACGGGTTCGAAGGCACGCCAATCGAGGTTGGTATGCGTGTTCGTGAGAAGCGCAAGCGCTAAATCAAGTTCATTGGTTTGCTAGCGGACTTTTAGGCTGGCTTGTATTGCTCTGATAGGGCAACTTTCAAGTCATCGAGAACCGTTGGGTCCTCGATAGTAGGCGGCACGCTGTATTGATCGCCGTCAACAATTTGACGCATTGTCTTGCGAAGCACCTTGCCTGAGCGAGTTTTTGGTAGGCGCTGCAAAATTACTACATCCTTGAATGCCGCTACCGGTCCAACTACATCGCGCACAATGGCAATCACTTCCTTGCGAAGTTTTTCTTCATCAATTTCGTGCCCGTGCTTGAAAGTAATGAAGCCAACTGCTCGCTGACCCTTGAGTTCGTCCTTCACGCCGGTAACCGCGCATTCCGCAACGGCCTCGTGGCCGGCAATTGCCTCTTCGAGTTGCCCGGTTGAAAGGCGGTGGCCGGCAACGTTAATTACGTCATCGGTTCGACCCATCACGTACACATAGCCATCGTCATCGATCCGGCCAGAATCGCCGGTCGCATAAAAACCGTTGAACACACTGAGGTATGCCTCTTTATAACCATCTGGTCGACCCCATAGTCCTGCAAGAGTGCCCGGTGGCATCGGCAACGCGATCACAATGTTGCCATCTTTTCCATTCTTGACCGGTTGTCCCTTTGAGTCCACAACCGATACTCGGTATCCGGGTACTGGAACGCTCGGCGAACCAGGCTTAACTTCAAGTGGCTGAATTCCTCTTGGGTTAGCTGCGATTGGCCAACCGGTTTCGGTTTGCCACCAGTTGTCGATAACCGGGCAGTGCAGCGCTTCATCGGCCCAGTGATAGGTTTCGGTATCAAGGCGTTCGCCGGCAAGAAATAGAGCATCGAGTGAAGACACGTCATAGTTTTTTAGCAACTCAAGTTCCGGGTCCATTCTGCGAATGGCTCTAACTGCAGTAGGTGCAGTAAACAGAACTTTAACTTTGTGCTCTTCAATTACTCGCCAAAAAGCACCTGCGTCTGGTGTGCCAATCGGTTTACCCTCGTACACGACTGTTGTTGCACCGGCAATAAGCGGAGCGTAAACAATATACGAGTGGCCAACGACCCAGCCAACATCGGATGCTGCCCACATCACATCGCCCGGTTCAATGTTGTAAATGCTCTTCATAGACCAATTCATTGCCACCGCATGGCCACCGTTGTCGCGCACAATTCCTTTTGGCTTTCCGGTGGTACCTGATGTGTAGAGGATGTAAAGCGGGTCAGTTGCTAAAACGGCCACAGGCTCCTGTGGAGAAGCAGCTGCGATAGCTTCTTTCCAGCTCAGCCAGTGAACGTCGGTTTTCTCATCGAAGTCTTTTACAGAGCCTGGAACAGCGGCACGTTCATGAACAATTACAGATTTAACTGAACCGTTTGAAAGCGCTAGAGCCTTTTCGATAATCGGCAAGTATTCAACGTGTCGCCCAGGTTCGAATCCACCGGACGAAGTCACAATCACCTTCGGGGTCGCATCATCGATTCGAACTGCAAGCTCGTTAGCAGCGAAGCCACCAAAAACCACAGAGTGAATTGCACCAATGCGAGCACATGCGAGCATTGCGTACAAAGCTTCAGGGATCATTGGCATATAAATTACGACGCGGTCACCTTTAGTGACACCTTGATTTACAAGAGCGCCGGCAAACAACGAAACTTTTTCAAGCAGGTCGTTGTAGGTGTGGAACTTCTTTGTTCCAGTCATCGCAGAGTCATAAATGATTGCAGTTTGATCTCCGCGACCGGCAAGTACATGGCGGTCAATGGCATTGAAGCAAGTGTTTAATTCGGCGTTTGGAAACCAGCTGTAGACCGGAGCCTCACTTGAGTCCAGGGCAGTGGTGGGTGCTTTGACCCAATCGATGCCATCTCCGGCGGCTAACCAAAACGAATTTGGATCATCACAGCTCAGCTGATATTGCTGGCCGTAGGCTCCCGAAGGGTTGGACATGTCGTTCCTCCTCATTGAGAAGTGCAGTCGGCTTTGACCGCACCTGACATCGGAACCCCGATAATAGGGGACTTGACTTAAATGTATACAAAGAATGCGCGAAATTGCCTTTTTTTGGCTAAATAACCCAAATTGTTATACGTTTTGTATACAATAATTTTGACCGCTACGAGAGGAGTGCCATGAGAGCCAGCGATAAGGCTTATCGGGCCCTGCTTGACGATATCGTGGACGGCACTCTGGCTCCGGGCGTAGCCCTTGCTGAAGTTGAGCAGTCTGCCAGATTGGGTGTTTCCCGAACCCCGCTTAGAGAGGCGCTTTCTCAGCTGCGTAAAGACGGACTGATAGAGCAGCAGCGGGGGCGTGGATTAACAGTTACCCAGGTTTCATTGGATGACATCGTTGAGCTTTATGAACTTCGCCAACCTCTTGAGCAGCAGGCGGCCAAGCTAGCGGCCCTTCGCGGAGACCCAAAAGTATTTACTCAACTTGCCCAAGAATTCAGAAATGCAAATCAACTAATTCAAGCCGGAGATTCTGGCATTCGTGCTTACTACGCACTCAATGAACGCCTCGATCGTGCTATTGAGGACGCGATTGAAAGTCCGTATCTGGTTGCCGCCTTGAAATCACTTCACCTGCACCTTGCTCGCATTCGTCGACTTTCTCGCCGAGACACTGGCCGCCTCAAGGCTGCCGCTATTGAGACCCTTGTAATCATCGAAGCAATCGTTGATCGCAACCCAGAACTTGCTGCCAGTGCAACTCAGGTGCACATGCAGCAAAGCCTAAGAAATAGCCTGGAGACCGCTCGGTCTCTTCAGGTAACCAAAAGAGTCGCCTGACCAAATATTTAGTCGGACGCCAATAGAAAGGGGAGCCGCAATGAAGCTGCACCAAGTACGGGTTTACAAGAGCGAAGAGACTCTAGAACGAAAAGACCAACTGGCCTGGAAAATTGCCGAAGTTGCTGCCGATCCTGTTGCCATCAGCCCCGAGGTTACTGAGATGGTGATCAATCGCTTAATTGACAATGCATCAGTTGCGGCGGCCTCGCTAACTCGTAAACCAGTCGTGTCGGCTCGTTCTCAGGCAATGGCTCACCCAAAGACCCAAAATGGTGCAGGTGCAAATGTATTCGGTGAAGAAGCGGAGAAAGTTGTTTCTCCAGAATGGGCAGCTTGGGCAAACGGCGTTGCGGTTCGCGAGCTTGATTACCACGACACGTTTCTGGCTGCCGATTATTCGCATCCCGGCGATAACATTCCACCAATCCTTGCCGTCGCCCAGCACATGGGTGTTAACGGTGCTGACTTGATTAGGGGGATTGCTACCGGATATGAAATCCAAGTGGACTTGGTACGTGCGATTTGCCTTCATAAGCACAAGATTGATCACGTTGCTCACCTAGGCCCATCGGCCGCAGCCGGAATTGGAACTATGTTGAAGCTTCCAGCAGAAACAATTTTTCAAGCTATCGGTCAGGCACTGCACACCACCACGGCAACTCGCCAGTCTCGCAAGGGTGAGATTTCGAGCTGGAAGGCGCATGCCCCAGCATTTGCCGGCAAAATGGCGGTCGAAGCTGTCGACCGTGCAATGCGCGGGGAGACAAGTCCAACACCAATTTATGAAGGTGAAGATGGCGTAATTGCCTGGATGCTTGACGGACCGGATGCAAACTACTCGGTGCCGCTTCCAGAAAAAGGCGAGCCAAAGCGTTCGATTCTAGACACCTACACCAAGGAGCACTCTGCCGAATATCAGGCACAGGCTTGGATTGACTTGGCAAGAAAGCTCCACCGCGAACATCCAGAAATTGCAGATCCAAAAAACGTTGAATCAGTTGTGATTCACACATCGCACCACACTCACTACGTGATTGGTTCCGGCGCCAACGATCCTCAGAAATACGATCCGACAGCAAGCCGTGAAACCTTGGACCACTCAATTCCATTCATCTTTACGGTTGCACTCCAAGATGGCGCCTGGCACCACGTTGACAGCTACGCTCCTGCACGTGCGGCACGACCAGACACCGTTGAGCTTTGGAATAAGACCACAACACTTGAAGATAAAGAATGGACTCGTCGCTACCACTCGATTGATCCCAATGAAAAAGCATTTGGTGGTCGCGTAGAGGTAACGCTTAAAGATGGCTCAAAGATTATCGATGAGATCGCCGTTGCAGATGCCCACCCGCTTGGTGCTCGTCCATTTGCTCGAGAGCAATACATCAATAAATTTAAGACCTTGGCTTCTGAGGTGCTTGAAGACGCAGAAATCGAAAGATTCCTGAATCTCGTCCAGCGCCTTCCTGAATTGTCAGCAGCCGAGGTTAAGCAATTAACTTTTGTTGCCAAGGCCGGAGTACTTGCATCAGTGCCCACACCAAAAGGAATCTTCTAATGCTGTACGCGAAAACCACCCCCGCTGAAAAGCGTCGCATTTTCCGTGAGCGCTTGGCTACTGGTGAATTGCTGCAGTTGCCTGGTGTCTTCAATCCGCTTTCTGCAAAGTTGATTCAAGAAAAAGGCTTTGATGGCATTTACATCTCGGGCGCGGTACTTGCAGCTGAACTTGGACTGCCGGATATCGGTTTGACCACACTTACCGAGGTAGCTGGTCGTTCGCAGCAGATTTCGAGAATGACAGATCTGCCAAGTCTGGTGGACGCAGATACTGGCTTTGGCGAGCCACTAAATCTTGCGCGTACTGTTCAGACTCTTGAAGACGCCGGCGTATCTGCAATCCACATCGAAGACCAGGTAAACCCAAAGCGTTGCGGGCACCTTGATGGCAAGGCAGTGGTAGATCAAGACACGGCGGTAAAGCGCATCGCCTCGGCTGTTGATGCTCGTCGCGATGAAAATTTATTGATCATGGCTCGCACCGATATTCGAGGGGTTGAAGATTTGCCGGCGGCAATCACACGCGCGAAGCGTTTAGTCGATGCCGGTGCAGATGCAATTTTCCCTGAGGCCATGAAGGATCTTTCAGAATTCGAAGCCATGCGTAAGGCAGTAGATGTTCCGATTCTTGCCAACATGACTGAATTTGGTAAGAGTGAGTTATTTACTAAGCAGCAACTGGCAGACATCGGGATAAATATCGTTATCTATCCCGTGTCATTGCTTCGACTAGCAATGGGCGCTGCAATGCGCGGGCTCGATGCCTTAAAGCACGATGGAAACCTGCAGTCAGTGGTTCCCGAGATGCAGACTCGTGCAGAACTCTACGAGCTACTCGACTATGAGTCGTATAACCAGTTTGATTCAGGTATTTTCAACTTCAACCTCGACAGCCACATTAAGCACTAATTAGCCAATTCGCAAAGGAGCGACATGAGCGAGCAGCAGGAGATTTACAAGGGCCTTGCCGGGGTACCGGTTGACTACACAGCTATTTCAAAAGTAAACCCGGAAAGCAACTCTTTGCTCTATCGCGGTTATCCGGTGCAAGAGCTCGCTGCAAAGAAGAGCTTCGAGGAAGTAGCTTGGTTGCTTTGGAAGGGCGAACTGCCAACATCGGAAGAGCTAACCAGTTTTACCAAGCAGGAGCGTTCAATGCGCTCACTGGACGACGTGGTTAAGAAGGTAATCGATGACCTTCCGTTAACTTCACACCCAATGGATGTTGTGCGCACGGCTGTGAGCGTTATTGGGGCATTAGACCCAGACGCCGATGATGCGTCGCCAGCAGGAAACCTTGCAAAGTCAATCCGTCTTTTTGCAAAATTACCTGCGGTGGTTTCTTATGATCAGCGACGTCGCCATGGTCAGCCATTAATTGCACCACGCGAAGATCTGGATTACTCGGAAAATTTCTTGTGGATGACCTTTGGTGAAATACCAGAAGCAGTTGTGGTTGATGCCTTCCGAATTTCTCTCGTGCTTTACGCCGAGCACTCCTTCAACGCTTCAACCTTTACCGCAAGGGTAATTACCTCAACACTCTCAGATTTGTACTCTGCTGTTACTGGAGCTGTTGGAGCCTTAAAGGGCCCACTGCATGGCGGCGCAAACGAAGCGGTCTTGCACATCTTCAACGAAATTGGTTTCGGACCAGATGCGCAATCGCGTGCAGAGCAGTGGTTAGAAAAAGCGCTGGCTGAAAAACGCAAGATTATGGGCTTTGGTCACCGGGTTTACAAAAAGGGTGACTCTCGTGTACCAACCATGCGTGCCGCGATGGTCAATTTAATTGATTACTATCAGCGCCCCGATGTGCTCGAACTATACGAAGCACTAGAAAAGGCAATGACCGAAAGAAAAGGTATTTTGCCGAACCTGGATTATCCATCGGGGCCTGCCTACCATTTGATGGGTTTCGATACTCTGACTTTCACGCCAATATTTGTTGCGGCAAGAATTACTGGATGGACGGCGCACATCATGGAGCAGCTTGCATCAAATGCATTGATCAGGCCGCTCTCTGTTTACAACGGCGTAGACGAACGTCACCTGTAGCAACTCGCCGGCGTTCGCAGCAGGCCGGATGGTTGAGGTTATTCACGTAATATCAGCAGCATGGCCACTCAGCAACCCCTAAGCATGAAAGAACAGTTCATGACTGTTCCAAACTTGCTCAGCATGTTGCGTCTAGCCTTGGTGCCGGTATTCCTTTATCTCCTTCTGAACGAGAAATACCTGTCGGCAATTGTCGTATTAGCACTGTCTAGCCTCACCGATTATCTTGACGGATACTTCGCCAGAAAATTCAACCAAGTCACCAGGCTTGGCCAACTGCTTGATCCGGCAGCCGATCGTCTTTACATTTTTTCTACTCTGGTGGGCTTGAGCATCACCGGCATCATTCCAGTTTGGTTGGCGCTGGTAATTATTTCTCGTGACTTGGTGTTGGCCGTTGCCTATCCGATTCTGGCTACCTATGGCTACGGACCGCTACCGGTGCACTACCTAGGTAAGACCGGAACCTTTGCCTTGCTCTACGCATTTCCGCTTTTATTGATGGCTTACATCTGGCATCCAATCGCATTTATTCTTGAGCCGCTGGCCTGGGCTTTCGCTCTTTGGGGCGTGGGTTTGTATTGGTGGGGCGCCTTTGTCTACCTTCGTCAGCTGCGCGCGATCGTGAAAAAAGGCGCCTAGAAAAACCATTAGGCTAGTGCTCTATAAGGAGTAGCAAGCAAATGGAATCTGCAGAATTGGGCTTTGGGGGCTCGTCCAATGAGGTCGAATCCACTGCCGTTTTCAGCTCTGACCTACTTGCCGAATCCGGCCCATTTCTAGACAGCGAAGAACAAAAAGCCATTGAGGCTCTTCCATCGGGATCGGCTCTTTTAATCGTCCAGCGCGGACCAAACGAGGGTTCAAGATTCTTGCTGGACCAGGACGTCACCACCGTTGGTCGTCACCCAAACGCAGACATCTTTCTTGATGACGTAACAGTCTCTCGTCGCCACGCAGAATTCCACCGTCACAATCAGACATTTCAGGTTCGCGATTTGGCGTCATTGAACGGCACTTACTACGATGGTGTTCGAATTGATGCAGCAATGCTTGAAGACGGTTCAGAAATTCAAATTGGTAAATTCCGTTTGACTTTCTATGCGTCGCGAGCCGATCTTGCTGCCAACGAATCTAAAGCAGGGGGAGAGTAATGGCGCAGTCAGCACCAGCCAAGCTCTACGCCGCTCGTCCCGTAAAACTTTTCAACATTGGGCAAGTTCTGAATGTGCTGAACCCAGACTTTCCAGACCTAACTCCATCCAAGCTTCGCTTTTTAGAGGAGCAGGGCCTGGTTACTCCGCAGCGCACACCATCGGGGTATCGCAAGTTCACCGAGCTTGACATAGAGCGCATTCAGATTGTGTTGGAACTCCAGCGCGATCAGTATCTGCCGCTAAAGGTAATCCGCAATTACCTTGCCGATCTTGACGAAGGCAAGCAGCCAAGCCTGCCAGGCGGCACCGTAAACCCGCAGCACCTGCGACAGAGCCGAGGCAAGAAGCTTTCGCGTATTGAGTTGATTTCCGAAACCGCTATCACTGACGCTCTGATTCAAGAGGCTCAGGACGTGTTGTTGATTAATCAAGAGCCATTCGAGGCAGCTGATGTTGAAATCGCTCGTGCAATCGTGCATCTGCAGCGTTTTGGCATCCAGCCACGTCACCTTCGCGGCATCAAGGCTTCGGCCGAGCGCGAGATAGGCATCATCGAGGGCGTGGTTGCCCCGGTGCTAGGCAAAAATGACACCGCAAGTCGTTCTCGAGCAGCGCACTACGCCGCAGAAATTGAGAATCAGTTCTCCAGTATTCGTGCCGAGCTAATCCGCTCGGTTATTGGCAAAATCGACGGCTAAAACCCTTTACATTAGGGCGACACGCCGAGTAATTTAATTAACCCAACATCTGGGCGCAACAGGCAACAATTAAACCTGTACTTGAACGTTAGAAAATTCAGAAGGGAGCCGCATGTCACACGACCACACGGACGCTCCCGAAGGATATTCGCAGGGAATGCTCTTCACCGACGGCCTGCCATCTAGCGATCCAAAGGTTGGCTACCGCGGAACTTCTGCAGCTACTGCCTGCGGCATTAGCTACCGCCAACTTGATTACTGGGACCGTACCGGTCTAGTTCAGCCAACCGTTCGCGGGGCTGCCGGTTCAGGTTCACAGCGACTCTATTCTTTCCGCGACATTCTGGTTCTGAAGTTGGTTAAACGCCTGCTTGACACCGGGGTTTCGCTGCAGCAGATCCGCGTAGCCGTTGAACAGCTTCGCGCCGCTGGAATTAACGACATGGCAGCCATCACACTGATGTCAGATGGTGCTCGCGTTTACCTTTGCACCACTCAAGACGAGGTCATGGACCTACTAAGTCGCGGCCAGGGCGTGTTTGGTATCGCGGTTGGTCGCGTGCTTCGTGAGGTCGAGGCTTCATTGGTTAACATCAAGGAAAACAACGTTGATGATGTTGACGAACTGGCAGCGCGCCGCCAGGTCAGAAAAGCTGTTTAGCTTCTAATCTTCTTTTTTATTCTCTTCGATCCACTGGGCATCCGCAGGATCAAGATTCAAACTCGCTAGCGCCTCAAGTTGTTCAATCGCACTCATTTTGCTGGGATCAAGCTGAATCGGCGTAACCGGTCCGGTCGGCAGGCTGGTATCGGTGTTTGGTGCAAGCGCCTGAAGTGGTGAATCCGTTTGAAGCGATTCAAGTTCCAAAACAGCATCCAAGTTTTGACCGCGCATGATCTTGCTTATGCGCGACATCTTTTTATCTTGTTTGCCGCGGTTCTTGTCATATTGCTCTTGAAACGAAGCCAGGGCTGATGCAAGAATCTCGTCAAAAATCTTGGCAAGTTCAATCGCGTGATCACCGGGCCAGGTGTGAATCGGTCGTGCAGCACCTTGAGCTTGCTGAATGGTCGCGCGCTCTTCAATCAAGACGGTCATCAAATTTTCTTTGAACATGTCTTGCAGTTCTTGGGCGCGGTAGGTGTGTTCCTTGCTCTGTGGACGCATGCGATTGATTACTACACCTAGTGCTTGAAGTCGGGGAGTGAGACCCTTACGAAGTTCCTCGATGGCGCGCATCGCGCGATCAGCCGCCACCACAGAAAAGATTGAAGGCTCAGAGACAATCAGCACGCGGTCGCTGGCAACCCAAGCGGTGCGAGTCAGCCCATTTATTGATGGTGGGGTATCGATGATGACTAGGTCGTAGTCCTTCTCGATGCGACTGAGAGCTTCTTCGAGTTTCCAAACATCACGGATTGTTGGGTTGGGAGTATCAAACTGGAGAGCCCTGGGGCTACCAATCATTACATCTATGTGACCAGACTGAACTTTGCCCCAAGTGCTGGATACAATTGACCTGTGCACAATGTTGTGCTTTGGGTTTTGTAAGACGTCGGCAACGGTTTCTCTAAATTCCCCAATCGCGCCAAGTCCTGTCGAAGCGTCACACTGGGGATCGAGGTCCACAACCAGCGTCCGTAACCCGCGAGCGAAAGCAGCAGAGGCCAGACCAAGGGCAACCGTGGTCTTTCCTACGCCTCCCTTGAGGGAGCTAACGCTCAATACATGCACCTAAATAGGCTACCTTTTTATTTAGGGCGCCATGTAGTCATGTTCGTCAATACGATGCTTGAGGAGCCAATGTTCAAGAAGATTCTGGTAGCCAACCGTGGTGAAATCGCCGTCCGCGCATTTAGAGCTGCCTACGAACTAGGCGCCAAGACCGTAGCGGTTTTCCCATATGAAGACCGCAACTCAACTCACCGTCTTCAGGCTGATGAGTCTTACCAAATTGGCACCGTGGGTCATCCAGTGCGCGCCTACCTTGACGTTTCCGAAATCATTCGTGTTGCCCTTGAATCTGGCGCAGATGCAATTTACCCAGGCTACGGATTCCTTTCAGAAAACCCAGAGCTTGCCGAAGCAGCCAAGGCAAACGGCATCACCTTTATTGGTCCTTCATCTGACGTGCTTGAAATGGCCGGAAACAAGGTAATCGCTAAAGAAGCTGCGATTCGTGCCGGTGTTCCAGTTCTAAAGTCATCGCCATCCTCAGCAAATGTTGATGAGCTTGTTGATCAAGCCGATGCAATCGGTTTTCCAATTTTCGTCAAGGCCGTTGCGGGTGGCGGCGGTCGCGGTATGCGTCGCGTTGCCGTCAAAGAAGACCTTCGCGCTGCACTTATCGAGGCTTCGCGCGAGGCCGAAAGTGCATTTGGCGATCCACGCGTGTTCTTGGAGCAAGCAGTTATTCGACCGCGTCACATTGAGGTTCAGATTCTTGCCGATACCCATGGAAATGTGGTTCACCTTTTTGAGCGAGACTGTTCAATTCAGCGCCGCAACCAAAAGGTTGTTGAGATTGCTCCGGCACCACTGATCGACGAAGATCTTCGTCAGACCCTTTACCGCGATGCAGTTTCGTTCGCGCAGCAAATTGGTTACCAAAATGCCGGAACAGTAGAGTTCCTAATCGACACCGTTGGCGCAAACGCCGGCAAGCACGTTTTCATTGAGATGAATCCGCGCATTCAGGTTGAGCACACCGTTTCAGAAGAAATCACCGATGTTGACCTCGTGCAATCACAGATGCGAATTGCGTCGGGTGAATCGCTTCCTGAGCTTGGTCTTACTCAAGACAAGATCCAGATGCACGGTTTTGCAGTGCAGTGCCGAATCACCACTGAAGACCCAGCGCAAAACTTTAGACCTGACACCGGAAAGATCACCACTTACCGTTCACCAGGTGGTGCAGGTATTCGTTTAGATGGTGGAACAGTTTCTACCGGTGCCGAAGTTAGCCCGCACTTTGACTCAATGTTGGTTAAGTTGATTGCAACTGGCCGCGACTTTAAGTCTGCTGTTACTCGCGCCAAGCGCGCACTTGCCGAATTCCGTATTCGCGGTGTCTCTACCAACATTGCATTCCTTCAGGCAGTGCTTGCAGACCCAATTTTCGAAACCGGTGACCTAAGCACCTCGTTCATCGACGAACACCCAGAACTTTTCACCGCAAAGCCTTCTCAGGACCGCGGTACCAAGATTCTTGCTTGGCTTGCCGATGTAACCGTGAACCAGCCAAATGGCCCTCGCGGATTGCACACCAATCCAGGCCTAAAGTTGCCAAAGATTGACATCACCAAGCCGGCACCCGCAGGTTCTCGCCAGCGTTTGCTTGAACTTGGTCCCGAAGGTTTTGCAAAAGACCTGCGTGCTCAGAAGACTGTTGCAATCACAGAGACAACTTTCCGTGATGCACACCAGTCACTGCTTGCAACCCGCGTTCGTGGTCGCGACCTTGTTGCCGTTGCACCATACGTTTCACGCCTTACTCCACAGTTGCTATCGGTGGAAGCCTGGGGCGGCGCAACCTACGACGTAGCGCTGCGGTTCTTGGGCGAAGATCCATGGCAGCGCTTGGCGCAGCTGCGTGAGGCCATGCCTAACCTTTGCATCCAAATGTTGCTTCGTGGCCGCAACACTGTGGGCTACACCCCTTACCCAACAGAGGTCACCGAGGCATTTGTTGCCGAGGCCGCTGCAACCGGTGTTGATATCTTCCGCATCTTCGATGCGCTCAACGATGTGTCCCAGATGAAGCCAGCGATCGATGCCGTTCTAAAGACCAAGACCGCGGTTGCCGAAGTTGCCCTTTGCTACACCGCAGACCTGCTGGATCCAGAAGAAAAGCTTTACACGCTGGACTACTACCTAAACCTTGCTCAGCAAATTGTTGATGCTGGTGCGCATATCATTGCGATCAAGGACATGGCTGGATTGCTTCGCCCGGCAGCGGCCGAGAAGTTGGTTTCGGCACTTCGCGCAAAGTTTGACCTTCCGGTTCACTTGCACACTCACGACACCGCTGGTGGTCAGTTGGCTACCTTGATGGCGGCAATCAATGTTGGCGTTGACGCAGTTGATGTTGCCTCTGCGCCAATGGCCGGCACCACCAGTCAGCCTTCAGCTTCAGCTTTGGTTGCTGCGCTTGCGCACACCGATAAAGACAGCGGAATTCCACTTTCTGCAGTTGCAGAACTTGAGCCTTACTGGGAGGCAGTGCGAAACGTCTACGCACCATTCGAGTCAGGACTGCCTGGCCCTACCGGTCGTGTTTACAAGCACGAGATTCCAGGTGGTCAGCTTTCGAACCTTCGTCAGCAGGCAATCGCACTTGGCCTTGGCGATCAATTTGAAAAAGTTGAAAACATGTATGCCGCGGCAAACGAAATTCTTGGTCGTCCAACCAAGGTAACTCCGTCATCCAAGGTGGTTGGCGATCTTGCTCTGCACCTTGTGGCAGTAAACGCAGATCCAAAAGACTTTGCCGAGAACCCACAAAACTATGACGTGCCTGACTCTGTAGTTGGATTCATGGCTGGCGAACTAGGCGATTTGCCGGGTGGATGGCCAGAGCCGTTCCGCACCAAAGTACTTGCTGGCAAGAACCTCAAGTTTGGAATCACTCCGGTAAATGCAGAAGACCTTGCCGCACTGCAGGGCACCGATGCAAAGCTGCGCCGTTCAACTCTGAACCGTTTATTGTTCCCTGGCCCAACAGCCGACTTCCAAAAGTCACAAGACACCTACGGCAACCTTGATCAGATCGAAACCGTGGACTACCTCTACGGTCTTGAGCCTGGGGTAGAGCACGTGGTTTCACTTTCACGCGGCGTTCAGATTTACGTTGGTCTCGAGGCTATTGGTTCGCCAGATGCAAAGGGCTACCGCACTTTGATGGCAACTCTGAATGGCCAGCTTCGTCCTATCAACGTTCGCGATCGCAAGATCACCGTAAACACTGTGCAGGCCGAAAAGGCCGACCCAAATAACTTGGGTCACGTGGCAGCTCCATTTGCTGGCGTGGTTACTCTTCAGACCGTTGAAGGCACCCACGTTGAGGTAGGGCAGCCCGTTGCGACGATCGAAGCCATGAAGATGGAAGCCACAATTACCGCTTCAGTGGCGGGTGTGGTGCGTCGTCTGGCCGTGGCTAAGACCCAGTCGGTTGATGCCGGTGACCTGATTCTTGTGGTGGAAACCGAATAAAAGCGGCTTGCCGGATTTGAGCCGGTAAACTGACTAAGTTCGTTTGCGCGCACCTTTTGGTAGCGGCTAAAACCTAGGAGTAACAGTGGCAATTTGGGGCAAAAAGCCTGAAGAAGGCAACAGCGATTTTCTCGCACCCCGTCCGGCCGCCGAAGAGACCAAGACTCACTCTCTAGCCGAGGTAGCAGTCGATGCAGGATCTATCGATGTCACTCCAAGCACCGCGTCGATTAACGTCGTAACCGAAGAGCCACGCTTTGTGCCGGCTCAAGATGCTGAGGTTGCCGAACTTCGCCGTTCAAACTACTCACGCCGTGACAGCCTTCGTGGCGAAATCTTTGATCAGCCAGAGCCAGCGGCCATGCTTACCGCAGACCGCCTGCTTGACGTCAGTGCTCGAAACCGTCCGGCGCCAGAATCTGGTTTCCGCCGTTTCATCTACTTCTTAACCTTGAAGACCGTTAACCTTGGCGACTCGCTAAAGGTTCGTGAGCGCAAGGCACTTGATGCTCGCATCGGTTCAGCGCTAACGGGTGGCGCAAAGTTTGTTCCGGTACTGACTCGTAAGGGTGGCGTGGGTAAGACCACCGTGAGTACCCTGCTTGGTATGGCTCTAGCTCTGTCTCGCGAAGACCGCGTGATTGCCATCGATGCAAACCCTGACCGTGGCACACTTGCCGAGCGCGTTAGCAAGTCAACTCGTTTCACGGTTCGCGATGTGGTTAATCGCGCCGCGGCAATTGACGGCTTCACCGATTTCTCAACCATGGTTTCGCGCGACGTTACTCGTCTTGACGTGCTTGCCTCAGACTCAGACCCAATGCTCTCTGAAGCCTTCGATGAAGGTGACTACAACGTGGTTGCCGACATGGCAGCCCGATACTACTCAATCGTGCTTACCGACTGCGGTACCGGTATCGTTCACTCGGTCATGAGACCAACCCTGCAGCGTGCAACCGGCTTGGTAATTGTTTCTGGTGGTTCGGTTGATGAGGCTCGTTTGGCTTCTGAGACATTGACCTGGTTGGAAGCAAACGGGTACGGTGACTTGGTTCGCAACTCTGTGGTTGCACTAAACACCGCAACACAGGCAACCCAACTTGTGAAGCTTGATGAAATCGAGCAGCACTTCAAGACCCGTGTGCGTCACGTGGTTCGCATCCCTTATGACCCTGCTCTTGCAGCTGGTTCTGTAATTAAGTTCAAGGACCTGAAGAAGGGCACTCGCGAGGCTGCTCGCGAACTTGCCGCACTGGTTGTTGACGGCTTGAACAACCCAGTTTAAATAAAAAACTCTGCACCATGACCGTTCGCGAAATACGTCTATTCGGGGATCCGGTTTTAAAAACCGTTTCAGATCAAATCACTAATTTTGACGACAAGGCTAAAGCCCTAATCGAAGACTTGCTTGACACCACCAAGGTTCCTGGTCGCGCCGGGGTTGCAGCACCGCAGATCGGTGTCAATCTTCGCGCATTCAGCTACAACGTCAATGGGCAACTGGGTTACATAATCAACCCAGTGCTGGTTGAAGTTAGCGGCGACAAGAATTTAGTTGATGAGGGTTGTTTATCGGTGCCCGAACTTTGGCACAAGACACCGCGATATGAATTTGCCAAGGTCGTTGGGGTGGACCTGGATGGTAATCAGCTAGAACTTGAAGGCACCGGACTCATGGCGCAAATGTTGCAACACGAATGCGATCATCTTGACGGTCTTGTCTATCTTGATCGATTAGAAGATGAAGAGCGCAAATCGGCCATGAAGAACTTGCGAACTACCGATTGGTTTATGAAATAATTTCGCCGGTGGCGGGTCCGGATTGGTAAATCTCTTCGATTGCCGGCGCAAAATCCCTGAGCACTGCTTCTCGCTTTATCTTCAGCGATGGAGTCAGGTGACCAGATTGCTCAGAGAGCTCTTGTCCAATAATCGTGAACTTTCGAATTGATTCAGCTCTAGAGAAGTTTTTGTTCACCCTATCCACAGCGCTTTGAATCTCGGCCAAAACCTTTGGTTCCTTGGCTGCCTGAGCCAGCGATAAGTCTTTGTCTAGCCCGTTGTTGCTTAGCCAGATAGGCAGCATCTCCGGGTCAAGTGAGATAAGTGCCGAGATAAATGGGCGCTGATCTCCGATGACAACTGCCTGGCCAACCAGTGGGTTTGCTCGAAGCGGGTCTTCCAAGGTTGCTGGAGCAACGTTCTTGCCACCAGCAGTAACGATAAGTTCCTTCTTTCGCCCGGTGATGCTGATGAAACCTTCATCGTCAATCTCACCAATGTCGCCAGATTTGAACCACTCGCCTTCAAAAGCAGCGGCAGTGGCCTCTGGGTTTCTCCAGTAGCCACGAAGAATGTTGTTGCCTCGCAGCAGAATCTCGCCATCGTCTGCGATTTTGATGCCAGTGCCTGGCAACATGAGGCCAACTTTTCCAATTCGCAAGTTGTCTGGTCGGCCAATTGAAACCGGGGCAGTGGTTTCTGTAAGACCGTAGCCTTCAAGCACAGTCAAGCCAATCGCGCGATAGAAGTGACCAAGTCGTGCTCCAAGCGGACCGCCTCCGGAAACTGCATATTTCACACGCCCACCCATTGCTGCGCGCAGCTTCTTGTAAACCAAGACGTCAAAAATCGCGTGCTGCAATTTCAATCCCAGCGACGGACCCTGGGCCGTGTCGAGTGCCTTTGAATATGCGATTGCCGTATAGGCAGCCTTGCGGAAAATCTTTCCCTTACCGCCGGCTTCTGCCTTTTGTTCGGCAGAGTTGTAAACCTTCTCAAAAACACGCGGTACTGCAAGTAAGAACTGCGGCTTAAAGCTTTGCATTGCGGGTGCAACGTTGCTGGTATCTGGCTGGTGACCAACCTTTACACCGCCGTGAACGCAAAGTACTGAAATAAACCTGGCGAAAACGTGTGCCAGTGGAAGGAAAAGAAGTGTGCTGTGATTTGGGTTTACTACTTCAGAGATTTCGATCGTTGCATTCTTGCTTAGCTCAACGAATCCACGATGCAGAAGTTCACAGCCCTTTGGTCGTCCAGTTGTGCCTGATGTGTAGATGATGGTTGCCAAATCGTAAAGACCAGATGACGTGCGTCTTGCCTCAATGGTTTCGTTGGTAATTTCTTTACCATTTCGTTCCAACTGTTCAATAGCGCCGGAATCAAAGTTCCAAACCTGACGACAAAGCGGCGCCGAGTTTTTTATTTCCTCGAAGCGGCTTTGGTGTTCGTCGTTCTCAACAAAAAGCGCAACACAGTCGGCATCGGAAAGAATCCATTCGATTTGTGAAGGAGCAGAAGATTCGTAAATTGGTACCGGCACTGCACCGGCGTACCAAAGCGCAAAGTCAACCAGAGCCCACTCAAAGCGAGTACGGCTCATAATTCCTACCGCTTGCCCCGGCTGAATTCCCGACGCTACCAAACCTTTGGCAACTGAAATTACTTTGTCTTCGAATTCCTTGGCGGTTAGGTCTTGCCAAACGCCCGGCTTGGTCTCGATTGAGAATAGGTTGTGGTTTGGAGTCAGTTTCACGCGATTGACCAGCAGATCGGTGATGTTTTCGGACGGGTCGCTCACTACGATGGGGGCTACGTCGTAAGTCTGCACAGCGTCTCCTGTTGTTAGAAACATTCTTGCGATAACTCTACTTTGGTGCCGATAAACTTTAGGGGTCTGCACGAGGGAATCTTGTGTCCGAATATTCTTCTAAAAAGAGGTCAAATGTACGCGATCGGCATCGACATTGGTGGCACCAAGGTTGCCGGCGCTTTGGTTGATGAAAAAGGTTCAATCATTCGCGAGGCACGTGTCGCCACACCTGTGTCAGACCCAGCCGCTCTGGTTATTGCCGTGGTTGGCCTGGTAACCGATTTGCGTGCCGGGCACGATGTGCTTGGCGTTGGCGTGGCTATGGCTGGCTTCATTGATCACCAGCAGGCAAATGTGATTTACGGTACCAATTTTGGTTGGAAGAATTTTCCGCTCAAATCTGAGATTGAGGCCAAGCTAGACATTCCAGTAATCATTGAAAATGATGCAAATGCTGCCGGTTGGGCAGAGTATCGATTTGGGGCTGGCCAGGGCCACCAGCACATGGTCATGCTTACCCTTGGAACTGGTGTTGGCGGTGCAATCATCGTCGATGGCAAGATGTTGCGCGGTGGTTTTGGTGTTGCTGGCGAACTTGGCCACATGCGAGTTGTACCGGAGGGAATCCCTTGCGGTTGCGGCCAGCGTGGCTGCATTGAGTCTTATGCATCGGGTACCGCCCTGCTTAGAACGGCCAATGAGTTAGTTGATTCGGGTGATCCCGCGGGAATCCGCCTTGGCGAATTGAAGTCAGCGGCTGGGCAGTTAACCGGCGCAGAGGTTTACCAAGCGCTGGTCGAACGTGACCCGGGTGCCGTGCAGTTGCTGCGCAACCTGGCTAGCTGGTTGGGCCAGGCAATCGCGTCACTAAGCGCGATTCTTGACCCGGAGATCGTGGTTATCGGTGGTGGGGTGAGCCAGGCCGGCGAGCTATTGCTTGAACCGGTTCGCGAGGCTTTCAGAAAGTACGCCCCAGCCGGCGGGTTTAGACCAGAACTAGCCATCGTCACTGCCGAATTCGTCAACGATGCCGGCGTGGTTGGGGCAGCCGATCTCGCTCGCGTATCGCTAGGCCCAAAGGTAAACTAAACCTTTATAGTCTGCTGGCCAGCCGGCCGCCGCAGATTGGCACCTAGGGAGGGGAATCGCAAGTGGCATACTTCATTCTCAAGTCCCTAATTCTTGGCCCACTATTGCGCGTGCTGTTTCGCCCTTGGGTTCGCGGCATGGAAAACATTCCAGCAACCGGCCCGGTAATCTTGGCCAGCAACCATCTATCGTTTTCAGATTCAATTTTTTTGCCGTTGCAGTCACGCCGACCAGTAGTTTTTCTAGCGAAAAGCGAATACTTCACCGGTAAGGGAATCAAAGGCGCATTAACCCGATGGTTCTTCAAAGCAACTGGGCAGCTTCCTATCGATAGAAGTGGTGGCAAGGCATCTGAGGCTTCGCTTAACACCGGCTTGAAGGTTTTGTCTCAGGGGCAGGTACTTGGTATTTACCCGGAAGGCACGCGTAGTCCTGATGGGCGTTTGTACCGTGGTCGTACCGGAATAGCACGAATGGTTTTGGAATCAAAGGTTCCGGTGATTCCGGTTGCAATGATTGACACAGAAAAAGTTCAGCCAATCGGAAAGCGTCTGCCACGGATCCGTCGGATTGGAATTGTGGTGGGTACACCATTAGATTTTTCAAGATTTGACGGCATGGAAGGTGACCGCATTGTGCTTCGCGCGGTGACCGACGAAATCATGTATGAGCTCCGATTGCTCAGCGGTCAAGAATATGTCGATGCCTACGCATCGTCGGTAAAAGAAAAACGAGCTCGTCTCGCTAGATAGGGAAGTAACAGAATGAATGATCCAATAGTTGCAGCTGATCCGGCAGTCCTTGCTGGGCTAGACAACTATCTGAAGCTCCCAGCCGCACAGCAGCCAACTTGGCCAGATTCCACTGCGGTAGCCGATGTGCGTGCCGAGCTAGCGAAGATGCCTCCGCTTGTGTTTGCCGGTGAGGTAGACATCTTGCGCGACCGCCTAGCAGCGGCCGCCTCAGGTAAGGCATTCTTGTTGCAGGGTGGAGATTGCGCCGAGACTTTTGCCGATGCAACTGCCGACCGTATTCGCAACCGCGTAAAGACTTTGCTACAGATGGCCGTAGTGCTTACTTACGGTGCATCGATGCCGGTTATCAAGATGGGCCGCATGGCCGGCCAGTTTGCTAAGCCACGTTCAAGCGATAGCGAGACTCGTGGCGACGTAACTCTGCCTGCTTTCCGAGGCGACATCGTCAACGGATACGACTTCACTGCCGAATCACGCATTCCAGATCCGCAGCGCATGTTGAAGGCGTACCACACCTCAGCTTCTACGTTGAACTTGATTCGCGCGTTCACCCAAGGTGGTTTTGCCGACTTGCGTTCTGTGCACGAATGGAACCGCGGCTTTGCCAACAACCCTGCCAACGAGCGCTACCTATCGTTGGCTCAAGAAATCGATCGCGCGATTAAGTTCATGGCTGCCTGCGGTGCTGACTTCAACGAACTTCGCACCACCGAGTTCTACACCAGCCACGAGGGTTTGTTGATGGACTACGAGCGTCCACTAACCAGAATTGATTCACGCACCGGCAACCCTTACATCACCTCAGGTCACTTCATCTGGATTGGTGAGCGCACCCGTCAAATGGATCACGCACACGTTGATTACCTGTCGCGCGTTCGCAACCCAATTGGTGTGAAGCTTGGCCCAACCACTCAGGTCGAAGATGTGGTTGAACTTATTGAACGCCTTGACCCTAACCGCGAGCCAGGTCGCCTGACTTTTATCACTCGCATGGGTGCGGGCAAGATTCGTGAAGAGCTGCCTAAGTTGGTTGAGGCTGTTCGCGATTCAGACGCCAACCCACTTTGGATCACAGACCCAATGCACGGTAACGGCATCACCACCAAAAACGGTTACAAGTCACGTCGTTTCGATGACGTAATGGACGAAGTGCGTGGCTTCTTTGAAGTACACAAGGCGGCTGGAACATTCCCAGGTGGAGTTCACGTTGAACTAACCGGAGACGATGTTGCCGAGTGCCTTGGTGGATCTGAGCAGATTGACGAAGCAAGTCTTGAAGAACGTTACGAATCACTCTGTGATCCTCGACTAAACCACATGCAATCACTTGAGCTTGCATTCCTAGTTGCCGAGCAACTAGCCAAGCGCTAAATCAGCTTAAAAAATCCCCGGGCAGCTTGCCTGGGGATTTTTTATTTGGTCGAGATGGTGATCGAATCGCCCACTCGCACCTGAGTTCCGGCTGCCGAGCTTTGACGCTTGATTGCAACTACGCCCCACTTGGTGGTTAGTTGATCGGTGTTCACAATAACTTTTAGGCCAAGAGCTTCGAGTGCAGACTTACCGGCAAGCACCGTCTGTCCAATCATGTTGGGCATCGTAACGATGTTTGGGCCCTTAGAAACAATTAGGTTTACAGTTCCGTCTTTGCCCAAAGGTTGCGTTTGCGGAACCAAGCTGATCACTTGACCGGCCGGCACGGTGTCGCTGTAGTCCTCATTGATTTCATTGATCTTTAGGCCCACGGTTTCGATTGCCTTTACCGCCGCTTCTTGATCAAGCCCCGTGACCATCGGAATTGCACCAAGTGAAACGTAAAGATCAATTCGGCTGGTTTCAGGAATCTTGGTTCCGTCAGCGCCAAGGTAATCAAACACGTCGCCAAGCGGCGCTTCGTTGAACACCGATTTAACTTCGCCAAGCGTGAAGCCAGTCTTAATGATTTCGGCAGTCGCCTCGGCAAGGTTCATGCCTATTAGGTTTGGAGCCGAAACCAGACTTGGACCAGAGGAAACGAAAATAGTTACTTTGCCACCAAAGAAAAATGAGCCGGCAGGGGGATCGGTTCTAATGACCAGGCCCTTGCCAACCGTTGGTGAGGATTCCTCTGCGATGGCAATGCTGGCTTTTAGGTTAGCCAAAGTAATTTGAGCCTCGTCGGTTGTTCGGCTGGTTAGGTTGGGAATGATATTTAAGCCACCAGGCCCGCTGCTAAACCACCAACCTGATCCACCGCCAAGTAAAACAACTAGCAGCGTTGCAACCAAGAGCTTCAGGCCGCGGCGTTTTCTGCCCAATTGTTCCAGGGGTGAGATCTGATCATCGGCGAAGTCAAAGTTTTCGAAGACAGCGGTTTCGTTTGCGCCACCAAGTCCGCTGAGCACCTGCGTGCTATTTGAATCTAGTTGACTCACCGCGGCTGGACTTAAGACTTGGGTCTCATCGCTTGCCGTTGGCATAACAGTGGTTGCGTTTAGGTTTTCTTTAGGCAAGTTAGGAATCCCAATTGCGGTATCACCGCGACCAGCCTTTAATTCCGCCTTGGCGCGTTGCACCACGGCCAATAGTTCCACTGCATCGTTTGGTCGGTGGGCTGCATCACGAGCTGTGGCCCACAGCACAAGTTCATCAAGTAGGGGAGGAACCTGCGGATTGAACTTTGACGGAGCAGGCACGTTGTCATTGGCATGTTGGTAGGCAATTTGAACGGCTTGTTCGCCCTCGAATGGTTGGCGGCCGGCCAGCATCTCGAACAGCATTATTCCTGCGGCATACACGTCACTTCTAGCGTCGGCGGTTCCGCGCATCACAAGTTCCGGTGAAAGATATGCAACTGTGCCAACCAGTGACCCGGTTGACGTGTTGTTATCTATGTCGCGAGCCAGCCCAAAGTCGCCAAGCTTGATACGACCGTCGTTGGCAAGTAAAACGTTCTCTGGCTTTAGGTCGCGGTGCAAAATTCCGGCACGGTGTGCCGCGGCTAGGCCGCTAAGCATTGGCTCAAAAAGATCAAGCGCACGTTTTGCATCAAGCGCACCAAAATCCTTTAGCGCGTCGCGGAGTGTGATTCCGGAAACATATTCCATTGCCATGAAGGCAAGGTCACCATCTTCACCCTGATCAAAAACATTAACCAAGTTTGGGTGTGAAAGTTTTGCCGCAATTCTGGCCTCGCGAATAAATTTCTCGCGGAACGAATTGTCACTGGCCAGGTGTGGGTGAATTATCTTGAGCGCAACTTTGCGTTCTAAACGGATGTCCATCGCCAAGTAAACGGTAGCCATGCCACCTCTAGCAACTACCTGCTCGATACGGTAGCGCTCACCGATAAGCCTGCCGACCATGCTAGGCATTATTGGTAGCCCCGGCTTGGTCAGAAAGTAATTGGTCCAGCCAGACCCAAGCTGAAGATTCCCATTTCGCGTAGGCGTTTGGGTAAGCAGATATTTGTACCGCCTGTGCGGCTTGGGTGACTGACTTGTTGCTCCAGTCTTTGATGTCTAGTAGTCCTCGTGCCGCACCGTAGGTTGGGCTGGTCTTGCCACCAAAGAAAGCGCGTGCGGCATACTCCGGCTTCAAGATTTGTTCGGCCTGGCCCCAGTGTGCACTAGGGCGTTGTTGGAAGAGGCCAACTGAGTCGCGGTCTCCGTAGCTTAGGTTTCGCAAACCCGATTCCTGCATGGCAGCGGCAAACGCAATTACGATTCCGTAGTCGCTAACGCCAAGTGATTTACCAACGCGGAAAATAACTTGGGCGTTTGATTTCATTTCAACAGTCAGTTGGGTGAGTTCCGGGCAGAATTTGATTTCGTGAACGCCAGGAATCACCAATTTTTGGCCAATGTAAATCATCGACGACCAAGAAAGTTGGTTGGCAGTCAAGATCGACTGAGTTGAAAGACCATACACGGCGGCAATCTTGCTCACCGATTCTCCGGTCTTAACGGTGTGGTAGCCGTGAACGTCACACACGCTAGATGGTCGATGTGGATCGGTAGACGCAGACGATTCACTGACTAAATTAACTACCGGCTGTTGTTGACTTGCGGCCACATCCTTGGGCTTTACTTCGGCCTCGGTGGTAGTTTCAAAGTTTTTCAGCTTGACGGTTTGCCCGCCGTAAACCAGCGACGACTCGCTGAAGCCGTTTGCTGCCAACACCGTGTTCAGCGAAATCCCATATAGGTTTGCGATTGAGGCCAGCGTTTCACCAGGTTGAACCTGGTGCGTCTCCGGAGTGATTGGCTTGACTGCCTTTGGAATTACCGATCCAATCAAGAGCCTTTGACCCGGAAAAATGATTGCCGTTGCCGACAACTTGTTCATCGAAAGCACTGTGGTGATTGAAATTGAATATTTCTTTGCGATCGATTGCACGGTATCGCCACGCTTGACCACGTGCACGGTTGCCGCGTCAGCTTTGCTCTTACTTGCCGGCACTACCGCATGTGCCACCAATTTCAACTTCTGACCGGGAACGATGAGGGATTTTGTCTCTAGGCCATTGATGTTCAGAAGTTGGTTGGTGGAAAGCTGAAATTTTCTTGCTATCGAACTGATTGTGTCGCCCGCCTTGACCACGTAGGTCAGCTGGGTTGCAGTCGAAAGAATTGGAGTGGCTGCGGCAGTTAGGCCTCGGGGCATTGCAGCATTGCCGTTATCGGTGCTATCTGTGCTATCGGTGTTTGTGTTTAGGTCTTGGATAACCGGTGCCTGTTGAGCGTTTGCCGCGTCGGCTCCGCTCAAAGCACCCACGATGGAAATCGGCACCGTGACGAGCGCTAAACCAAGCGCTTGTTTGTCACGTTTTTCGTCCAAAATATCTACATTTCTACTGGGGTAGCCAGCCAATATCATCGCACGGGGCTGGTTTGATACCCGTGAGGTGCCGAGGTGTGGCAATCTTGTCTTGTGACTGATGTATTAGACCAAGTTAAGTCTTGGATTTCCGTGCCAGAGGCAGCGGAACTTTTGGGCGAACCTGCCGGACGAATTCGCCGTTGGATCGAAGAGCATCACCTGATTGCAATCAAGCGCGATGGCGTGCTGATGATTCCAGCTGAGATCATCGTCGAGGGTGAACCGCTACCAAGCCTGCCGGGAACAATGATTGTCTTGTTGGATTCAGGCCTGGGCTATGAGGCGGCCTTTAAGTGGCTTTACACGTTTGACGAAAGTCTGCCTGGCACGCCTATGGAGTTCTTACTCAAGGGGCATAAGTCGGCTGTTCGTCGATTAGCTATGTTGCTGGCGCTGTAATTCCAACACCGATGTGCCTTAGGCCTGGCGGTTAATTACCTTCAGCGCCAATTCCCGTAGTTCGTGTTTTGCTCGTTCATCCATTTCCAACGACTCAAGCGCATTCAAACTTTCATCGGCAAGTTCTTCAATCATTCGCTCTGTTTTGGCCAGCGCACCGGAGCCAACGATGGTCTGCTGCAAGAATGAGATCTGTTCACCAGTAAGAGATCTGCTCGAAAGCATCTCATCAAAGATTGCACCAACCGATGACGTCAGTGATTCGCGGGTCAACGCCACCAGAACCGTGCGCTTACCCTCGCGAAGGTCATCGCCAGCTGGCTTACCGGTGATTGCCGGATCACCAAATACACCAAGAATGTCATCGCGAAGTTGGAACGCCATGCCCAGGGGGATACCAAATGCGGAAAGTCCGCGCAGCAAACTTGGCGAGGCGCCCGCGAATGCCGCACCAATCAGCATTGGTGCCTCGATGCTGTATTTAGCCGTCTTGTAAAGAATTACTCGATTTGCTCGGCCAACTGCCTCGTCAACCGGTCGAGTGTTGGCCGCGTTTTCTTCCAGTACGTCTAGGTACTGTCCAGCCATAACTTCAACACGCATCTTGCTGAATTCGTTGCGGCAAGCGGTCTCAACTTGTGCTTCTGGTGCCTGAAGTAGTGCATTGCCAAAAATTTCGCTGCTCCAGCCGAGCATTAGGTCGCCAACCAAAACAGATCCGGCAACGCCAAATCGCTCAGGGCTGCCGGCCCAGCCGGATGCAGAGTGAAGACTTTCAAATCTCTTGTGAACCGATGGCGCGCCTCGACGGGTATCGGATTGGTCTAACAAATCGTCGTGAACCAATGCGGCTGCGTGGAACATCTCTAGCGCCGCGGTGATTCCAACGATTGCTTCGGCTGATGCCTCGCGTTGTGCCTCGTTTTGCCGAACATCAGATCCTGCCAGTGCGCCAACCCAAGACCAGTAGCAGAACAGGGCGCGGAATCGCTTGCCACCCTGCAGAAGGTCGCGGGTGTAGTCGACGACCGGGGTTAGGTCAGGGGAGATCTGTTCAAAATCGCTTTTTCGAGCGATGCAAAACTCATCCAGATGATCCTGAATCAGGCCAAGTAGCACTTTAGTTTCGCTCACGGGAATAGCCTAACTTGGCTGTTGAGTTTAGACTCTTTATAGCAGCGCAAATCGGCAAAGGGGTACAAAATGGGACTCTCCGAACGGGAACAGCAACTTCTCGACGAGCTCGAGCGCGGCCTTTACGCCTCTGACTCAAGCCTTGCTCACAAGTTGGGCAAGCCCGGAGCCCGCTCACCAAGGCGAATCATCGCAGGTGCAGCCCTCGCCATAATTGGCCTTTCGCTGCTGGTCGTCGCCGTAATCCTTCAATTCGCCCTATTTGGTGTCGCCGGCTTTCTAGTCATGTTGGCAGGTTTGATCTTGGCTACCTCTTCAAACCAAACCCATACTCTGGCCGGCGCGGCCAAAACCAAGCCGCAGGCTGAAAAATCGCAGCGCACCAGCTACTTCGAAGACCGCTGGAATAAGCGTCAGGGCCAGTAGCCCCACCCAGACCCCGCTCAAGCACTAAAACCCACCAGAAAATGGTGGGTTTTTTGCTTTTTGGCCTAATTCGTGGGATTTTCCTCCACTTGCTATATCCCAGTAATTTATTGACAATTAAGACACGCCAAACCAGAAAATATGCCAATTATTCACCATACGTGGGGGAAAGTGGTGTAATGTGGAGTAAAGCGCAAGATCGATGTCGAGAAAGGGGGAACGCACATGTTGCTTGGCACTCATGCACCAAAGCTTGATGACAAGGGGCGCGTTATCCTTCCGGCAAAGTTCCGCGAAGAACTCCAGGGTGGTTTGGTAATTACCAGGGGACAGGAAAACTGTCTCTACGTATTCAGCTCAGCTGAGTTCGCTGCAGTGCACGACAAGATTCGTCAGGCACCGGTGACCAGCATTGAGGCCCGCAACTACCTTCGCGTTTTTCTATCTGGCGCTTCAGATGAACTTCCTGACAAGCAAGGCCGTGTGACTATTCCGGCCGCCCTTCGTCAATACGCGGGTCTTGATAAAGACCTTGTCGTTATTGGTGTTGGTGCTCGTGCGGAAATCTGGAATGCCAAGTCATGGAACGAGTACTTGACTAAGCAAGAAACAGCCTTTGCGAATGTAGCGGCGGAGGTGATTCCAGGACTCTTCTAGCCCTGAGGCTAAGACTCCAGCTATTTCACCTGAAACCAAGCCAGGTAGTAAATGGATGGGGCCCTAGTTCTAGGGACTACGAAGTCAACTGACCTCTTATGTCTAAGCAAATCTCCGAACTTCACGATCCAGTTCTTCTTGAACGCGCAATCGAACTCCTTGCACCAGCGTTTGAAGTTGATTCGCCGGTTTTCGTTGACTGCACTTTGGGTCTTGGCGGCCACAGCGAGGCATTCCTTGATCGCTTTCCTAACTTGACCCTGGTTGGCATTGATCGTGACCCAACTGCTTTGAAACTTGCCGGAGAACGACTAGCCCGATTTGGCGATCGTGTGAATTTGATTCACGCGGTTTACGACGAGATTCAGGATGTTCTTGAGGAACTAGACATCGAATCGGCACACGGCATCTTGCTTGATCTTGGTGTTTCATCTATGCAACTTGATGAACGCGAACGTGGCTTCGCTTATTCATACGAAGCACCACTTGACATGCGCATGGACTCAACCATTGGTAAGACAGCGGCCGATGTAGTTAACAACTACAGCGAGGCCGACCTTGCCAGAATCTTCAAGGAGTACGGCGAAGAGCGCTATGCCAAGGGCGTTGCGCGCGAGATCGTATCGGTTCGTAAATCAACACCTTTCACCACAAGCACTCAACTCGCCGGTTTGATTACCAAGGTCATTCCATTCATTCCTGGCAAGAGCAGTGGTCACCCCGCTAAGCGCGTTTTCCAGGCGCTACGCATTGAAGTAAACGGCGAGCTCGAGGTTTTGGAACGCACCATGCCGGCAGCAATTCGTGCACTTGCCGTTGGTGGTCGCATCGTCGTGATGTCATACCACTCACTCGAAGATCGCATCACTAAGCAGGCACTTGTTGCCGCGGCCAACTCATCGGCACCGATTGAGTTGCCAATTGAACTTCCGGAGCACGCACCTGTGCTTCGCCTGTTGGTGAAGGGCGCAGAAGCCGCCACCACGGAAGAAATTGCAAGAAACCCACGCGCTGCATCGGTTCGACTGCGCGCAGCAGAAAAGATCCGGAGAGCAGCATGAGCGCCATTCGTTTAACCTCCCCAAGTCGCCAGCTGGCACCAGCCCGCGCGCAACTGCGTTCGGTATCACTAGCCAACTCTCGCGCCGCAAGCCCAAGAAACAAGATCGTCACCATGCTGACTATTGGTGCCCTTGGTATTGCGATTGCCAACCTTGTGCTTCACATTCTTACTTCAACCGCCGTGTACGAACTAGCCAGCCTTCAGCAGCAGGCTCGCGAGTTGAACACCACATCACAGATCATTGCTGATGAGGTTGATTCACTTTCATCACAGCAGAACCTTTCAAACTCCGCACAAAAGTTGGGAATGATCGCAAACTCCAATCCAGTTTTCTTGAGCATTGGTAAGCAAAAGGTTTACGGCAAGCCAACAGCAGCTTTGGACACCGATGGCCGAGTGGCCCGCAACCTGATTGCAAACTCAGTTATGACCGCAACTTCAAAGGATTTGAAAGTTCCAGTGGCCGAGGTGCAGGCTGCACCCGCCAATGTCGCTACCCAGAAAGCAGCAACCGCTCCAGTAATTTCTAATGGTGGCGTGATTCCCGCTTCACCAACTCACTAGATAGGCAGGTCGGCAGATGACATATCTGACGCCTGGTGACCCATCTAAGCGCCTGAAGAAAATTGTTGGCTTCATCTTGGTGCTCGTGGGAGTATTTGCCATTCGCCTAATCGATCTTCAAGTTATTGAAGCTGACGCAATTAACGCAAAGTCCTACGAGAAGCGTGCGGTCACCCGAGTCGTTCCCGCTGTTCGTGGTGAGATTTTGGATGTCAACGGCAAGGTTTTGGCAAAGACCATTTTGCGATACGACATCAATGCAGCGCCAAGCAAAGTAGGTCCGGTAGCAAGAAAGGTATCTGGTCAGACGGTTTCAATCCAGGTTGAGCAGGTTGCTGCTGAGATTGCCGCCATTCTTGAAATTACTCCGCAAGAAGTGATGCAAAAGATCATCGGCACCGGAGAGTATTCGCAAATTAAGAAGCGCGTGAACGCGGCGCAATATCGAAAGCTGGTTGCACTCAATGTACCTTGGCTCTACTACGATCCAATGGCCGAACGCGTTTACCCAAATGGTGCCGTAGCCGGAAATATTCTTGGCTTCATAACTCAATCTGGCCTGATGGAAGGCATTGAGCAGGAATACGATAAGTGCCTTGCTGGTGTTGATGGCGAAGAGTCTTTTGAAAAAGGCAAAGACGGGATCAAGATTCCTTCCAGTGTTGTTACCACCCGCCAAGCGGTTGCCGGAAAAAACGTACGCCTGACTATTGATTCAGATTTGCAGTACTTTGCACAGCAGGTCATGGCCTCAACCGTTTCGTTTTTGCGCGCCGACTGGGGAACTGCAACAATCATCGAGGTCAAGACCGGTCGCATCTTGGCCGCCGCCGAGGCGCCATCAGTTGATCCAAATGACCCGGGCAAGCTTTCGGCCGACGACCGTCGTGCTCGAATCTTTCAGGCCGCATTCGAGCCTGGCTCAACTTTAAAAACCATCACTGCCGCCACTGTCGTAGATACCGGCATGGGTTCTCCAACCCTAAAGGTTTACGCACCGTCGGCTTTCTTGATTCCAAACTCAAATGGATATCGCGTAACAGACAGTCACGCCCACGGTCTAGAAAAACTAACCATGACCGGTGTGCTTGCGGAATCTTCAAACACCGGAATCTTAAATGTGGGCAAGGTAGTTGATTGGAAAACTCGATATGACTACCTTGAAAAGTTTGGCCTGGGCAAGCGCACCGCACTTAATTTTCCGGGCGAAGGCTCAGGTCTTTTGAACTCAAAGGACACTTGGTCGAATGATGGCGTAAAGCGTTATGTATCCATGTTTGGCCAGGGCGTATCGGTCACCCCGATTCAGTCCGCGATGATGTACCAGACAATTGGCAACGGTGGAGTGCGACTAAACCCAATTTTGGTTGATGGCTGCGAAAGCAACGTCAACGATTTCAAGAATGCGCCGGTCAAGCCTGGCGTGCAGGTGATTTCTAAGGGAACCTCGGCGCAAACACTGTCCATGCTCGAGCGCGTAGTTGAGGCAGGTCCCATCGGTCGCTACGGTGCAATTCCTGGCTACCGAATTGGTGCCAAGACCGGCACGGCCCAAATTCGCGATGAAAACACCGGCAAGTACGCTGGCCCTTATGCGATTTCTTACTTTGGTATCGCGCCGATCGATGACCCGCAATACGTGGTTGCTGTCACAGCGTTCAAGTCTCGTACCGTGGGTTCCTCACTTGGTGTGGCAAAGCCGTTCAAGCGCATCATGCAACAAGTTTTGCGGGCTTATCGTGTTCCACCATCAACAACCAAGACTTCTGACCTACCGTTGAATTGGTGATGATATGAAAGAACAAATACCTCCGATTCTTAGGCCCGATGTAGTCGAGCCGGTTCGCCTTACCGAATTTGCCAAACATTTCAATTTGCCTGCCGTTGGCGAAGTCAACCAAGTGCAATTGACTGGTATCAGCATGAACACGGGTGACCTGCGTCCCGGCGATCTGTTTGTTGCAATGCCGGGTAAGAAGACCCACGGTGCAAATTTTGTTGCCAAAGCGCTTGAACAGGGTGCAGTTGCAATTGTCACCGATGCCGCCGGCACTGAAATTCTTGGTGATGTAAGGGTTCCAGTTTTGACGCTTGAAAACCCGCGTGCACACCTTGGTGAATTGGCGGCCTACGTTTACGCAAACCTGCCTGGAAACATGCCAAAACTATTTGCGACCACAGGCACAAACGGAAAAACTTCAACCAGCTATCTACTTGAAGGAATTCTTCGTCAGCTGGGCGAGGTCACCGGCCTAACCTCAACAGCTGAACGTCACATTGCCGGTGAGGTAATCGTTAGTCGCTTGACCACCCCGGAATCCCCAGAGATGCAGGCCCTGATTGCGCGCATGCGCGAGAAGGGCGTGACCTCAGTCGCCGTTGAGGTTTCGGCGCAGGCGCTTAGTCAGCTTCGAGTAGACGGTCTGCACTTTGATGTCGTTGGCTTCACAAACTTGAGTCACGATCACCTTGATGACTACAAGGATATGCAGGAATACCTTGAGGCAAAACTTCCGCTGTTTACCAAGAAGCGCGCCAGTCGTGGCGTGGTTTGTCTGGACACTAAATATGGAAAAGACTTTGTCAGGGCCAGTGAAATCCCGGTCGTAACAATCACCAGCGAGCTTGGCGTGGATGCTGACTGGCATGTTGCGGTAACCGCCGAAACCCCTAAATACACTTCCTTTGTTCTTGCCGGTCCTAACGGCGTAAATATTCGTTCGCGCGTTCCACTGCTAGGCGCACACATGGCGGCCAACGCTGGATTGGCCATCGTTATGTTGGTTGAGGCTGGGTTTGATGTTCAGAAAATTGCTAAAGGAATAGAGAGTGGCATCGAGGCCTACTTGCCGGGTAGAACCGAGCGCGTCACCGGCGCAACTGGCCCAGACGTGTACGTGGATTTTGGCCACAGCCCAGACGCGTTCCTAAACACCTTGGCCGCTGTGCGCAAAGTGACCGACGGAAAACTAATCATGGTGTTTGGTGCCGATGGTGACCGCGATGCTAGCAAGCGTCCGGCAATGGCGCAGGTTGCAGCAGAGGGGTGCGATGTCTTAGTGATCACCGATCACCACCCTCGTTTTGAAGATCCGGCATCGATCAGAAAAACCCTCGTCGATGCCGCGAAGGCCGCCAAGCCAGATCTAGAAATTTACGAAGTCTCGCCACCGGAAGCGGCAATTCGTAAGGCTGTTTCGATGGCCCAGCCTGGCGATGCAATTCTTTGGGCAGGCCCAGGTCACCAGGATTACCGTGACATCAGGGGAGTGCGCACGCCTTACTCTGCACGTCACGAGGCGCGCGAAGCCTTAAAAGAGAATGGTTGGTCATGATTACGCTAACCGTTGCCGAAATTGCTAATGCAGTTTCCGGTCAGATAAAAGGCGATGAATCCGTTGTAGTCACCGGTTCAGTTGAAACTGATTCACGTCTGGTAAAAACCGGCAGCCTATTTGTGGCCAAGCCTGGCGAAGAAACCGATGGTCACCTTTTTGCACCTGCGGCCAAGGAGTCCGGCGCGGTTGCGCTTATCGTTGAGCATTGGTTGGAAGACGTCGCCCTGCCGCAGATTCTGGTCACTGATTCAGTGCTGGCTCTAGGCGAATTAGCAAAATATGTTTTGTCGGCGATTCGCTCAAAAACAAACCTGCAGGTAATTGGAGTCACCGGTTCAAACGGTAAGACCACGACCAAAAACATGCTCCGTGAAATTCTTAGCAAGGTCGGCCCTACCATCGCACCGATTGAGTCTTACAACAATGAGGTTGGCGCACCTTATTCAATTCTGCAGACCACGCTTGAAACCAAATTCTTGGTTGTCGAACTTGGAGCTGGCGGACCAGGCAGCATCGATTACTTAGCGCAAATTGCTCGGCCGAATATCGGTGTGGTTCTAAAAGTTGGTTTGGCGCACGTTGGAGAATTTGGTGGAATCGAAACCACTGCGCAAATTAAGAGTGAGTTAGTACAAGCGCTTGGTGATGACGCAACCGCAGTGCTAAATGCGGATGACGGATACGTTTCCGATATGTCAGATCTCACTCGGGCAAAAAAGGCCTGGTTTGGCACCGCCGGCGATGCTCAATATCGGGCCAGCGATCAATCGGTGGCTATTGATGGAACTTCGTTCAATCTTCATTGGCCGGATGACACACAGGAACCAATCAAGTTGCGGATTCTTGGTGAGCATCACGTAATGAACGCACTTGCCGCACTTGCAGTTGCAGATCTATTGCAGGTGCCAAGAGATACAGCCGTCGCAGCTCTAGAGGCCATGCCGCTTGCCGAACGCTGGCGCATGCAGGTTCTAAATCGCACCGATGGCGTGACCATCATCAATGATGCCTATAACGCCAGCCCGGATTCAACCAAGGCCGCTCTGCAAACACTTGCTCAACTTGGAAAATCCGGTCGACGCACAATTGCGATCCTGGGAGAAATGGCTGAACTTGGTTCGGAGTCAAGGGAGCAGCACGATGCGATTGGTCGAATCGTCGTACGGCTGAACATTGATCAGCTGATCGTGGTTGGCATGGGTGCAAAGCTGATTCACATGGGTGCAGAGCAAGAGGGATCGTGGGCCGGCGAATCTAAATTCTTTGAGTCAATTGACGAGGCATTGGCCTATGTTCGTGGAATGCTTAGGGCTGGCGATTTGGTGCTCGTAAAGTCATCTAAATCGGCAAACCTAAGACACCTGGGGGACAATTTGATGGAGGTTAGTTCTTGAGAGCTATCTTGCTTGCCGGCGGCATCGCCATGGCATTTACCCTTTTAGTCACTCCAGGCTTCATCTGGTTATTCCGCAAACTTCGCTGGGGACAATTCATTCGTGAAGATGGCCCAAAGGCACATCACACTAAGCACGGCACCCCAACCATGGGCGGCGTAGTCATTATTTGTGCAGCGGTTCTTGGTTACTTCGTTGGCAAGTTGGCTAACTTTGAGACACCAACGGTTTCGGCACTCCTGGTCTTGCTGATGTTGGTGGGTCTGGGGCTGGTTGGTTTTATTGATGACTTCATCAAGACTCACAAACAACGCAGCCTTGGGCTAACCGGCTGGGCAAAGATTGCCCTACAAGGAGTAGTTGCTACGGTTTTTGCAATCCTTGCCCTGCAGTTTCCGAATGAGTCAAGGCTTACACCTGCATCCACCAACATATCTCTCGTTCGCGACACCGGCATCGATTTAATGATGTTCGGCACCGCCATCGGTGTTGTGTTGTTCATTGTCTGGATTTATGTGTTGGTGGCCAGTGCGTCAAATGGTGTGAACATCGCCGATGGCCTAGACGGCCTGGCAACAGGTTCCAGCATTATGGCAATCGGTGCCTACACAATCATTGGCTTCTGGCAATTCAACCAGGCCTGTGGAACTGTTTTAGAAAATGTGACTAGCTGTTACAACGTTCGTGATCCGCTAGACCTAGCAGTCGTGTCTTCGGCAATTGTTGGTGCCCTTATTGGTTTCCTTTGGTGGAATACATCTCCGGCGCAAATTTTTATGGGTGACACCGGGTCGCTGGGTCTGGGTGGGGCGCTGGCAGCACTTGCAATTCTTTCTCGTACGGAAATCCTGCTGATTTTGATCGGAGGAATTTTCGTTGTGGTTACCGGATCAGTTGTGATTCAGCGCGTTTTCTTCAAGCTCACAAAGTGGAAAACCGGAACAGGTCGTCGAGTGTTCTTGATGTCACCGTTGCATCATCACTTTGAACTAAAGGGTTGGGCACAAGTTACCGTTGTGGTTCGTTTTTGGATCATTGCCGGTCTCTGCACTGTTAGTGGCATTGGACTGTTCTACCTTGAGTGGATTTACGGCTAATAAATCATGCAAGATTTAGAGCACCTGCACAGCTGGCACGCAAATTGGCGTGACCTTCGTGTTGTTGTGCTTGGGCTTGGCGTAACTGGATTTTCAGTTGCCGACACACTCGCCGAACTTGGTGCCAAGGTTTTTGTGGTGGCTGAGAAGGCCGATGAAGAGTTAGTCGACATTCTTGACGTTATTGGTGTGACACACATCACCGGAGAAGCTGCGCAAGGGTTGCCTGCACAAGTCATTGAGTTTGATCCGCAGTTGGTCGTCACCTCACCAGGGGTTAGGCCTGAACATGAACTTCTTGCCTGGGCAGCTAAGCAAAACGCTCCGGTCTGGGTAGATATTGAACTTGCCTGGCGCCTGCGTGATAAGACCTCAAAGATTGCCGATTGGATTGCCGTTACTGGCACCAACGGTAAAACCACCACGGTCCAAATGGTCGAGGCAATGTTGAATCAGGGCGGGTTCCGAGCGGTAGCCTGCGGGAACATCGGCACACCAATTCTGGATGCCATTCGCGACCCCGAAGGTTTCGATGCCTTGGTAGTTGAGCTCTCGAGTTTTCAGCTTCACTACGTAAAACACATCGAGCCTTTTTCAAGCGCCGTATTGAATCTTGCCGATGACCACCTGGATTGGCACGGAAGTTTTCAAGCCTATTCAGACACCAAGGCCAAGGTTTACGAAAACACCCAGGTTGCTTGCATTTATAACCTGAATGACCTGGCAACCGAAAAAATGGTTGAAAATGCCGACGTGCAAGAAGGCGCTAGGGCCATTGGATTCACCACCGGTTTGCCAGGTAGATCAAATGTTGGATTTGTCGAAGACATCCTTTGTGATCGCGCATTCCTCGATGACAGAGCTAACAGTGCGCTTGAGGTTGCCACCCTTGATGACCTTTCCAGTATTGGAGTCTTGACACCACACCTAATGGCAAACGCCGCCGCGGCAACTGCGCTTGCTCGTTCTTATGGCGTTCAACCAGAAGACATCAAGAAAGCACTAACGAATTTTCGTTTGGATGCACATCGCATTGAGTTGGTTGCAGATCAAGACGAGATTCGGTGGGTCGATGACTCCAAGGCAACGAACCCGCATGCTGCGGCTGCGTCTTTGAATTCATTTGAAAAAGTAGTTTGGATTGTTGGAGGTTTGCTCAAGGGGGTAGGCCTAGATGATTTGGTTTCCAAGTATGCCAATCGTTTTTCGGCAGCAATTGTGATTGGCAAGGAGCGCGAAGCTGTGTTGGCGGCATTCGCCAAAAATGCGCCAGGTATTCCCGTTATTGAAATCAGTGACCAGGATAAGGTCATGCATCAGGTGGTTAGGGCGGCAAGGCAAGTAGCCAAACCGGGGGATGTTGTTTTGTTGGCACCGGCCGCTGCATCGATGGATCAATTTAAGGACTATGCCGATCGCGGCAATCAGTTTGCCGAGCAAGTGAAAATTCAATTGGAGCAAATCTAATGACCAGATTGTCTCCGGCGGAGCGCGCTCGTCAGGCTAACCAGGGCAAGCCGGCCAAATTAAAAGCCAGCAAACCTAAGTCTGTAAAGCAACGCCCAGCAAGATCTGCACAAGATTTTTCTGCGCAAAGCGCACAGCGGCTACAAGTTCTCTTTGACAAAATCTTCCGCGCTCAGTCGGTGGAGTTCTACCGACTACTTGGTGTCACTCTGTTCTTGGTGGCATTCGGCGTGGTCATGGTTCTATCTGCATCGTCAATCGACTCATTGGTGGCCAACAGCAACTCGCTTTGGGTTTTTCTAAAACAGTTCGGGTTTGCACTTATTGGCCTGCTTTCGCTCTCAATAGTTTCGCTTTTGCCAGTAAATAAAATTCGCCTTGGTGCTAGAGCGCTTTTCGCTATCACGCTGGTTGTGCAACTCTTGGTGTTTTTTATTGGAAAAGATGTAAACGGTAACCGTAACTGGATCGACCTGTTTGGAATTGTTACAATCCAGCCATCCGAGTTTCTAAAGATTGCAGTAATCCTGCATGTTGCGGCATACCTAACCTCGCAGCAGAGTTACTTAGACGAACCAAGAGTTTGGCATCGCTCGCTTGGCATGATTGGCATCGCCATATTTCTCGTGATCATTGGTAAAGACCTTGGCACCGTGATCATTATGTTGATCGCGTTCATTGGGTTGTTAGCGCTTGCCGGTATGCCTAACAAACTCCTGAAACAAGTTGGGCTTTTGCTGTTGGTTTTGATTCCTGCGGCACTAATGACCAGCTCATCACGTATGGGCCGCATCACTGCTTGGCTAAATCCAAATGCTCCAGATCCTCTCGATTACAACTGGCAAGCAGAACACGGCATGTGGGCCATCTCGGCTGGCCGTATCTTCGGCGCCGGACTTGGTGAATCCAAAATGAAGTGGAGCTGGATTCCGGAAGTTGAAAACGACTTTATTTTTGCGGTTATCGCCGAGGAACTTGGTCTGATTGGCGCTCTAGTTGTAATCGCATTGTTCGTCGTTCTTGCCTTCTCATTGCTAAGAATTATGCAGCGCACCCAAGACTTCTTTAGCCGCACGGTAGTTGCTGCGATCATGCTCTGGTTGGTTTTCCAGGCGCTGATTAACATCGCCGTTGTGCTTCGCCTGTTACCGGTGCTGGGTGTTCCGCTCCCGCTAATCTCGGCAGGTGGTTCATCGTTGATTTCCGCACTTACTGCTATTGGTGTCGTTCTCGCAATCGAACGCGAAAACCATGCGGCTCCGCAGTCGTTTGGAACATCCATGCGCTCGCGCGCCACCACAAAGGCAAGACGATGACCAACTTCCTACTTGCCGGGGGCGGAACTGCGGGTCACGTGAACCCATTGCTTGCACTTGCCGACCGCATCATGAGTGATTCCGCCACGAACAAGGTGTTTGCGCTGGGTACTGCCGAAGGTCTAGAAAAAGATTTGGTGCCAGCGCGGGGCTATGAACTTCTGACCATCGCGCGTCTTCCATTCCCACGCCGGCTTAACGGCTATGCCCTTGGTTTTCCAAAGGCATTCAGCAACGCGATTAAGCAATGCGAACAAATAATTCGTGAAAAGAAAATTCAAGTTGTCGTTGGTTTTGGCGGCTACGCAAGCGCCCCGGCCTATTTGGCTGCTCGACGACTTGGTATTCCAGTAGTAGTTCACGAGGCTAATGCCTTGCCGGGTTGGGCGAACAAATTAGGCAGTAAGTTTGCCGCGGCTACCGCGGTTGCGTTTAAGAGCACATCAATCAAGGGTGCGCATTTTGTTGGCATGCCTTTGCGTCAAGAGATTGAAAAACTTGTCGTTGCCGCTGCCAAGCCAGATTTTGATAAGTCGTCGGCACGTCAGCACTTTGGCTTGGATGCCAACACCATCACGCTCTTGGTTACCGGTGGCTCGCTTGGTGCCAAAAAGATCAATCAAACAATTGAAGACGCCAGAAAATTCTTGAGCGCCGCGGGTATTCAGGTGTTGCACATCGTTGGAGGAAAGTCTGAGCTGTCAGAGGTCAGTAGCGATGATTATCAGCGAATCAAATATTGTGACCGCATGGACCTTGCAATTGCAGCCAGCGACTTTGCCGTTTCTAGGGCCGGGGCTTCAACAGTCTCTGAATTTTCCGCGGTGGGCTTGCCCGCTGTCTACATTCCATACCCGGTGGGCAATGGTGAGCAGAAGTACAACGTTCGCGACCTAGTCGATTCCGGTGGCGGGCTAATGGTTGCCGATGTCGAGTTCACACCGGACTACGTGGCCGAAAAACTGATCCCGCTGATGTCCAACACCAAAGAAGTCACTGCCATGCGTTCTGCCGCGCGCGCTGCCGGAATCGGCGACGGCACCGACCGTCTGTTCAAGCTCGTTCAAGGTGTGTTGTAAGTGAGTTGCACATCGCAGTCCGCCTAGTCTTCTAGGTGAATGTTAGGAAATTCATGATTAAGCCAGATTTTAGCCAGCCAGTCCCAGCGGATTTAGGCAGGGTTCATTTCATCGGCATCGGCGGATCCGGCATGAGCGGCATCGCTCGCATTCTTCTAGGAATGGGCCACCAGGTCACCGGAAGCGATCTTCGAGACACCGATAACGTGGCCGCTCTTCGAGAGCTTGGTGCAAAAATCTTTATCGGCCACGACGAGGCACACCTGGGAACCCCCGACACTGTAGTGGTCACCTCTGCGCTTTGGCCAACAAACCCTGAATACCTTTTAGCTAAGAAACTCGGCATTCCGGTAATTCACCGTTCGCAGGCCTTGGCTTACCTAACTTCAAAGCGCGAGGTAATCGCGGTTGCCGGTGCTCACGGAAAGACCACCAGCACCGGAATGATCATCACCGGATTGCTTGAGTTGGGCGAGGACCCAAGTTTTGTAAATGGTGGTGTGATTGCATCGCTAAACGCATCCTCGGCAAGTGGCACCGGAAATCTATTCGTGATTGAGGCCGACGAATCTGACGGTTCGTTCCTGCACTACGACACCGCAATTGCATTAATCACTAACGTTGACGCGGATCACCTTGACCACTACGGCAGCGAAGAAGCGTTCGAGGCAGAGTTCGCCCGCTTCGCCCAGGGCGCCAAGGATTTCGTTGCGATTAGCTCTGACGACCCAGGGGCTGTGCGAGTAAGCAGGTTGATCAAGGATCACCGAGTAATACGCTTTGGTCACGCCGATGACGCCGAAGTTCGTCTACAAAACGTTGACGCCAGTGGGGCAAGGGTTTCGTTCACGGTTGAGTATCTTGGCAAGAAGTATTCGGCACAGTTGAATATTCCGGGCGAGCACAATGCCATCAACGCGGCGGGCGCATTTGCCGTGCTAGTTGGTCTGGGGTTTGATCCAGAACAATCGCTGCGTGCGATTGCCACTTTTGGTGGAACCCAGCGCCGCTTTGAATTGCATGGCGAGCGCAGGGGAGTATCGGTTTACGACGACTTCGCGCATCACCCAACAGAAGTTGCCGCGGCAATCAAGGCGGCTCGTGCAGTGGTTGGCGATGGCAAGATCATCACCGTCTTCCAGCCACACCTGTATAGCCGCACCAGGCTTATGGCCAAAGAGTTCGCCGAGGCGCTTTCTGCCTCTGACCAAGTCGTGGTGTTAGATATCTACGCTGCGCGTGAAGATCCAGAGCCAGGTGTCACCGGTGCGTTGGTTTCAGATGCCTTCAAGAATCAAGCTCAAGTTCACTACGTTCCAGAGTGGAGCGATGTCCCAGCGGTGAGCGCCAAGTTGGCGCACGAGGGGGATTTCATCATGACCATGGGTTGTGGCGACATTTACCGCATGGTGCCAGAACTTCTTGAGGCTCTAGAGAAGTAATTGAAGCGCCCGCAATCAAGACCAACTAGCCGGGCAACGTCCGGGCTGCCAAGTGCACCTATTGATAAAAAACGAGCGCCAGCCAAGAAGCTCGCCACCCCAAAGCGCGCCACCCCAAAGCGTGCCTTACAGCAGCAAAACAAGCGACTTATAAATATTCGAAACTCGGAAAAGAAAAAGAACTACTCGCTTGCAGCCGAGGCCAAGCGATTCACTCAGGGCTCGCGCAACAAGAAGTTAGCTTTGGGAATTAGCGCTTCAGCGTTTGGCGCACTTCTTCTGCTAGTGCTGGCCACAATCTTTACTCCATTGCTTGCCGTGCAAAAGATTGAGGTCACAGGAATTACCCGGTTGAAAGAGAAGTCAATCGTCAATGCGCTGATAAGTCAGCTGGGAAAGCCCTTGCCAACTGTTAGCTCCAGCGATATTGCAAAATCTCTTGAGACATTTCCGCTGATCGAAAGTTTCTCAATCATCAGCCTGCCGCCGCACACCCTGAGAATCCAAATTGCAGAGCGTCAACCTATCGGTGTGATTAAGAGTTCAGGAACGAACTACCTTTACGATCCGGCTGGAGTTCGCATTGGAATTGCCACCGGCTCCGAAAATCTGCCGATAATTGCAATCCAAGGTCTGCCAGAAAAATCCAAAGAATTTAAAGCTGCAATCGATGTCCTACTAGCGCTGCCGGCTGACTTGCTTCAGCGCGTTGCAGAGATCGATGCAAAGTCCAAAGATGATGTCACATTGCGGCTTAGGGGATACGCGGGCCAAAGAATTATTTGGGGCGATGGTTCCAACTCTGTTTTGAAATCACGCGTGCTTGATGCACTAATTGCCAATCAAAAGAAAACCGATCGCGTGACCTTTGATGTATCCAGTCCGAATGCTCCTGTAGTTCGGTACGGAAATTTTTAGACACACCTGCCAACTTCCAATCAACCTGGGCTATAACGGCTTATTTTTTTCGCGCACAGTAATAAAAGGGACTAACTATAAGCCTCATGCTGAGGTTTAACCTTTTGTACCGTGCCTGAGCTGTGAGAGCAGCGGAAGCGAATGCGGAGGAATAGCGTGGGTCTGAACCAGAACTACCTAGCGGTTATCAAGGTTGTTGGCGTTGGCGGCGGTGGTGTTAATGCACTGAACCGCATGATTGACGCCGGACTTCGCGGAGTTGAATTCGTTGCAATCAACACCGATGCACAGGCGCTGCTGATGAGCGAGGCTCACGTAAAACTAGACATTGGTCGCGATCTAACTCGCGGTCTTGGCGCAGGTGCCGACCCAGAGATTGGTCGTCGCGCAGCCGAGGATCACTCAGACGAAATTGAAGCGGCACTTCGCGGCGCCGACATGATTTTCGTAACCGCCGGTGAGGGTGGCGGTACCGGTACCGGTGCTGCTCCAGTAGTTGCTCGAATCGCAAAGCAGCTTGAGGCACTTACCGTGGGTGTAGTTACCCGCCCGTTTGGCTTTGAGGGTAAGCGTCGCGCGCAACAAGCCGAAGCCGGTATTGAGGTGCTTCGCGGTGAGGTAGACACATTAATTGTGGTTCCGAACCAGCGCCTACTAGAACTTGTTAACAAGTCAGTTTCTGTTGTTGAAGCTTTTGCCACCGCCGACGACGTATTGCGTGCCGGTGTTCAGGGAATCACAGATCTAATTACCACTCCAGGTCTGATCAACCTTGACTTCGCCGACGTTAAATCCGTCATGAAGGGCGCAGGTTCTGCGCTGATGGGTATTGGTACTGCCAAGGGTGAAGACCGCGCGGTTCGTGCGGCCGAACTTGCAGTCTCAAGCCCACTGCTTGAAGCAAGCATTGATGGCGCGCATGGCGTGTTGCTCTTAGTGCAGGGTGCATCCGATCTTGGTCTACACGAGATCGATGAAGCGGCTCGTTTGGTACAAGAGGCAGTTAGTCCAGAAGCGAACATCATTTACGGAACAACAATTGACGACACTCTTGGCGACGAAGTTCGAATCACAGTTATTGCCGCAGGTTTCGACGGTGGTTTGCCAAAGGTTCGCAAGGTTGAGCGTAAGCCGTTCGCCGAGCCGGTAGCCGCAGCTGCGCCTGTTGCAGCAGCAACCACCACAAGCACCTCATGGTTTGCAGAATCGTCAGCACCGGCAACTGACTCAATCGATGTTGCCGACGTTAACTCTTTCTATGCTGATTCAGAGGAACAGGTTCCGGCCGCATTCCGTGACAGCAATCTTGACGAAGACTTCCAAAGCCCTGGTGTAGCAGATGAGGGCGATAGCATCAAAAGCAACGAAGGCTCAAAGTCACAATCCAACGATGGAACCTGGGGCGACGATCTCGACATTCCAGACTTCCTTCGCTAAATTTCTGAACGCGATTCGTGAGTTCTTTAGGGCAACGTTTAGCCGCGATTGAATCTCGCATAAATGTTGCGGCTTCACTGGCCGGTCGTCAGCGCGACGAGATTGAGCTAATCGTTGTCTCTAAGAATCACCCCGCTCAACTGGTGGTTGACCTGCTTGATCTTGGCATTCGCGCGTTCGGTGAAAATCGCGATCAAGAGGCCAAGCCAAAGTCAGAGGAAGTTGCCGCACTCGTTGATGGCAAAGGATTCGATTTCACCTGGCACTTCATCGGTCAACTTCAAAGCAACAAGGTTCGCTCGGCACTTAGCTATGCCAATGTTGTGCATTCAGTTGATCGCCAGTCGCTTTTAGATGCAATTATCAAGGCCACCCAAGAACGGGAAACCCAACTAGGCGTATTCGTTCAGTTGAATCTGACCGATGACCCCGGCCGCGGCGGCATCGAGCCGAAAAACCTGTTGGCATTCGCAGAGCAGGTTATGGCAGCCCCAAAGCTCAACCTGTTGGGCGTCATGGGCGTTGCCTCGCTGGAGCGGGCTCCGGAGGAAGACTTTGAGACAATACAGCAGGCCAGTCAGGCACTTATCGGTGTAGCGCCGCAGGCTAAATTCATTTCGGCCGGCATGTCAGAGGACTTCGAGTCCGCGATTTCCTTTGGCGCGACACACTTGCGCATCGGCAGCGCAATAACCGGAAAACGTCAGTACTAGCCATATTCTGGACTAGTACGAGTCCTCAGGAGGATACAAATGGCAGGTCTAATTTCACAGGTTTCAGGTTGGCTAGGGCTAGCCGATGAGGGTGAAGCGCTTCCGCCACGCCCAGTTGCCACCAGCGCAGGGGAGTCACGCCCAGTTGCACGTGTTGCAACCATGCGTCCTCGCCGCGGTGTTTCAGAGGTCAACGAGATTTATACCATTGAGCCGCGCTCATACGCTGAGGCCCCAGAAGTTGCCGCTAACTACCGTCTTGGTATCCCGGTAATCGTAAACATGGGTGAGATGTCTGAGCTTGACTCACGTCGCATGTTGGACTTCATGCTGGGTCTAAAGGAAGGCCTAGAGGGTCACCTAAAGCGCGTGACACCAAAGGTTTTCCTACTTTCACCAAGCCACGTTGCAGTTAACAACGAAGACGACGAAGCAGAACAAACAGACGATCTACTAGTTCGTCCGTAATTTAGGCTTTTTAGATATGGGTCTGGTTGCAGTAATCCTGTGGTGGCTGCTCCAGGCCTATTTCTTTGCTCTGGTGGCCAGACTTTTTATTGACCTGGCGCTATCGGTGAATCCAAGCCTGCGGCCTGCGGGCATTCTCTTGCCAATCATCGAGATCATCATGACCATTACCGACCCAGCCCTAAAGCTGGTGCGCCGCATAATTCCACCCATACGCCTAGGCGCAATTCAGCTGGATTTGGGCTGGACGGCTTTAGTTTTCGCCATTTTCTTTCTACAGCGGTTGGTGCTATCGGTCGCCTAGGCCCCAATTTCAAGGTAACCTTGCCTCTGAGGCCAAATCCCCACTGGCCAAAGACTATAAAGAGGTAAGAATATGCCATTGACTCCAGAAGACGTGGTCAATAAGAGATTCCAGCCAACTAAGTTTCGCGAAGGCTACGACCAAGATGAAGTTGATGACTTTCTCGACGAAATCGTTGTTGAACTTCGCCGCCTAACTCAAGAGAACGAAGACCTACGTCAGCGCCTGCTGGCATCAGAGTCACGCATTGCAGAGTTGCAGCGCAGTGGCGCCGGTCTGGTTGCAGAAATCAACAGCCCAACCGCCGAGAGTGCTCTGGCTCCGGCAATCGCACCATCTTCAGTTAGTGCTTTCCCTGAGGCAACTCAGGACCCATCAACTCTTGACTCCAACAACACCAACAACTTGTTGCAGCTTGCACGCAAGCTACACGAAGAGCACGTTCGCGAAGGCCTAGCAAAGCGCGATGCGTTGATTGCTGAAGGTCACGCAACCGCAGCGCGTGTGGTGCGTGAAGCAGAGGCCCAGCAGCGTGCAGATATGAGCCGCCTAGAGCAAGAGAAGGCATTGATCGAACACCGCATTCAGGAGCTTCGTAGCTTCGAGCGCGAATATCGTTTGAAGCTAAAGGCTTACATCGAAAACCAGTTGGCCGACCTAGAAGAGTCAACCGCTGCACCAACCGAGCGACCAACCACAGCAATCGAGGGTGGTTTTAACTTTGGTGGTTCAGGTACCGGAGCGCAGGGTTACGATCCAAGCGGATTCAGCTCTAACAACTAGTTAATTGACGAAACGCAATTCACAGTTCGCCCGCCTGCTATGGGTGTTGGGTTGTGCATGGCTGGTTGTTGCGGCTGATCAATTTGTAAAAAACTTCTTGATTGCAACACTGGAGCCAGGTAAATCGGTGGATTTTCTTGGCTCGCTGGTTCGTCTGACTCTAGTTTTTAACGATTCAGCAGCTTTTTCGATTGGCTTTGGCGCCACTTGGATTTTTACAATTCTGTCTAGCGCCGCGGCGCTTACCTTGATTTGGTACAGCTTCAAGATTCAAACTTTCGGCTGGGCCGCAATGGCCGGCGTGCTTCTTGGCGGAATCACCGGAAACTTAATCGATCGCCTGCTTCGCGAGCCTGGCTTTGCTGTTGGCCACGTGGTTGATTACATTCAGGTGCCATTCAATTTTCCAATTTTCAACATCGCCGACATGGCAATCTTTATCATTTGCACACTTTCAGTAATCCGAATCATGCGCGGCGATCAAATTGGTCGCAAGCGGGTCAGCGCATGAGTGAACAAAAACTTCTTCCGGTACCAGACGCACTTGCCGGCGAACGAGCCGACGCTGGCCTTGCCAGACTTATGGGTCTTTCGCGTTCGGTAGCGGCAGACTTACTTACTGACGGTCACGTCATGCAAAACGGCAAGGTAATTGCCAAATCCGATCGCCTGGTTGACGGCGCGATATTAGAAGTCACTTTTCCGGAAGTAAAAAACAATCTTGAAATTGTTGCCTCGCTGGTGCCTGGTTTCAAAATTGTTTATCAAGATGAAGACATAATCGTGGTTGATAAGCCGGCCGGGGTAGCGGCGCACCCATCGGTGGGCTGGGACGGTCCAACCGTGCCTGGTTGTTTACTTGCACTTGGAGTGCAGATTGCAACTAGTGGCGCGCAAGAACGTCAGGGAATCGTGCAACGACTTGACGTTGGTACCAGTGGTTTGATGACCCTGGCAAAATCGGAGATTGCATATTCGCGACTAAAACAGGCTTTTAGAGATCGCACGGTGCACAAGGTTTATCACGCGGTGATTCAGGGACTTGCCGATCCGCTTTCCGGCACCTTCGATGCGCCAATCGGCAGGCACCCAAAGGCAGAATTTAAATTTGCGGTCATGAACGATGGCAAGCACTCGGTCACCCACTACGAAACCATCGAGGCATTCAAAGCCGCCTCGTTGGTTGAGATTGTTTTGGAGACCGGAAGAACTCACCAAATTCGCGTGCACTTCTCGGCCTTCCGACACCCTCTGGTGGGCGACACCATGTACGGAGCCGACCCAACGCTGGCCTCAAAGGTGGGCCTTGATCGCCAATGGCTACATGCCGTACGCCTAAGCTTTGAGCACCCAACCAAGGAGCACCAGGTTGAGTTCACCAGCGAATACCCGGCTGAGTTGGTGCACGCGCTTGAGGTGCTGCGAGGGTAGTCTGGTCTTCCGCCCAATCTGATTTTTAGGTTCGGTCCCACAGCAACAGGAAGGTCGTCGGCATGTCCGATAACGCAGGCAAGTCCGACTCATTCGTCCACCTTCATGTTCACACCGAGTACTCGATGCTCGATGGTGCTGCCAGAGTAAAACCACTGATTGAAGCCGCTGTTGAACAGGGCATGCCCGCAATTGGTATCAGCGACCACGGTAATAACTTTGGAGCGTTTGACTTCTACAAAACCGCCAAGGCCGCGGGTATCAAGCCGGTCATTGGTATTGAGGCATATCTTTCACCCGGGACGCCGCGTCAAGATCGCAGTCGTGTTCGCTGGGGCAGTGGTGGCGAAGACGATATTTCCGGCGGTGGAGCGTTTACCCACATGACCATGTTCGCCGAGAACACCGATGGCATGTACAACCTATTCCGGATGTCTTCGAAGGCCTGGCTTGATGGCTTCTACTTCAAGCCGCGTATGGACCGCGAACTACTGCAGACATATGGCAAGGGAATCATCGCCACTACCGGTTGTGCATCCGGTGAAATTCAAACCCGTCTGCGGCTTGGTCAGTATGCCGAGGCTAAGAAGGCCGCGGGCGAATTCCAAGAGATCTTTGGTAAGGAAAACTTCTTTGCCGAAATCATGGATCATGGGCTCGACATCGAACGACGCTCAATGTCAGACCTACTAAAGCTGGCCAAAGAATTAAACATGCCGCTATTGGCAACCAACGATTTGCACTACACGCACGCCGGCGATGCAGTTGCTCACGAGGCCCTATTGTGCGTGCAGTCCGGTTCTACCTTGGTAGACCCAAACCGTTTCAAATTTGATTCACAAGAGTTTTACCTAAAGACTCCGGCGCAAATGCGTGAGCTTTTCGCAGATCACCCAGAGGCTTGCGACAACACTCTTTTGATTGCCGAGCGTTGCAATGTTGAATTCAAAGAGCGCGAACTAATGCCGCGCTTTCCAGTGCCGGAAGGCTACACAGAAGCATCGTGGTTTGAGCAAGAGGTTGCAGCAGGAATGCAGCGACGCTACAAGGGTGACATTCCTGAGGCACAAGCCAAGCAGGTTTCGTATGAAGTTCAAGTCATTGAGCAAATGGGGTTCCCGGGTTACTTCTTAGTAGTAGCCGACTTTATTGCTTGGGCTCGCGCGCAGGGTATTCGAGTGGGTCCAGGCCGTGGTTCGGCGGCGGGTTCAATCGTGGCTTATGCACTTGGCATTACCGAGCTTGATCCGATTAAGCACGGCCTCATCTTTGAGCGTTTCCTAAACCCGGAACGTATTTCGATGCCCGATATCGATGTTGACTTTGACGATCGTCGTCGCGGTGAAGTAATTCGATACGTATCAGAGAAATACGGCGATGACCGCGTGGCTCAGATCGTAACTTTCGGCACCATCAAGGCCAAGCAGGCACTGAAGGATGCCGGCCGAGTTTTGGCAATGCCTTATGCGGTTGGTGAGAAGCTAACCAAGGCTATGCCGCCCATGGTTTTGGGTCGCGACATCGCGCTGAATGATTTGATTGACAAAAAATCTGAGCGCTACAAAGAGGCCGCTGATTTCCGCGAGCTAATCGAAAATGATGATGACTCGGCAAAAGTTTTTGAACTTGCCCAAGGTTTGGAATCTCTTAAGCGCCAGTGGGGAGTTCACGCGGCCGGAGTGATCATGTCGGCAGAACCACTGATTGACGTTATTCCAATCATGAAGCGCGAAGACGACGGTGCAATCATCACCCAGTTCGATCAGCCGCCTTGTGAAAAGTTGGGTCTGCTCAAGATGGACTTCTTGGGATTGCGCAACCTGACTGTGCTGGATGACACGCTTGCCAACATTAAGTCGAACCGCGGTGAAACAGTTGTGCTTGAAGACCTTGACCTAGATGCCGACCAAGCAACTTTTGAATTACTTTCTCGCGGCGACACGCTTGGCGTGTTTCAGCTGGACGGCAACGCTATGCGTTCGCTGTTGCGGTTGCTAAAGCCAACACTTTTCGAACACATTTCTGCGGTAATTGCTTTGTATCGTCCGGGACCAATGGGAATGAACTCGCACACCAACTATGCGCTTCGTAAGAACGGTCAACAGGAAGTCGATTCGGTTCACCCGGAGCTGTCGCAGTCACTTTCAGAGGTGCTTGATCCAACCTACGGATTGATTGTTTATCAAGAACAGGTTATGGCCGCTGCTCAAAAAGCTGCAGGCTTCACGCTTGGTAAAGCAGATCTGCTTCGCCGTGCAATGGGTAAGAAAGACAAAGACGAGCTAGATCGTCAGTACCAGGGCTTCTCAGAAGGTATGAAGGCCAACGGTTATTCCGATGCTGCGGTCAAGGCGCTCTGGGACACTCTTCTTCCTTTTGCCGACTACGCCTTCAACCGTGCGCACAGCGCCGCGTATGGTGTGCTGTCTTATTGGACCGCCTACCTAAAGGCAAACTTTCCAGCCGAGTACATGGCTGCGCTGCTGACTTCTGTTGGTGATTCAAAAGACAAACTCGGCATGTACCTAAGTGAATGTCGCCGCATGGGAATTCAGGTGCTTGCCCCAGATGTCAACGAATCGATCGCGGAATTCAGTGCGGTGGGCAAGGACATTCGCTTTGGCCTTGGTGCGGTCAGAAACGTAGGACTGAACGTGGTCGAGGGAATTAGAAAAGCCCGTGAAGAAAAAGAGAAGTTCACCTCGTTCCATGACTTCCTGCGAAAAGTTCCTGCGGTGGTTTGCTCAAAGCGCGTTGTTGAATCGCTAATCAAGGCCGGAGCATTTGACTCGCTTGGCCACACCCGTCGTTCTCTAGCCGAAATTTCTGAAGAAGCTGTTGAATCTCAGGCGTCACTAAAGAAGAACGAAGCGGTTGGCCAGGTTGACCTTTTTGGTTCGCTCTTTGACGGTGCCATGGCAGATAGTTCATTTGCGGGATCAGTTCCAGATCGTCCGGAGTGGCCAAAGAAAGAAAAGCTTGCCTACGAGCGAGACATGCTTGGGCTCTACGTGAGTGATCACCCACTTGCCGGGCGTGAAGAGCAGTTGTCCAGGTATGCGCAAATAACTATCGGTGAAATTGCATCCAGCGAAACTTTGCAAGATGGCGAGACAGTAATCATCGCCGGACTAATCACTCAAGTAGCCCACAAGGTGGCCCGTCAATCGGGCAACCCTTACGCGGCTGTCACTGTTGAAGATTTTGAAGGCGAGATGCAAGTAATGCTGATGGGCAAGACCTACCAGGAATACGCCAAGAATCTAGAAGCTGATCAAGTTGTGATGATTCGCGGCAGTATTTCCCAACGTGACGACGGCAATAGCCTGCGTGCCCACTCGGTGGAAACCATCGAGGGTGGTGCCGACTTTATTCGCGGCCCGGTTGTCATTCGAATTCCTGAGGCAGAAGCAACCCGGGAAGCTCTCGAAGAATTGGATCGAATTTTGCGGGTCCATGCCGGAACTGAAGAAGTTCAGGTTAAGTTGGTTGGTGAAGCCGGGGATCGCTTATTTAAGCTGCAACCTAAGGTAAAGATCACAATGGATCTCTACGGTGAGCTGAAGGTGCTGCTTGGCTCGAAGTGTCTTAGCTAGTGACTTTTAGTTAAGTGATTTGCCAGGCGTCATGTAGTGACGCTGGTAGTAAAGTAAGGCCGGAGCCTCTTTGCCCACGAGCCCTTCAATCACATCAACAATCACGACGGCATTGTTCTCTACGTCGTGAATGTCACGGATTTTGGCAATCAACACCGATGTTGCATCGGTGAAAATAGGTAATTCGAATGGCCCTACCTGCCAGTCATTCTTGGCAAAACGAAGAGTGTGGTCGGCTGCCATGCGCTGAGCAAGTTCTAGATTGCGCTCACCAAGTGTGTGTATTGCAACGTACTTAGATTTTTGTAGGCTCGGCCAGGTGCTTGATCCACGGGCAACGTTAAAGGATGCAAGGGGTGGGTTAGCGCCGAGTGAGGTCATTGAAGTTGCTGTGAAACCGGCTGGCTTGCCTTCTGCGTCTAAAAGCGTGATCACCGATACGCCTGATGCGTGCAATCTAAAGCTGGCGCGAAGGGCCTCTGTTGGCTCTTTTTCTACTGCAAAATTTTCCATGACTCTTTTTCTCGAAATGAACTGCTACCTAGGCTACCGGTAGATAGCCCGGCTCTAGAATTGCAACATAAATCTATTTGGAGGATCGGCTATGAGTTCCGCAGTTAACTTGCGAATTGTAGATTTTCGATCCAAAGCGTTTGATTCGATATCTGCAAATCTTGCCGTTCCGCGTGCCTCGCTAGACATCAGCAAAGCAACCCAGCAAATAATTCCCTTACTAGAAGATGTTCGCCTAAACGGTGAATCGGCAGTCGTCAAGGTAACACTGGAGCGCGATGGGGTTGACCCCAGGCCGCTAAAGGTTTCTCCGCAGGAAATGACCCAGGCCCTGCAGAATCTTGATCCAACCCTGCGCAAGGCGATCGAAGAATCTATTGAGCGAGTATTTAAAGTTTCTCGCATCAACATGCCTCAAGATTCATCCGTGAAGCTGGCCGATGGTGCCAACGTGCGCCAACGCTGGCAGCCAGTTGATTCGGTTGGCTTGTATGTCCCTGGTGGCAAAGCGGTTTATCCATCCAGCGTGATCATGAATGTGGTTCCGGCTCAGGTCGCCGGAGTCAAGCGATTGGCGCTAGCTTCGCCGGCTCAAAAAGAGTTTGGCGGACGACCGCACCCAACAGTTCTTGCCGTAGCGGCACTTTTAGGTGTCGAAGATGTCTATTGCATGGGTGGACCGGCGGCGATCGCAGCGTTCGCGTATGGCATTCCACAAATCGATCTTGAACCCGTAAGTCTGGTAACTGGGCCAGGAAATATTTTTGTGGCAGCAGCCAAGCGTGCCCTTCGCGGCACTATTGGAATTGACTCCGAGGCCGGCACCACAGAAATTCTTGTGCTTGCCGACGCTTCAGCAAATGCCAGGTTCATCGCCTATGACCTAGTTAGTCAGGCTGAGCACGACGAGGCGGCCGCATCGGTGTTGGTAACTGAATCCGTTGAACTTGCCAATGCAGTAATTAATGAACTAACCGATATTGTTTCGGCGACCGCAAGCAGCACTCGTGTGCGAGCCGCGCTAGAAGGCCAGCAGTCTGCAGTGGTATTGGTTGACGACCTTGAAGCCGGCGTTCGATTCAGTAACTTCTATGCCACCGAGCACCTTGAGCTGCACACTCAAGACAATGAGGCAGTCTGTTCGAAGATCACCAACGCGGGCGCGATTTTTATGGGGGAATACTCGCCTGTAAGTCTCGGAGACTATCTCGCAGGGTCTAGTCACGTTTTGCCAACCGGCCAACAGGCCAAATTTAGTTCTGGTCTTGGAGTGCACAGTTTCTTGCGCCCACAACAGGTGATCGATTACAACAAACAGGGTCTTCAGGCAGTAGCCCAGTTGGTTGCGGATTTTTCTGAGGCTGAGGGCCTTCCCGCCCACGGTGAGGCCGTGACCGCGCGCTTTGATGACTAAATCACCCGGCAATTACTAGGGGTTGGGCCTAGACTTAAATAACAATCAACATCTAGGAGTGATTCCAGAATGTTCTGTCCTTTTTGTCGCTATCCAGACTCTAGAGTCACCGACTCAAGAACCTCGGACGACGGTTCATCTATCCGTCGTCGTCGCCAGTGCCCTGAATGCAACATGCGATTCAGCACAACAGAAACCGCCAGCCTCACCGTGGTCAAGCGCAGTGGTGTAACTCAACCCTTTAGTCGCGATCGTATCGTCGCCGGTGTTCGAAAAGCTTGCCAAGGTCGTCCGGTTTCAGAGGCTGACTTGGCCCTTCTTGCGCAGACTGTTGAAGAGGCGGTGCGTGCAACTGGTGCCGCACAAATCGAATCAAACGATATTGGTTTGGCAATCCTTGAGCCACTTAGGAAATTAGACGAAGTGGCCTTTATGCGTTTTGCCAGCGTTTATCAGGGTTGGGAAACTCTGGAAGACTTTGAAGCTGCCATCAACATTCTGAAGGTTGGTCGCGAAGAGCGTGAGTCTTCCGATGCCCAATCTGCGCAAGACCAAAACAACTAACTACTCAAAATTTTCGAATAGGTAACTTACTTTTTGCTATATCGCGCGATTTTCAAACTAGTTTTTGCTCGCATGGATGCCGAGCAGGCTCACCATTTGGTGATGTTTGCAATCCGTGTTGCGGGCAGCCTAGGGATCACCAAGCTTGCAAAACTGAAATCATCTGGACGTGGTTCGGTTCAGGCTTTTGGTTTACATTTTGATGCTCCGTTCGGTTTGGCAGCTGGCTTTGATAAAAATGCTGTTGCCATTAAGGCACTAGGTGAACTTGGATTCTCACACGTTGAAATAGGCACTGTCACAGCAATTGCGCAAGACGGAAACGAGAAGCCAAGACTTTTCCGCTTGATTCCAGATCGCGCTTTGATTAATCGCATGGGCTTCAACAACCAAGGCGCGCAGGTGATTGCCGATCGCCTTGAGAAGCTTCGTGAAAAACATGGCAGCGCACTGCCGGTTATCGGTGTTAACATCGGCAAGTCCAAAGTGGTTGACGTTGAGGTAGCCCACGAGGATTACCGAAAAAGCGCAAGGTTGTTGGCTCCGCACGCGGACTATCTGGCAGTGAACGTTTCATCGCCAAACACGCCGGGCCTTCGCTCACTGCAATCAGTTGAAGCACTCGAGCCAATTCTGCAAGCAGTGATTCAGGAAGCCAAGGGTAAGCCCGTGCTGGTTAAGATTGCACCGGATCTAGCTAACGAAGACATTGCCGCGGTTGCCGATCTTGCACTTGATCTTGGTCTAGCTGGAGTAATCGCAACAAACACCACAATTGGTCGTGAAAACTTGAAGACCATTGCTGCCAAAGTGACCGCAGCCGGCGCCGGTGGATTGTCTGGTGCTCCTTTGAAGGAGCGTTCTCTTGAAGTGTTGAGGTTGCTGCACGCTCGAATGAACGGCAAGGCCGCAATTATTTCTGTTGGAGGAATCGAAACCGCAGCGGAAGCAGCCGAACGCTTGGCCAATGGTGCCACGTTGGTACAGGGCTATACCGGTTGGATTTACCACGGTCCGCTTTGGGCGCGACGCATAAATAAGGAACTAACCAAATAAAAAATCCCTCCGACTAACCGGAGGGATTTTTCTTTAAGAATTTACGGAGTAACTTTTGAGCCGCGCTTAACCTGCGGCTTAGGAAGTCGCATTGGACGCATCTGCACTGAACGCATGCCCGCGTACCACTTAAGGCCAGACTCAACCTTGTTGGCTCCGTACTTTGCCTCTAGAGCGCGAACCGCACCACGCCCAAGAATCCAACCATTAACGGCGACGCCAATAAACAAGGTCCACATGGTCAGCAGAGTTGCTAATTGCACAACGTATGAGTCGATGGCTGAAATAAGAATTACTACCAGCAGCGCAGGCATTACCAATTCGCCAAGTGAGAATTTTGAATCCACATAGTTGCGAACAAACTTGCGCTGTGGGCCGCGGTCGCGAACACCAAGATACTTTTCTTCACCGGCCGCCATACCAATACGTGCCTTAGCGCGTTCTTCACGAATCTGAGCCTTGTCGGCCTTGCGAGATTCAGGCGTCTTTTTGCCAACTAATGGACGCAGGTTAGCTGCCTCTTGCTGCTTGCGTGATGGAGTCGCGCGACCCTTGCCAGTTGATTTTGATTCAGTCATGAAGATTCCTCTGAAGTTTGTTCTAGACCTATAGATTACTGGTATGACCTTGCCAAATTTCGCTGAACAACAGTTGCCAGCTGCTAGCCAATTTGTAGCCAATAATTTTGGCAATCTAAAAGAAACCTTGATTTCGTTGGCGAAAATCCCCGGCATCGCTTGGGAGGCGTTCGACGAAAACGAACTTGAGCGCAGCGCCCAGGCCGTAGCCAAACTCTTTAGCGAAACCCAGCTGTTTGATTTCGTTGATATTCGAAGAGCATCGGCAAATGGAAAACCTGGTGCGCCGGCCGTGGTTGCGAAGCGCGCTGCCAAAAATGGCAAGCCACAAATTTTGTTGTACGCCCACCACGACGTTCAGCCACCGGGCGATGAGACTGTTTGGCAGACCAACCCATTTGAACCAACTGAAAAAGATGGCCGACTTTATGGTCGCGGTGCGGCCGATGACAAAGCCGGCATCGTGACTCACTTAGCTGCAGTGAAAGCGTTGGCGCAATTATGTGGCCCAGATTTTGATCTAGGCCTGACGCTATTCATTGAGGGTGAGGAAGAGGCCGGCTCACCAAGCTTTAGAAACTTTCTCGAAGAAAACCAAGCTGACCTCAAGGCCGATGTAATCATTGTGGCCGATTCCGGTAACTGGACGGTTGATGTTCCGGCCCTGACCACCACGCTCAGGGGGCTGGTGTCTCAGGTGATTGAGGTTTCCACTCTGGATCATGCCTTGCACTCTGGCATGTATGGGGGCGCGGTGCCTGACGCCATGTTGGCCATGATTAAGCTTCTGGCTACGCTGCACGATGAACGCGGAAACGTGGCAATCGCCGGTTTGGTGCACGGTAAGGCAGATGAACTGCCTTACTCGGACGCCCAATTAAACACCGATGCCGGCCTACTGCCGGGCATCCAGCAGATCGGAGATGGCAGCATTTTGGACCGAATCTGGACCAAGCCTGCCCTGACCGTGATTGGAATCGACGGCCAGACCGTCGCCCTGAGTTCAAACACCATGTTGCCCTCGGTCAAGGCCAAAATAAGCCTCAGAATTGCCCCCGGCGAGCAACCAGAACAGGCTTTGACCCTGCTAAAAGCCCATTTGGAGTCAAATTTGCCGTTTGGGGCAAGGATTTCCTATGGCGAGACCGAATTAGGCAAACCATTTGCCCAAACTGGCGAAGGCTGGGCCAAAGGCATGGCCGAACTGGCTCTTGGGGCCGCCTGGGGCACAAAATCGGTGAATATCGGCATCGGCGGGTCAATCCCGTTCATCGCCGACTTAACCCAGGTTTTTCCGGACGCTCAAATCCTGGTCACCGGGGTAGAGGACCCGGATTCCAGGGCCCATAGCCCAAACGAGTCGGTGGATCTGGCCATGTTGCAGAGGGCCATGGTCGCCGAGGCAATTTTCCTTGTTTCGGGGAATGCCAAAGCTGGCCAATAAGTTAGTCTTAGAGCAGGTTCAAGCCACGGAAAGGGGTCAAAAATGACTCAAACCTTAGAAACTGGAGTTACTCTAACCGAGCAGGCTCAAAGCAAGGTTCGCACCCTGATTGAAGCCGAAGGTCGCGATGACCTGCGCCTGCGCGTAGCGGTTCAGCCGGGCGGTTGCTCAGGCTTGATCTATCAGCTTTATTTTGACGAGCAGATTGCCGATGGCGACGTTGTCAAGGAATTTGATGGGGTAGAGGTAGTAGTAGACAAGATGAGCGTGCCTTATCTAGACGGCGCTTCAATCGACTTCGAGGACACCATTCAGAAGCAGGGTTTCACTATTGACAACCCAAACGCAGCTGGTTCATGTGCCTGTGGAGACTCATTTAGTTAAAACAGAAGAATTTTCCAAAAAAGCCCGGTTCTCGATCCACAAACCGGGCTTTTTTGCGATAAAAACCGCCTAGTTAGTGTGTTTTATGGCACATTCAGGCCAACCTGAAGCGTAGGATAGAACTGTTACGATTCGATATCTGAAGGGTCGATTGTGCTAAAAAAGCGTGGTCTCAAGTGGGCAGTTTTGCCTATTGCAGCGTCTCTGATGCTGTTTCTAAGTGGTTGTTCCCAGCAGGAGTTCTCGAGAGGCTTTTTGCCTGGCGTGCCTGGTGTGACTAATCACACCGATCGAATTACCGGACTTTGGACTACCTCTTGGATCGTGCTTTGGGGCGTAGGAATCATCGCCTGGGGCCTTATGTTCTATGCGATCATCGTTTACCGCCGTCGCAAGGGTGAAACCGGGTTGCCAGCACAGCTGCGTTACAACAACCCAATTGAGACTCTCTTCACAATCGTTCCGCTGATCATCACTATTGGTTTCTTTGCCTTCACAGCGCGCGACATGGCTGCCATTGAAGAGCCAACTGCCAACCCGGACGTCACCATCTCAGTTATCGCAAAGCAGTGGAGCTGGGACTTCAACTATGTTGATGGCAACGTTTACGACTCGGGAATCCAATCTCAGTTTGCCGGTAAAGAGGGTTCACTAGATTCTCTGCCGACTCTTTATCTTCCAGTCAATAAATCAATCAAGGTAGACCTAACCGCTCGCGACGTTATTCACTCGTTCTGGGTAATCGACTTCCTTTACAAGAAAGACATGTTCCCGGGTCGCACCAACCACATGTACTTCACCCCGCAGGTTGAGGGCACTTACAAGGGCAAGTGTGCTGAACTTTGTGGCGAGTACCACTCGATGATGATGTTCAACGTCAAGGTAGTTTCACAAGCTGAATACGATGCTCACATTGCGGCCCTTGCTGCAGCAGGCAACGTAGGTCAGCTTGACTCAAAGTATGACCGCAACCAAAACCTTCCGGGTGACAACCCAGAGATCAGAGGATAAGCACGATGGCTACCGCTACCGCAAGCAAGTCAACCTACGGAACTTCTAAGAAGACCAAGGGGCAGATCCTGGTTGATTGGATCACCACCACTGATCACAAGAAGATCGGTTACCTTTACCTAATTACCTCGTTCCTCTACTTCCTTATTGGTGGTGTGATGGCTCTGGTAATTCGCGCCCAGCTAACCGCTCCTGGTCTTGAGATTGTTCAGACTAAAGAGCAGTACAACCAGCTATTTACCATGCACGGCACCATCATGTTGTTGATGTTTGCAACCCCATTGTTCGCAGCATTTGCAAATATCTTGATGCCAATTCAGATTGGTGCACCCGATGTTGCGTTCCCACGCCTGAACGCAATCGCATACTGGTTCTACTTCTTTGGTTCGTTTGTGGCAGTGGCAGGTTTCTTCACCCCGCAGGGTGCGGCAAGCTTTGGTTGGTTCGCATATGCGCCGCTTTCAAACACCACGTTCTCACCTGGACTAGGCGGAGACCTGTGGGTCTTTGGTCTAGCTCTTGGTGGTTTTGGAACAATCATGGGTGGTGTGAACTTCATCACCACCATCTTGACCATGCGAGCCCCAGGTATGACTATGTTCCGACTGCCAATTTTCACTTGGAACACTTTGGTTACTTCAATCTTGGTAATTATGTGTTTCCCACCTCTTGCTGCGGCACTGTTTGCACTTGGTGCAGACCGTCGCTTTGATGCACACATCTTCGACCCAGCAAATGGTGGACCAATGTTGTGGCAACACCTGTTCTGGTTCTTTGGTCACCCAGAGGTATACATTCTGGCCCT
>JBDLVL010000001.1:0-3582 GCA_039804765.1 Actinomycetota bacterium | reverse complement strand
CTCAAGAAAGTCAGCATTGAAGAGGCAACACCCAAGGTAAGCAGTTTTTTCTTTTCAAGTTTGGCCACTGCCCAGATTCCACCCGCGCGATTTGGGGGAGTGTTCGGCATCTTTTCTGGCTTGGTGGTAAGCAAAATTAGGCCGGCAAGTGCGCAAAACACAAATGACATCCAGTAGACATTTTGAACACCAAAGTTTTGAATAATCCAGGCGCCAACTAGGGGACCAATGAATGCGCCTAGGCGAAACATGCCACCAAGTAGAGACAGCGCGCGGGCTCGGAATTCTTTTGGTGCGGTCTCGGCAATGTATGAGTGACGTGCCAAGCCAAAGATCGCAGCAGTCATTCCAAGCAGAAATACGCCGGTGCCAATCATGAAGATGTTGCTGGCCATGGCTGCAAGCAATGCACCCCACGCAGCGAAGAAACCCGCCCAGATCATCGAGATTCGTTCGCCAAAGCGATTCACAATTGCAGCAGCCGGAATGTCAGCAACCAGTGTGCCAATCAAAACCAAACCGGCAACAAATGCAGCTGTAGCAATATCTGCGCCAAGTCTCTCGGCGCTGGCGGGAATTAGCGGAATTAGGCCTGATTCGCCAGCAGCAAACAACATGGATGGCAGATAAACCGGTAGCGCAAGTTCACGAACCTGAAAAGAGGGCTTTTTTGAACTCACCTCTCAATTATGACGCTCACCTAAACTATTAGAGACATGGCAGACCTAGACCTCACCCAAGAGATTCGCGCACTTCGCGCTACTTTTGCCGATATTCAGCACGTGGTTGACGTCAAGAAACTAGGCGAAGAGATCGTGGTGCTCAAGCAACAGGCTGCTGACCCAAATATTTGGGATGAACCAGTCCACGCTCAAAGTGTGACCAGCAAGCTTTCACACGCTCAGGGAATGCTCACCAAGCTTGAATCGGTGCAGTCGCGTCTTGATGATTTAGAAGTGCTTATCGAGATGGCCAACACAGAGGGCGATTCATCGGTGCAGGCCGAGGCAAAGGCAGAGCTGGCATCGCTGCAGTCACTTATTTCCGAGCTTGAAATCCAGACGCTACTAAATGGCGAATACGATTCACGTGCCGCGGTTGTAACCATTCGTTCTGGCGCCGGCGGCGATGACGCTACAGATTTTGCCGAGATGCTGATGCGCATGTACCTTCGCTACGCCGAGAAGAACAAGATGCCGGTTCAAGTGCTGGATACCTCTTATGCCGAGGGTGCTGGCATTAAATCGGCCACTTTTGAAATTGACGCTCCGTATGCATTTGGTTCTCTATCGGTGGAAGCAGGAACACACCGATTAGTTCGCATGAGTCCGTTCAACGCAGCCGGAAAGCGCCAAACTTCATTTGCTGCGGTAGAGGTTGTTCCGCTGGTTGAGCAAACTGAGGCAATCGATATTCCTGAAAATGAAATTCGTATCGACGTATTCCGTTCATCTGGACCAGGTGGTCAGTCGGTAAACACCACAGACTCAGCCGTGCGAATCACTCACATTCCTACTGGCACCGTGGTTAGCTGCCAAAACGAAAAGAGTCAGATTCAAAACAAGGCTGCCGCAATGCGCGTGCTTCAGTCTCGACTACTTGAAATTCGTCGCCGCGAAGAGGAAGCAAAAAAGAAGCAAATTGCAGGCGATGTAAAGGCCAGCTGGGGTGAGCAGATGCGTTCTTACGTTCTTGCTCCATATCAAATGGTTAAAGATCTGCGCACCGATTACGAAGTAAATAACCCATCTGCGGTTTTTGATGGCGATCTGGCTGGCTTCATTGCAGCCGGTATTCGCTGGCGCAAGCAGACACAACAGGGCGCTTAGCCCGCAAGCGGGTAGCCCGCTCTTAGGCTGGTCTCATTATGATCAGCATCTCCAACGTCAGCAAGCAATATCGGGGTTCATCGCGTCCTGCCCTAAACAACGTTTCGCTTGAGGTTGCCAAAGGCGACTTTGTCTTTTTGGTTGGAGCATCGGGATCAGGTAAGTCTTCTTTGATGCGATTAATGTTGCGCGAAGACGTGCCAACCAAGGGTTCTGTACACGTGCTTGGCGAAAACCTGGTTGGTATTCCAAGTCGCCGCGTTCCATTTTTTCGCCGTCGCCTGGGCGTTGTGTTTCAAGATTTCCGCTTGCTACCAAACAAGACCGTTGCACAAAACGTAGCCTTCAGTCTTGAGGTTATTGGTAAGTCACAGGGGTTCATCCAAGAGGCTATTCCAGAAGTGCTTCGATTGGTTGGGCTTGAAGGTAAGGCAGACCGCCTACCAAGCGAACTTTCCGGTGGCGAACAGCAGCGCGTTGCACTGGCCCGCGCGATTGTGAACAAACCCGCCTTGTTGCTCGCCGACGAGCCAACCGGAAACCTAGACCCGGCAACGTCGCAAGACATCATGGCTTTGATTGAGCGCATTAATCTTGCCGGCACCACTGTGATCATGGCCACTCACGACCGCGGAATCGTAGACCGATTGAAGAAACGCGTTGTGGAACTGAAGGACGGCGAAATCATTCGCGATCAGGTGGGTGGTTCCTACTAATGAAGTTTGTATTTAGCGAAGTGGCCCAGGGTTTTCGCCGCAACCTATCGATGGTGGTTTCCGTTGTTCTAGTTACCTTTATCTCTTTGACTTTTGTTGGCACTGCATCACTGCTGCAGATGCAGATTGGTCAGATGAAGAACTACTGGTACGACCGCGCCCAGGTTGCGGTCTACATGTGTAGTGATGTTTCGGCTACCGATGTCTGCCCACAGGGTGAGGCCTCGGAAGATCTGAAAGCCGCCGTCAAAGCCAAGTTGGAGTCTCAAACACTTAGTCAGTACATCGACAAGTACTATTTTGAAAACCACGATCAGGCCTATGCCACTTTTCAAGAGCAGTTCAAGGGCAACGCGGTTGCCAAGTATGTAACTGCAAAGCAGCTAAATGAGACCTACTGGGTCAAGTTAAAGGACTCAACCAAGAGTCAAATCATCACCGAGAGTTTTAGCGGTGTTGCCGGTGTTGAAGAAGTGAGAGACCAGCGCAGTTACCTGGATCAGATCTTCAGCATTCTGAATGCTGCTTCGCTTGCCGCAATTGGAATCGCAACGCTGATGCTGTTCGCTGCAGCGCTTTTGATCTCAACCACTATTCGTTTGTCTGCATTTAGTCGACGCCGCGAACTTGGCATCATGCGTTTAGTGGGCGCCAGCAATTTCTACATACAGTTGCCATTTATTCTCGAGGGTGTTGTGGCGGCGACTATCGGTTCAATTCTGGCCGGCGGGGCAGTGTTGGCGATTGTTCAGTTCTTTGTGCAGGGCTACCTAGCAGAGCGCTTGCCGTTCACTAGTTTCGTGGGTCTGGCCGATGGTCTTCTTGTAGTTCCGGTGCTGATTGCTGCCGGAATTGTGTTGGCGGCGCTGGCCTCTGGTCTAGCAATTCGCCGATACCTGCGAATATAGAAGTCTTATGCCTAGAGAACGTGGTCAGAAGGTTGTAGCCAGCAACCGTAAAGCTCGCCACGACTACCTAATTTTGGATACCTACGAAGCTGGAATGGCGCTTTCTGGCCCTGAGGTCAAGTCACTTCG